>DATJXV010000215.1:0-13369 GCA_035499955.1 Casimicrobiaceae bacterium
CGCGCGCGTGTTCTGCAGGTAGTAGACGTAGAACTGCGGCCCGCCGCCCTCGCCGCCCTTGTCGAGCCGCTCGATCCACTTCTTGACTTCCTCGAGGTACGCGGGCTGCGGCGTGACCACGAGGAGCGCGTTCATGCGCTCGATAGGCACGATCTTGAGGATGCCGGTGATGGGGCTCGTGTTGCGGTCGCCGACGATCTTCTCGAGCTCGGTCATCACCTGCTTCACGTCCGAGTTCTGCAGCGTGAACACGCCGGCCGACATGCCCGCCATCCAGTCGACGTCGAACATGTCGATGGTGTCCATCAGATGACGGAGCTCGCGCTCCGTGCCCGACAGGATCAGCATGTTGCGCAGCTCGTCGGGCCGCACCGCCTGCGCGTCGCGCGCGAAGGGCTCGAGCACGCGCAGCATCTCGCGCACGCCCACGTATCGGAGCGGCACGATCTGCACGGAGAACCCGGGCGGCAGCGAGCGCGAGCTGTTGCCGAGCTGCGGCGTCACGTTGCCGCGCACGGCGGCCGCCTGCGGCACGACGAGGTAGAGGCCGCCGCTCTTGATCATCGTCGCGCCGTTCATGCGAAGCAGCGTCTCGAGCGTCGCCGGCAGTGCCTCGCGCGGGATGCCGCCGGAAGTGCGCAGCGTCACGGTGCCGCCGACCGCGGGGTCGATCGTGTACGGCTCGTTCAGCAGGTCGCCCAGGATCGTGCGCACGACCTCGCGCAGGTCGGCGCCTTCGAAGTTGAGCACGCTCGCGCCGCCCGCGACGGGCTGGACCGCCGGCGCGGCCGGCATCCCGCCGCCCTGCGGCTGCCCCTTCACCATCACGCCCGTGCCCTTGTAGAGGTAAGCCTGAAGCCTCTCCTGCGTGGTCGGCATCCCGGCGGCGGCCCCGGCAGCCGCGTCCGCGGTCGCGGGCGTCAAGGGTGGCGACCCGCGCGCCATGGTCGGTCCCTTGGGCGGCGGCCCGTCGGGCGCCGGGGCGGGCGCCTGGCACGCGGCCAGGATGAGCGGCAGCGCGCAAATGGCCGCCGCTCGATTCGAGGGTCGTTGAGTCATCGTTGTTGTGGGTTGCCCGTGGTCGGGGTTGTCGTGGCAGGCGCCAACGGCCGGCGATTATGCATGAGGGGCATCATCGGCCGCGCGGCTGCTGCATCCGCTGGTACACGGCCTGCCAGCCTGGGTCGCCGCTGTTGGGGTCGACGGTCGGCGGCGGCGGGACGCTGCCGGTCACGGGCGCGCTCGGCTGCACCTGCGGGAGGGGCGACCCCGGCGGCAGCCCCTGCGCCGCGAGCTCCTGCGCCCGCGCCACGCGGCGGCGCTCGGCAAGAATCGCCGAGACGTCGCGCGCCTGCGCCACGGCGGGAGTCGGCGGCGGCGCGCCGGCGGGCGCTGCGCTGGCCGTGATCGGACCCGGCGCGACCGGCTGGATCGTGGTCTTGGGACCGGTCGCGACCTTGAGGATGAGGTCTTCGCTCTCGTCGCCGACGGTGAGGCGAACGCGGTCGGGACGGATTTCGCTGATGACCATGCCGTTGACGGTCTCGCCCTGCGCCACCCGGCGCGACTTGCCGCCGCTGACCTCGCGCAGGAACGCGGTCGCCTTGCCGTCGACCACGAGCGTGCCCGACAGCGTGAACTGCCCGCGCTGCAGCTTCGGCTTGGCCGCGTCGGCGACCGCCGTGGGCGCCGGCCTGCGCGTCGGGTTGAACAGGGTGCGCTCGACCGCGTCGCGGGTCGAGTCGGGCGGGGCCGACGGCTGATACTCGGGCAGCAGGGAGAGCGACAGCGGCTGCGGCGCGATGGCGGTCTCGGCGGGCGGCGTGCGACCGAAGGCGCGGCCCCAGTCGGTTTGCCAGAGCAGGAGCAGCGCGAGCACGGCGAAGGGGGCGATCCAGACGAGGGCGCCGCGCATCGAGGTCTGCAGGCTGTTCATCACGCTCCTTCAGTTCACTTCGCGGGCGCCGGCGCGCGCGTCGGCTCGGGATAGGCGAGCGCCGAGACGTCGAGCTGGACGTTGTTCTCGGGCTCCTGCCCCGGCGCGGGCTTGAAGCCGCGGAACGCGTTCAGCGGCCGGATCGAGATGTTATCCACGATCAGGTACGGCACCTGAGTGTCGAGCGCCTGGAGGATCTTCGCGAGCGCCGGCGTGGTGGCGAAGAACTGCACGTTCACCGTCAGCTGGCGGAACGTTCCTTCGTCGCGCGGGCCCGGGTTCTGGCTCGTCGTGATGCGCCCGCCGTTGTTCTCGATGGCGCTGCGCACGAGATCGGCGAGCTCGGCGCCGGCGAGATTGGGCGCCGTGTTCTTGAGGTAGAAGCGGCGGCCGTCCTTCTCCTTCATGATGTCGAGCGCATGGCGCAGCTCTGGCGCCTGCGCCGCCACGCGCCGGTAGCGCTCGAGGCGGTCCGTCAGGTCGTCGATCGCGGCGTCGTAGTGGCGGTGCAGCAGAACGATCGGTCCGAGCACGATCGCGAGCACCGCGAGGGCGGCCGCGGCGAGCAGCGCCACGGCGAGCGTGCGCTGATGCGCGGGCTTGAGGCGAGCGATCGCCGCGGGCGTCATTGCCGGCCTCGCAGAAGATTGGAGGGCCGCCCGGTGTCGTTGCTCTCGATCGCGGGCGACGGCGCCTGCGGCGCGGTCGCGGGCATCGGCGGAGCCGAGGCCGCGGCCGGTTGCATCGGGACGGCAGGCGCGGCAGGCGGCGGCGGGGCTGCCTGAGGCGGCGCCGACGGGACGCCCGCCTTCGGGGCCGCGGCCGGCACGGGCGGCGGGACCGCGGGTGAGGCGGGAGAAGTCGCAGGGGCCGCCGCGGGCGAAGGCGCCGCCGCGGGAGCTGTCGCGGCAGGCGCCGGCGCAGCGTCCGAGACCGTCAGCATGAGCGGCGGCGGCGACGCCCGCTGCTTCAGCTGCGCGCCAAAGTCGAAGATCTCGCCGGGTCCCGGCTGGATCTTGGTGGTCGGCCCGCGCTGCGCCGCCTGCGTGAACATTTGCGACTCCTCGAACAGCTGCACGAGGCGACCGGCGTTCGAGGTCTCGCCGCGCAGCGCGAGCTCGCGCTGGACGTCCTTGCCCTTGGCCATGCTCTTCAGCTCGAACTGGGTGAGCCAAGTATCGTCGGGCAGCACCTTGCTTACCGTGTCGACGACGGCGAGCGAGCCCGGGAAGGCGTACTTCCTCTCGAGGGCGAAGTTGTAGTCGGCCACACGGGCGTTGAGCTCCGCGCGCAGCGTCTCGGAAATAGCGGCGCGCGCTCGAGCCTGGTCGGCCTGCCCGGCGAGCTGCAGCACGTACTCGCGCTTCTGCCACAGCGGAATCGCCACCGCCGCGGCCGCCATCGCGAGCAGCAGAAGCGCCGGTACCCAGAATTGCCATCGCAACAGGGCCGAGCCGGACGTGCGCGCTTCCGGCGGGAGCAGGTTGAGGCGCGATCGACTGGCGCGCTCGGGCGGTTCGGGCACGACCGCGGAGACTTCCGCGCCCCAGGATGCGACGTGGCGCAGCGCGACATCGACGACGTGGCGGCGAACCGCCGCGAGGTCGACCGTCACCGTGTTGCGCGCCGGACTCCGATCGACGACGACTGCGTCGAAATAGAGCTCCTCGGGCTTGAACGGCGTATGCCGGTCGAGGTCGTAGGCGAGCACCTGCGCGAGGTTCTCCTCCACCGCCGCCGGCAACACGATGCGCTTGCGCAGCACGTCCTGCGGCGAGAGGCTGACGGCCACGCGGGGCGCGCCCGCCCCGGGGGCCGTGAGCCTGGCCATGGCGCTGCGGCCTTCGGCCGCGGCAGCCGCCGCATCGCCCGCAAGCGCAATGGTCGCGCCCGCGCGCATGACGGGCCTGCCGTCTTCCATGGCCGGCCGCCACAGCGTCGCCTGATCGGCGGCGAAGACGACGACGGGGCGCATCCTTCGCCGCTCGAGCGCGGCGAGCGGCGCAGCGGGCATCACCGCCGCGATCTCGCGCGTCCACCAGGCGAAAAAGCCCGCCGCGCCGCTGCGGCGCGCGAGTGCGCGCAGCCGTGCGCCGTAGGAAGGCAGCGTCAATTCGCGGTCGGCCATGGTCGCGCGTCGGATTGCTTCGTGTCGCTGCCGGTGGAGGACGTGAGCGCGGCCGGAGCGGCGACCGTCGTTCCTTCCTGCCAGTTGAGGATGAGCAGCGGGCGGCGCCCGTCGCCCGAGGGGCGGACCACCGCATCGCGCACGAAGGTTACACCATCGGGCGCGCTGGCAATCGCGCGGATGCGCCACACGGGAACGGCGCCCGCGGCGAAACTCTGCGCCGGAACGAAGGGCGGCACCGGCAGCTTCGCGGCCAGCGCCTGCGCACGCTGGTCGAGGTACGCGTCGACCTGCTCGGGCGTGGCCGAGGGCAGCGCGAGCAGGACGTTGCGGGACGCGAGCTGGGCGTTGATGCCCGGCTGGCGCGACTGCACCGTGAGGCTGTCCGCAATCCGGGCGTAGATCGCGGGCGTCATGTACATGACCCGCGACAGCTCGTCGACCGTCTCGAAAGGCCCGTTCGCGGGCTTCTGCGGAAGCCCCGCCTGGCGGTAGTCGGCTTCCTCGGCGCCGTTCGGCCGCTTGATGTCGTCGGGATCCTTCCAGTCGAGGATCGCGTCGACGATCTTCGCGGAGGTGTCGGGATCGGCGCCGCCGACGTTCTCGATGAGGCCCTTGAGCAGCGTGTCGGGCGCGGCGTTGAGGTCGATGCGCGCCGACTCGTCCACCGCGGTGGCGGTGATGCGGACGTCGCCGTCGCTCCAGGAGTGCGGCTGGCCGTCGCTCGCCCACGCCGAAGCCATGCGCGGCCGCGACAGCTCGAAGGCCATGCGGTCGACGGCGCCGTCGGCCGCGCTGCGCGCCTGGGCGAGCGACAGCGAGTTGCGGGCGGACAACGCCTCGCTTCGCATCGAGAACGCGAAGCCGCTCGCGATCACGGTGAGCATGATCGTGATCCACAGCACGATGATCACGGCGATGCCCCGTTGCCGATGCGGAAGGCGGCGGGCGGCGGCGAACGAGGCAATTTCGCGAGCGTGCGGGTTCATGCTATGCGCCCACGCATTGACCGCGGACCGTATCCCACGCGCGGCAGCCCGCCTCGGGCGACGCGCGCGGCGCGATCAGCAACGGCGGCCACGGATCGCCGTCGCGCGGCGTCACCTCGATCTGGATCAGTACCGGCAGGAGCTGCGTATCCTCCCAGCTGCCGCGCCACGTAGGCGCGTTGTCGAGCGACGAGCCGCGGTCGCGGCCCAGGTAAGAGAGCTTGATCGCCTTGACGTCGTCGGCGAGCACGGAGCGCTCGGCGTTGTCGAACGTCGGCATCGACGGCGCATCGAGGTCGGGAATCATGCGGTCGAGCACGAGCGCCGTGTTCTGCTTGCCCGGCACCTGGGCCACCGAGAGGCGGTAGTACCACATCCCGCCGAGGCCCACGCGACCCGGCAGCGGCGCCGTGAAGCGCATCTCGTCGCGCGTGCCACCGAACAGCAGTGGAAACTCGAGCATCTTGCGCATGCGCTGCGGATGCTGTGCGGTGAGCTGCGTGCGCAGGTAGTCGCCTGCCAGTCGCATGCCCGCGGTGGCCTGGGCCTTCTCCTCGCCGGCGTCGGTGCTGCGTCCTGCCAGGCGAAGCGAGCCGAACAGGATGCCCGAGAGGATCGCGAACAGGCCGAGCGCGATCAGGAGCTCGATGAGCGTGAAGCCGCCGGCGCGTGCGGACCCGCCCATCATGTGGTGAGCCTCGGGCCCATGCGTATCGTTGCCAGCGAGAAGCTGCGCTCGCGCCCGTCGCCGCCCACGTAGCGCACCTCGACCGTGATGCGGAACATGCGCATGGCGAGCGCCTCGGACGAGCGCTCGAGATCCGGATCGACGCCCTCAGCGGCGTACGGCGCTACCGTGGCCTCCCACTTCACGCGCCCGTTCAGGTCGTCGCCGCGCTCGGTGGCTTCCTTGAGCGGCTGCGTGGACGCCGCGCTCGCGAGGTGCGACTCCGCGACCTGCAGCGCGCGGCTCCACTCCTCCGCCGCCGCGGCGTTGTTGAGCGACGACGAGAAGAGGCGGAAGAGCGCGGTCGCCACGAGCGCCATGATCACGAAGGCGACCAGCACTTCGATGAGCGAAAAGCCGCGCGCGTGTCGCATCGTCTTCATCAGTCGAGGATCGCCACGCGGCCGGTGAGCCAGTCGACGTCCACCTCGTACTTGCGGTCGCCCGCGCCGAGCGTGATGCGGCCGCCGTTGCTGCCGCCGTCGGGATAGAAGCGGATCGAGCCGACCTTGTCGTCGACCAGGTCCTTCTGCGCCGTGAAAAGCTTCAATTCGACGTTGCGCGGCAGCGCGTATTCCTTGGCGTCGCGATCCACCTTGAAGCGGCGGCCCGCGAGGTCGATCACGAGGAACGTCTCGCGCCGCTGCGACACGGCTTCGCTTCGCGCAAGGCGCAGGCCGGAAGCGAGCTGGCGCGCGGCGCTGCGCATCTCGGCGTTCGACACGCCGTTGACGATCGGAATGGAGATGGCCGTCACGAACGCGATGATCACGAGCACGATCAGGAGTTCGAGCAGCGTCACGCCCTGGCTGTTCATCGGCGCGACCTCAGCGGCGAAGGGCCGTCCCGAGCCGCTGATGCGCCCCCTCGGGGGGCAGCGAGCAGCGCACTTACGCGAGCGTGGGGGCCGTCCATCCTAATTGGTGATGTCCTTGTTCGGACCATCGCCGCCTTCCTTGCCGTCAGCCCCGTACGACACGATGTCGTAGGGTCCCTTGGCGCCCGGGGACGTGTACCTGTACTCGTTGCCCCACGGGTCCTTGGGCAGCGTGGCCTTCTTCCAGTACGGGCCGTTCCAGTTGTTGACGCCGGCGGGCGCCGTGATCAGCGCCTGCAGCCCTTCCTGCGTGGTCGGGTAGCGGCCCACCTCGAGCTTGAACAGATCGAGCGTGTTGCCGATCTGCGAGATCTCGATGGCGGCGGCCTTGCGCTTCGCCTCCTCGCCCTGGCCGATGAAGTTCCCCGCGACGATGCCCATTACGATGCCGAGCAGCACGAGCACGACCAGGATCTCGATCAGCGTCATGCCGCGATCGGCGCGGCGGCCTCCGTTCCGGATTTTCATGATTCGACGTTCCTCGTTGTCGCCGGGACCCGACACAACCGGCCTTGCCCAGGCGGGCAAATGATTAAGACGCTCGATCAGAGCACGAGTTCGCTCATGCCCATGACGCCCATCAGGATCGAGAACACGATGCCCCCGATCAGCACCGCCAGCGACAGGATGAGCGCGGGCTCCAACACCGCCAGGAAGCGCTTGATGGCGGCCTGCACCTCGCGGTCGTAGACGTCGGCCACGCGCGTGAGCATCTCCTCGAGGCGGCCGGATTCCTCGCCCACCAGGATCATCTGCGTCGCGAGCCTGGGATAAAGGCCAGTCTCGGCGAGCGGGCGCCCGAAGCCCTTGCCCTCGCGCAGCTTGGCGACGACACCGTCCAGCGCGTCGGCCATGACCGTGTTGGTCATCGTCTCCTTGACGATGCCTATGCCGGACAGGAGCGTCACGCCGTTCCCCAGCAGCGTGGCGAGCGTGCGGCCGAAGCGCGCGGTCTCGACCTTCGCGAGAAGATCGCCGAGCAGCGGCATGCGAAGGCGTCGCGCGTCGCGCTCGCGGCGGATCGCGGGGTCGCGTCCGCGACGGCGGTACCCCATGATCGCGAGAAAGGCGACCGCCGCCACCGCCCACCACCAGTTACGCATGAACTTGCCGATCGTCACCACGACCAGCGTGGGGATCGGCAGCGCCTTGCCCGCCTGAGCGAACGTCGATTCGAACTGCGGCACGACGAACACGAGCAAGATCGCGACCGACACCACCGCGACCATGACGAGCAGCGAGGGGTAGATCAGCGCCGACTTCACCGACTCGCGCAGCTCCTTGTTGTGCTCCATCGTGTCGGCGAGGCGCTGCAGCACCTCGCCCAGCGCGCCGCCCGCCTCGCCGGCGCGCACGATGTTGACGTAGAAGCGCGAGAACACCTCGCGCCGCGCATCGAGCGCCTGCGACAGCGCCTTGCCGCCGCGCACGTCGTCGCGCACACCCTGCAGGAGGGTGGCCACCGCGGGCGTGGGCGCGAGGCCGATCAGGATCTCGAGCGCGCGGTCGAGGGTGAGACCCGCGCGCAGCAGTGTGGCGAGCTCGCGGGTGAGCGCGAGAAGCTGGTCGCGCGTGACGCTCTTCGGCTCGAACAGGCTGCGGCGATGTCCCGGCTTGGCCGCGGTCGCGCCCGGAGTCGCGAGCGCGGCGCCCGTGGCGTGGGCGATCTGCATCGGCATCAAGCCCTTGTCGCGCAAGCGGTCGACGATCTCGTTTTCGTTGGCGGCGTCGAGCTCGCCGACGGCGATCTGGCCAGCGGTGTCGACAGCGCGGTAGCGATAGACGGGCACGTGGTCGGTCCGGACCAGGCTCAACCTTCGCGCGTGACGCGAAGCACTTCCTCGAACGTCGTGTGGCCGGCGAGCGCCTTGCGCATGCCGTCCTCGTACATCGACACCATGCCTTCGCGCTGCGCCTCCCCCTTGAGGTCGCTCGAGGTGGCGTGCTTCATCACGAGCGAGCGCAGGGGGTCGGACATGGGCAGCATTTCGAGGATGCAGAAACGTCCCGTGTACCCCGTGTTGCCGCACTGCGGGCAGCCCTTCGCGCGGTGGAGCGTGACGTCGTGCGTGCCCGCGAACTTGGCGAGCCCAAGCTGGTCGACCATTTCCGGAAGCGCCTGGTACGGCTCCTTGCAATGCGGGCACAGCTTGCGCACGAGGCGTTGCGCGAGGATGCCGATCACCGTGGAGGTGAGCAGATAGTCTTCGACCCCCATGTCGAGCAATCGGTTCACCGTGGAGGCCGCATCGTTGGTGTGCACCGTGGACAGCACGAGGTGGCCGGTGAGCGCCGACTGGACGGCGATCTGCGCCGTCTCGAGGTCGCGGATCTCGCCGATCATGATGACGTCGGGGTCCTGGCGCACGATCGAGCGCAGCGCGTTGGCAAACGTGAGGTCGATCTGCGGCTTCACCTGGATCTGGTTGATGCCGACCATCTGGTACTCGACGGGGTCCTCCACGGTGAGGATCTTCACGTCGGGCTGGTTGAGGCGGTCGAGCGCGGTGTAGAGCGTCGTCGTCTTGCCCGAGCCTGTCGGTCCCGTCACGAGCAAAATGCCGTGCGGCTCCATCAGCACGTCGATGAACACCTTGAGCGTGTCGGGCAGGAAACCCAGCTTCTCGAAGTCGAGCGCAACCCCGCCCTTGTCGAGGATCCGCATCACCACGGATTCGCCGTGCATCGTCGGCACGGTCGAGACGCGAAGGTCGATCTCCTTGCCCTGCACGCGCAGGCGGATGCGGCCGTCCTGCGGCAGGCGGCGCTCGGCGATGTCCAAGTTCGCCATGATCTTGATGCGCGAGATCACCGCCGCGGCGAGCCGCTTGGGCGGCGACTCGACGTCGTGCAAGACGCCGTCGACGCGATAGCGCACGGCAAGGCGGTTCTCGAACGGCTCGACGTGGATGTCGGAGGCGCGCATGTCGAGCGCGTTGGTGATCAGGAGGCTCACGAGGCGGATGACCGGCGCCTCGGACGCGAGGTCCTTCAATTGCTGCACGTCGGCGTCGAACGCGAGGTCGTCCACGCGCGTCTCGACGTCGCCGATCACCTGGCTCTGCGCCGACTTGCCCGTGCCGTAAAGGCGCTCGAAGGCGGCCTCGAGCTCGCTCGGGATCGCGACCATCGGCCTCACCGCGCGGCCCGTGACCATCTGGAACGCGCCGATGGTGTACTCGTCGGTCGGATCCGCCATCGCGAGCGCGACCTCCGCGTCGTCCTCGCGCAGCGGCAGGACGCGCGTCTCGCGCAGGAAGCGCGTGGACACGCGCTCCTCGAGGATCGGGAACTCGGGGTAGCTCGCGACGTCGACCAGCGGCAAGGCGAGCTGCGCGGCGAGCGCGTCGGCCACGTCGCGCTGGGCGACCACGCCGAGCGTGACCAGCAGAGCGCCCAACTTCTCGTCGGACTCCTGCTGCAGGCGAAGCGCGCGCTCGAGCGTGGCCGCATCGAGCTTGCCACGCTCGATCAAGATCTCGCCAAGCCGCTTGCGAACCGTCATATCCAAGCCCAAACCGTTTGATTATTCAGGGAAAAGTTGCGTATTTTAGCACGGGGCAGCGTGCCGCAATAGCGCGGAAAGCGTTATGGGACAACGGTTTACGCCAAATTGTTGCAAATGAGCCCCACGCTCGTGGCTTGGAGCGGCCCCGCGCCGCGCAATCGGCTCGCGCCACTAGAATTGAGGGCATGAAGCTCGAGTGCTACGCGCTAAGCCCCAACCCGCTGCCACTGCGAGCGGCACCGCCGTCGCGCAACTGGATGGACCGCATCCCCGATCGCCATGCCTACCGTTGCCTGCCGCTTGCGATCGCCAACGCCCACGGCTGGGAGATCGCTTGCGTATGCGATTTCGAAGCGGCGTGGGACGGCGGCCCGCACGCCCGCAACGTGCAGCTGCGCGCGCTCGACGGCTTCACGAGCCTCCCGCAGTACGTCGTCACGCACTTCGCGTTCGGCATCGTCACGTTCCACCTCACCTACCTCTTTCGCACCGAGCCGGGCTGGAACCTCGTGGCCACGGGTCCCACCAACCAGCCGAAGGACGGCATCGCCCCGCTTACCGGCGTGATCGAGACCGACTGGCTGCCGTACCCGTTCACGATGAACTGGCAGATGACGCGCCCGGGACGCGTGCGCTTCAGCAAGGACGAGCCCATCTGCATGGTGTTCCCGGTACAGGCGAATGCCGCCGCCGAAACCGAGCCCGTGATCCGCGACCTCGCCGACAATCCCGAATTGCAAGCGCAGGCGATGGCGTGGAAGGGCCGCCGCGACGACTTCATGCAGCGCTTCAACGCGGGCGACCAGGCCACGCGCAAGGCGGGCTGGCAGCGCGACTACTTCCTCGGCCGCCGCGCCGACGGCGCCGCGCCGGATGCGCAGCACGTCAACAAGCTGCGGCTCACCGAGCCGGTGGACCAGCGCAAGCGCTAGCCTTCCTCCAGCGTTCGCCGGAAGGACTTGTGCAACAGCCGGGATAGCGCGCGGTCGGCGAGCACCACGCCGTGGGTCTGGCAGCGCGCGCAATAGTTCGCCTCGTTTTCGGCGTACACGATACGCTGCACCGGCGCGCCGCACACCGGGCACGGCTGTCCGAAGCGGCCGTGCACCGCCATATCGGGCCGGAACGCCGTGACCTTCGCCGGAAACGCACCCGCCGCCTGCTCGCGCAGGCGCGCCGTCCACTCGGCGAGCACCTCGCGGGCCGCCGCGTAAAGCCGTGTCATCTCCTCCTCGGAGATCTTCTGCGACAGCGCGAGCGGCGAAAGCTTCGCGCGATGCAGGATCTCGTCCGAGTACGCGTTGCCGATGCCGCTGAAAAGGCGCGGGTCGGTCAGCGCGTACTTCAGAGTGTGGCTTTCGCTTCGCATTCGCGCGGCGAAGGCGTCGCGCGTCGCGGGCACGACCTCGAGGCCGCCGGCGTCGAACGGAGCAAGCGCGTCGCGCCCGTGCAGCACGTGCAGCGACGCGCGCCTGCGCGTCCCGGCCTCGGTGAGCGCGAGCGTGCCGCTTTCGAACGCAAGGTGCGCGAGCGTGATCTTCGAAGGTGCCTTGCCGCCCTCGGGAATCCACTGCAGGCGCCCGGCGATCATGAGATGCAGGACGAGGAAGTAGTCGCCGTCGAATTCGAACACGACGCGCTTTCCCAGGCGGGTCACTGCCTTGACCCGCCTGCCCTGCAGAGCATCGAGCGGCGGCACCGCCGTGCGCAGCACGAACGGGCTCTTCAGGACGATCTTGAGCAGAGGCGACCCTACGACGCGCGCCGCAAGCGCCTCGCAATAGAGCTCGACGTCGGGTAACTCGGGCATTACACCTTGGAGAAGGCGACCTCGGCGGCGCGGACCGTCTGCGCGATGTCGTCGTCGGAGTGCGCAGCCGACACGAAGCCCGCTTCGTACGCGGAGGGCGCGAGGTACACGCCCGCATCGAGCATGGCGTGGAAGAAGCGGTTGAAGCGCTCCTTGTCGCAGGCCATGACCGCGTCGTACGAATCCGGAACGCGCTGCGCGAAGTAGAGCCCGAACATGCCGCCTGCCGACTGCGCGCAGAAGTCGACACCCGCGCCTTTCGCCGCCGCGGCGAGCCCGTCGACGAAAGCCCGCGTCTTGCGCGCGAGCGCCTCGTAGAAGCCGGGCGCCTCGGTGGCCGCGAGTGTCGCGAGCCCCGCGGCCACCGCCACCGGATTGCCGGAGAGCGTACCCGCCTGATACACGGGTCCGAGCGGAGCGATCTTCTCCATGATCGCCCGCTTGCCGCCGAACGCGCCGACCGGCATGCCGCCGCCGATCACCTTGCCGAGTGTCGTGAGGTCGGGCGTGATGCCGGCCATGCCCTGCACGCCTTGCGCATGCACGCGAAAGCCCGTCATCACTTCGTCGAAGATCAGCACGGCGCCTTCGCGGTCGCAGAGCGCGCGCAGACCCTCGAGGAAGCCCGCCTTCGGCATCACGAGGTTCATGTTGCCGGCGACGGGCTCGACGATCACGGCGGCGATCTCGCCGCGATGGGCCGCGAAGGCGGTTTGCGCCGCGGAAAGATCGTTGTAGGGCGCGACGACGGTGAGCTCCGCGATGGCGGGCGGCACGCCCGCCGACGAAGGCTGCCCGAGGGTCAGGGCGCCGGAGCCCGCCTTGACGAGCAGGCTATCGCCGTGGCCGTGGTAGCAGCCTTCGAACTTGAGGATCCTGGCGCGGCCGGTGTGGCCGCGCGCGAGGCGCAGCGCCGACATCGTCGCCTCGGTGCCGGACGAGACGAGCCGCACGAGCTCGATCGACGGCAGCCTGCGCGCCAGGGCTTCCGCGAGCTCGATCTCGGCCTCCGTCGGCGCGCCGAACGACAGCCCGCGGGATGCGGCCTCCTGAACCGCGCGCACCACGCCCGGGTGAGCGTGCCCGAGAATCGCCGGGCCCCACGAGCCGACGTAGTCGATGTAGCGCATGCCGTCGGCGTCGTAGACGTACGCGCCTTCGCCGCGGACGAAAAAGCGAGGGATCCCACCCACCGACCGGAACGCGCGAACAGGGGAATTGACGCCGCCCGGTATCGTGCGCTGGGCGCGCGCGAAGAGCTGCTCGTTGCGGCTCATGCAGCGGTCTCCGTCGGGTGCCCCGTGAAGCATGCGGCAATCGCGGCCGCGCGTCGCGTGATCGCAACAGGGTCGTCGCACGCAAAGACGTCCGAGATCACCGCTACGGCGTCGACG
>DATJXV010000216.1:0-36241 GCA_035499955.1 Casimicrobiaceae bacterium
GCATCCACCCATTCGCGGAAGCTCTTGTGCGCGACGCCGATCAGCGCCTGCACGGCGGTTGTGACCGGCCGCTCCTCCTCGAGCAGGCGGTTGAAGATCTTCTCGACATCGTGGGCGTACTCGCCGAGCTCGGTGAGGCCCACCATGCGGCCGCTGCCCTTCAACGTGTGGAAGCCGCGTCGCACCGTGCGCAGGGCCTCGCGATCGCCGGGGTTCTCGAGAAGCGTCTTGTGGTTGGCGGCAACCCCTTCCAGCACTTCCGCCGCTTCGAACAGATAGATCTCGAGGAGCTCACGATCGAATTGCGTCGCGTCGGTAGCCAGCAGCCGCTGCGTCTCCTCGGAGATCTCGGGTGCGGGCGCCGACGTGTCGGCGATGGCGTCCACCGCCGCAGCGAGGCGGGCGGCGTTGCCCGCCTCGAATTCCTGGAGGATCGCCTCGGCCTGCGCGGCGAGATCGGCATCGCCGATGAGGTCGGCGTCATCCTTCAGGCTGACGAGCTTCTTCTTGAGCGCCTCGCGGGCGGCCGCGTCGCTCGGTTGGCGATGCACCTCGTCGACGAGCTGCGGCAGCGCGGCGCGAAGCTCTTCGACGGCAGCCTCCACCGAGTCGCGCTCCGGCTCGACCGGCGCGGGGGCTTCGCCCAGGCGCTTCGCGATGAGCGGCGCGATGAGGCGGTCGCGATCCGGCCGCTGCTGCTCGACCGCTTCGATGTAAAAGCCGAGCCCCGACAGCGACTCGGCGAGCAGCTCCAGATCTTCGTTGCCGACGGGTGCCTGCGGGTCGGCGTACTGCGCGATCTGCTGCTCGCACAAATCGAGCAGGCGGTCGGCGTCGGAGAGGCCGAGGATGCGCAGCGCGCCGCGGATCTGCGTGCTGTCCTTGGCGAGCGTGGCAAGGTCGGCGCGCTTCGTGTTGTCGCGGAAGAAGGCGTCGAGCACCTGCTCCATGTGGCGCAGGTTGACCTGGATCTCGCGGCCCACCTGCGCGAGCAGCACGCGCTCCTGTGCGCGCTTGCTCATCTCGTCGAGCATCGGCGCGCCCGGCGTCGCGGGGGCGCGTCCCTGGCGGGCGGCGTCCAGCCGCGCGAGCATCGCATCGACCTGCTTCGGGAAATCCGCCGACAGGTTCGAATAGTTTTCGAACGCGCTCTCCGCAAGCAGGAGCGCCGTGGCGTACTCCATCGCGACCGGCTCCGGGACGCCCGACGCCGGCATCTTCTCCAGGCGCTCCACCAGCGCCGCGGTAAGCTTCATCAAGGCGCCGTTGTGGATGTCGGCGGCCTTCGCGTGCACGGAGGCGAGCGTCTGCTTGAGCTTGCCCAGATTCTCGGCGCGGCCCGACGCCGCCTTGAGCCAGGCGTCCTTGGCGCCCGCGAGCTGGTCGCGCGCCTCGCGCAGGATCGGCTGCAGGCGCACGACATCGGCGGACAGGACCTCGGCCGAGGGGATGAGGCCCGAGAGCTTGAACGCGCGCTGCACGGCCTGCACCTGCGGGCCCACCGGCGCGCAGATCGCGACGAAGTAGAGCACCTCGCGGCGCAGGCGGTCGGCGACCTTGGCGCTGCCCTCGGCGACACGCCGTATCTGCAGGTCGATGCGCGCGCAGAGCTGCTTCACGCCGAACCCGGCGTCGAGCCCGCGCTCCACCAAGCCCTCGAACATCGCGCCTACGGTCCACCAGAACGCGCGCAGGCTTCCCTGCGAGGTAATGTCCTCGATCCCCGCGATCGCGTCCCGCATCGTGATGGCGCCGGCCTCGTCGCCGCGCAGCCACGCGAGGAGGCCGCGCTGGTAGAGGCGGCGCTGCTTGACGAGGTACGACGGCATGCGGTTGGGCGGGATCACCTCGCGCTGCGTCAGGCGCGGCGCGCGAGGACTCAGGTCGGGATAGAAAAGGTCGGTCGGCGCGGCCGCCTTCACGCCGCGTGCCGCCTGCATGGCTTCGTACTCGGGGTAGAGCTTGAGCGGCACCGGCGCGGCGCCGTTGACGAGCTCGTCGAGGAAGATCTTGAGCTTGCGGCAAGCGCGATCGACGACGTCGCAGGCGGCCGCGGCCTGGTCGGGATTGAGCTCCTCGAGACGCGCGAGTTGACGCTCGAGCTCGTCCGTGAACGCGACGACGGCGTCGAGGCCGACCATCTGGATCGCGCCCGCCGCCTGGTGGACGTGCATGCGGGCGTGCTTGAGCGTCGTGCCGTCGGAAGGATTGGCCCGGAACTGCGCGAGCGAGTCGAGCCCCCGCGTCAGCGCCTGGTCGATTTCCCCCTGCACCCACGACAGCGGGCCGAGGTCGAAGTCGGTGGTATCAGGCATCAGGTATCAGGCATCAGGTGTCAGAACGGTCAAGTCACAGCAGGAATCGGGCCACCGTTCTGATCCCAGATACCCGATCCCTGCCCTGCTAAACCTTGAAGCCTGCAACCGACGAGCGCAATTCCGCGGCGAGCTTCGTGAGCTGGCCGATGGACACGTTGGTCTGCTTGGTGCCCTCCGTCGTCTCCTCGGTGATCTTGAGGATGCCCTGCATGCCGCGCGTCACGTCGGTGACCGACGTCGACTGCATCTGCGTCTGCGCCGAGATGCGCGAGATGAGGTCGGCGAGATCGCGCGACACCTTCTGGATCTCGGTCAGCGCCTGTCCCGCGGCATCGGAGAGCTTGGTGCCTTCCACCACGCCGACCGTCGACTTCTCCATGGCCGCCACCGCGTCCTGGGTGTCGGCCTGAATCGTCTTGACGATCGCCTCGATCTGCTTCGTCGCCTCGCCCGAGCGCTCGGCGAGGCGCTGCACTTCCTCCGCCACGACCGTGAAGCCGCGCCCCGCTTCGCCGGCCGACGCGGCCTGGATCGCGGCGTTGAGGGCGAGCACGTTGGTCTGCTCGGTGATGTCGGAGATGAGCTCGACGATCTCGCCGATTTCCATCGAAGATTCGCCGAGGCGCTTGATGCGCTTCGACGTGTCCTGGATCTGCGTGCGGATCTCGTTCATGCCGGCGATCTGGTTCTGCACCACCTGGCCGCCCTTCTCGGCGGCCGCCAGCGACTGCTGTGCGACGCGCGCCGACTGGTTGGCGGTCTGCGACACCTCGTTGATCGACTGCGCCATCTGCAGCACGGAGGCGGAGGCCTGCTGGATCTCGCGGTTCTGCCGCTGTGAAGCCTCGTAGAGGCGATTCGAGATCGCCTGCGTCTCCTGCGTGGCCTTGGTCACCTGGTCGGTCGCCGAGTTGATGCCGCGAACCAGCGTGCGCAATTCCTCGATGGTGAAGTTGATGGAGTCGGCGATGGCGCCGGTCACGTCCTCCGTCACCGACGCCTGCACCGTGAGATCGCCATCGGCCAGGTTGCCCATCTCGTTGAGCAGCCGGAGAATGGCCTCCTGGTTGCGCTTGTTCTCGCCTTCGCTTTCGAGTGCCCGGACGCGCGCGTCGTCGAGGAACACCTTGCCGAGCAGCACCAGCATGACGAGCGCCAGCACCGCGAAGACGATGGCGATCACCACCGTCCACTTGCGGAACGGGTTGTTCTCGTAGTTGTCTGCAAGCTTGGTCGTGTCGAGGAGCAGCGGCTCGGCGTCGGTATTGATGCTGCGCGCCGCCTGCTTGGCGACGACGAGCTTCGGCATGTTGGCGAGGATGGCGTTGGTGCCGGCCTCGTACGTGGTGAACCGCTTCGTGAGGTCGGTGAGCGTCAACCGCGCCTCGTCGCTGCGCACGGGAGAAAGGCGCAGCGTGTCGCTGCCCTTCAGCAGCCCGCCCAGGATGTCGCGGAACGTGCCGCTGTCCTTGCCGAGCAGGAAGGCGACCTCGGGGTCGATCTCGTCGGAGGAGGCGAGCGCGTTGGCGTTCTTGGCGATGCGCTGCGACAGCACCGCGAGCTGGTTCGCGTACTCGATCTCCCGCAGGCTGCCGCCGCCCTGCGCGATCTGCGAGCTCGCCTGCTGCGCGAGGTCCAGCAGGGTGTTGTTGCCCGTGTTGAGCGCGTCGAGGCCTTTGGCGAGCGAGGTGAGGCTCGTCTCGTTCTCGAGGAGGCGCCCGGCCGCGGCGTCCACGCGCTCCCAGCGCGTCTTGACCTCGGACAGGAGCTTGAGCGTGGCCTCGTCCTGCGCGGCGTCGAGGCTCACGCCGCGCGAACTGCCGCCGCTCACGAGCGCGTCGAGGTCCGTCTTGAAGCGTTCGCGGCTATCCTTCACCGCGGCGAACGCGCCGGCCTGGCCCTGCGCCGCGAGCGCGCTGCCGCGGGCGAGTCGCTGCGACAGCATTTGCATTTCGGTCGCGGTCGCCGATGCCGCCGCGCCCTGGGCCGACTGCCGGTTGTCGAGGTACACCATCAGCGCCGCGAACAGAAGGAACACGACCATCAGCGCGCCGAGCGTCTGGAATTGCTTGACCACCGGCAGGTTGCCGATGAAGGGCAGCTTCCTCGGCATCTGCATGCTCGCCGTGGCGGTGCGCAGCTGCTCCATGATCGACACCGACGCGAGCGGGTCGTAGCCCGTCTGCACGCCCTGAACCATCTTGACCTGCGTGGTCGGCATGTCGAGCTCGACGTCGCCGAGCGATTTGACCTTCTCGCCGCCGAAGAGCTTCCCGAATTTGAGCGCCATTTAGCTTCTCTCCCTTGACGCGATCGCCGCGCCCCCTTTCAAAGTCCGACCTGCAGGAACGCGGGATCCTTGGCGAGGACCGCGAGGTCGATCTCCTGCCAGGCGTTGCCGTCGCCGTCCATCCAGCGCTGCGCATACCATGCGGGCACGTCGAGCGGCGGCGCCGCGGGTGCGAGCTCCGCGACGTTGCGCAGGCCCAGCACGCGCGTGACCACGAGGCCCGCGTTCATGTCGCCGGCACGCGGCCCGAACAGGACGAGCCGCTGCTGGTGCTCGCCCGGCGGCGTGTCGCGCCCCAGGTAGCGCGCGAAGTCGATCACGCTGTAGAGGTTGCCGCGGATGTTCGCCACGCCGAGGTACCACGGTTTCGTGAGCGGGACGGGCACCACGTCCGGCATCGTCACCACCTCGCCGGCGTCGGCCAGCCGCATGAGCCAGCGGTCGCCGCCGCACGACAGGCCGAGCCGCGACGACTCCACCTGCGCGGCCGTCTTGGTCGCGAGTCGGGAGGCGAGCTCCTGCTGGAACGTGCGAAGGTCGAGCTTGGCGGCGCGGGCCATGGTCGTTTGTTCAGCCGATCGCGGAAATCTTCTCGAGGAGCTCGTCGCGGTTGACGGGCTTGACGATGTAGTCGCGCGCACCCTGCCGCATGCCCCAGATCTTGTCGGTCTCCTGGCTCTTCGACGTGCACAGGATGATCGGGATCGCGCGCGTGTCCGGATCGCGGCTGATGGCGCGCGTGGCCTGGAAGCCGTTGAGGCCGGGCATCACCACGTCCATGAGTATCAGGTCGGGCTTGAGCGACTTCGCCTTCTGGATGGCGTCCTCGCCGTTGTCGCTCGCGACCACTTCGTACCCGGACTTCGTAAGCATGTCGTTCAGCACGTGACGCTCGGTCGGCGAGTCGTCGACGATCAGTATTTTCTTTATGGACATTTTCCCGCCCTGTCTCTTCGCCCCCGCGACGACGCTCGCCGCGGACGGCGCGCGCATTTCATCGAGGCTGCGGCGTTCGCTCGCCTCGCCTCTTGGTATGGTGGTCATTGCTCGTGCCTATGACGGTCGGACCCCGTGCGCATGCGGCTCATGCGGCGGCGCGGTTGACGTGCGCGGCCACGGCCTTGAGGAGGCTCTCCTTGGTGAACGGCTTCGTGAGGTACTGGTCGGAGCCGACCATGCGACCGCGCGCGCGGTCGAACAGGCCGTCCTTCGACGACAGCATGATCACGGGCGTGCGCTGGAATTTCGCGTTCTTCTTGATGAGGGCGCAGGTCTGGTAGCCGTCGAGCCTCGGCATCATGATGTCGACGAACACGAGGTCCGGCTGGTGATCGGCGATCTTCGCGAGCGCGTCGAAGCCGTCTTCGGCGAGGATGACGGTACACCCCGCCTGCAGCAGGAAGATCTCCGCGCTGCGGCGTATCGTGTTCGAATCGTCGATCACCATTACCTTGACGCCCTGCAACGGGATCTGGTCTGCCACTTGGTGCTCCCTGCCACCGGCAACAGTAGCGACGCGCCATGCGGCGCCCGCACTTGTCGTGTTCAAGTCTGCCACGGTCCAAGCGAACTGCCTAGAGCATAAAGCTTGCCGGAATTGGCCTGCCGGGCCAAAAACGCGCAAAAAGCAACACTCCGGCAATTTTTCTCCGCCGCAAGTGCCGCGGGGCGGCAGTCAATGCCGCGGGCGGTCCCGCCCGGAACCTCAGCGACCGAGGAACATGCGATACGCGGGATTGCCGGATTCGTCGACGTACGTGTACCCGAGCTTGTCGAGAAAACGTTTGAAATCGGCCTTCGCCGACGGCGGAACCTGCATTCCGACCAGGACGCGTCCGTAATCGGCGCCGTGGTTGCGGTAGTGGAAGAGGCTGATGTTCCAGCCTGCGCTCATGCTGTCGAGGAAGCGCATCAGTGCACCGGGACGCTCTGGGAACTCGAAGCGGTACAGGATCTCGTTCTCCGCCGCGGGCGCGTGCCCGCCGACCAAGTGGCGCACGTGCAGCTTCGCCATCTCGTTGTCGGACAGGTCGTAGGCCTCGATGCGATGCTTGTGGAACGCCGCCAGGAGCTCCGCGGTCGTCTTGCGCCCGGCGACCTCCACGCCTACGAAGAGGTGCGCGACCTTGGGGTCCGCGTAGCGGTAGTTGAACTCGGTAATGCTGCGGCTGCCGAGAAGGCCGCAGAACTCGCGGAAGCTGCCGGGCCGCTCCGGAATCGTCACGGCGAAGATCGCCTCGCGCGCTTCGCCGAGCTCGGCCCGCTCGGCGACGAAGCGCAGGCGGTCGAAGTTCATGTTGGCGCCGCCCGCGATCGCGACGAACGTGCGGTCCCGCGCGCGATGGCGCTCGCACCACGCCTTGACGCCGGCGATCGCGAGGGCGCCGGCGGGCTCGAGGATCGAGCGCGTGTCCTCGAACACGTCCTTGATCGCGGCGCAGGTGGCGTCGGTGTCGACCGTGATGAGCTCGTCGACGCACTCGCGCACGAGGCGGAACGTCTCGCGCCCGACCTGCTTCACGGCGACACCGTCGGCGAACAGGCCCACGTGCGGCAGCACCACACGGCGCCCGGCCGCGACCGAGCGCGTCATGGCGTCGGAGTCGACCGGCTGCACGCCGATCACCATGACGGCCGGACGCACGCGCTTGACGTAGGCGGCGATGCCCGAGATGAGGCCTCCGCCGCCGATCGCGACGAAGACCGCGTCGAGCGGGCCCTGGCACTGGCGGAGGATCTCCATGCCGATCGTGCCCTGGCCTGCGATCACGTCCGGATCGTCGTACGGGTGCACGAAGGTCGCTCCGCTCGTCTTCTGCAGGCGCTGCGCTTCGGCGTAGGCATCCGAATACGAATCGCCGTGCAGGACGACGGCCGCGCCGCGGGCCTCGACGGCCGCTATCTTGATGTGAGGCGTGGTGACCGGCATCACGATCGTGGCCTGGCAGCCCAGGCGCTGCGCGGCGAGTGCCACGCCCTGCGCGTGGTTGCCCGCCGACGCCGCGATGACGCCCTTGGCGCGCTCGCCCTGCGTGAGGTGCGCCATCTTGTTGTACGCGCCGCGCAGCTTGAACGAGAAGACGCACTGCTGGTCCTCGCGCTTGAGCAGCACGCGGTTGCCCAGGCGGCGCGACAGCGTGACCGCCTCGTCCAGCGGCGACTCGATCGCCACGTCGTACACCTTGGCGGTGAGGATCTTCTGCAGGTAGTCGATTGCCATCGGGGCGAGGTTAGCAGGTGAGCGCGCCTCCGTGGCGTCAGGCGTTAAACCGTGCGTATTTCTGCTACGCTTCGCGCGGCTTCCCGGCGAACCCATGTTCAACGTGCTCGCGCGCCCCTTCCAGACGTCGTCGCGCCCAGAGACGCTCGCCGTCGTCGACCTGGGCTCGAACAGCTTCCGGCTCGAGATCGGACGCGTCGAGGGCGACCAGATCTTCCGCCTCGACACCTGGCGCGAGACGATCCGCTTCGGCGCCGGCATCGACGAGAAGGGCAACCTCACGCTCGCCGCGCGCAAGTCGGCGCTGGCCTGTCTCGCGCGCTTTCGCGAGCGCCTGTCCGGCCTGCACCCGTCCGCGGTCCGGGCGGTGGCGACCAACACGTTCCGTGTCGCGCGCAACGCGCCCACCTTCCTGCCGCAGGCGGAAGGCGCGCTCGGCTTTCCGATCGACATCATCGGCGGCCACGAGGAGGCGCGGCTCATCTACCTCGGCGTCGCGCACGTGCTGCCGGCCAGCAGCGAGCCGCGCCTCGTGATCGACATCGGCGGGGGTTCGACCGAGTTCATCATCGGCCGCGGCATGACGCCCGAGCGCCTCGAGTCGCTCAAGCTCGGCTGCGTCAGCATCTCGCAGCGCTTCTTTCCCGACGGCGAGCTGCGCGCCGAGGCGTTTCGCGCTGCCGAGACCGACGCGCGCGCGCACATCGAGGCGATCGCCAGCGAATTCGGCCCCGAGCACTGGCGCGAGGCGTTCGCGTCGTCGGGCACCGCGCTCGCGCTCGCCGCGATCCTCGAGGAGAACGGGCTGTCGGCGGGCGGCATCACGCCCGACGGCCTTGCGCGCCTGCGCAAGCGCATGATCGGCGCCGGGCGCATCTCGCGGCTTGCGCTCGAGGGCATCAAGCCCGAGCGCGCGCCCGTGCTCGCCGGCGGCTTCGCGATCATGGCCGCCGCGATGTCCGAGCTCGCCGTCCAGCGCATCAACCCCGTCGGCGGCGCGCTGCGCCTCGGCGTGCTCTACGATCTGCTCGGCCGCACGATCAAGCGCGACGCACGCGCGGTCACCGTCGAGAGCATCTCCGAGCGCTATCATGTGGACCGGCCGCACGCGCGGCGCGTCGCGCAGATGGCCAAAGCGCTGTATCTCGCGGCATCGCCTTCACCCGACCCCGGGGCCGCCCAGCACGTCGAATGGGCCGCGCTCCTGCACGAGGTCGGGTTCTCCGTCTCGCACATCGGCTTCCACAAGCACAGCGCCTACATCCTCGAGAACGCGGACATGCCCGGGTTTTCGGCGCAGGACCAGCGCCATCTCGCGATGCTGGTGCTGGGCTGCCGCGGCGGCCTGTCCAAGATGGAGCACCTGCTCGAAGATCACGACCTCGCCGCCCAGGTGCTCGCGCTGCGGCTCGCCGTGCTCTTCCATCACGCCCGAAAGGCCATCGACGCGCCGCACATCACGCTCGAAGTGGGCAAGCAGATACGCTTCACGATCGCCAAGCGCTGGCTGAAGGCGCACCCGCTCACCGAGCGGCTGATCGAGGTCGAGCGCGAGGAGTGGGAGCAGCTCGGGCAAAGGTGGCGTTAGCGCTTCACAAAAGCAAAGACGCCGAGGGCGCTTCTCTCCTCGGCGTCTCCACCAGAAGTTTTCACAGAAAATCGGGCGACTGAACCGCCTTCAGCACGACCGCCGCGCCGTCCTCCTTCGCGCGATTGGAAAGCCACCACACCGCGCCCTTGCGCACGGACCAGTAGGCTTCCTCGCCGGAGAGCAGGAACGAGGCGACCATCCCGAGCGTGGGCTGGTGCCCGACGATCAGCACGGGCTCGCGCGACTCGGGCCAGTTGGCGGCGGCGAGCACCGCCGTCACCGTGGCGCCCGGCGCGAGCTCGGGCACCGTCTTGAACTTGCGCTTGAGCGCCTGCGCCGTCTGCTGCGCGCGGTCGGCCGGCGAGGCGAGGATGCGGCACGTGTCCGGCAAGTGGGCGTCGAGCCAGCCCGACATGCGCTCGGCCTGCTTCATGCCCTTGCTCGTGAGGCGCCGCCCGAGGTCGGGCTCGCCCGGTTCCGCTTCGCAATGCCGCCAGAGGATGAGATCCATAGTCCCTTTACGACTGCTCGTCGTGCGCCATCATGCGCGCGAGAAGCTCGGTCTGAGCCGAGCGCCGCTTGCCGCCCCGCCGCGGCTTCACCTTCGTCCACCGGCCGTCGGCGTCGAGCTCCCAGGCGTCGTGGTTGTCCGCAAGATAGGCCTTCAACCCCTCGTCGACGACGCGCTTGCGCAGGGTCGGATCGCGCACCGGGAACGCGACCTCGACCCGGCGGAACATGTTGCGCCCCATCCAGTCGGCCGAGGAGAGCCACACGTCCGGCGTCCCGTCGTTCTCGAAATACCAAACGCGATGATGCTCGAGGAAGCGGCCCAGGATCGATCGCACGCGGATGTTCTCCGAGACACCCGGCACGCCGGGACGCAGCGAGCACGCGCCGCGCACGATCAGGTCGATCGAGACGCCCGCCACCGACGCGCCATACAGCGCGCGTATCACGCCCTCTTCGACCAGCGCGTTCATCTTGGCGATGATGCGCGCGGGCTTGCCGTCGCGGGCGTTGCGGGTCTCGCGCCGGATCAATTCGAGGACGCGCCGGTGCATCGTGAACGGCGCCAGCAGCAGGCGCTTCATCCGGCTTGCGCGCGCGAGGCTCGTGATGTGCAGGAACACCTCGTTGACGTCGGAGCAGATCGCGGCATCCGCCGTCAGGAGGCCGAAGTCGGTGTAGAGCGCCGTCGTGCGCGGATGATAGTTGCCGGTTCCGAGATGCGCGTACGGCACGAGCCGCATCTTGCCCTTGCGGTCGCGCTCGCGGCGGATGACGAGCGCGAGCTTGGCGTGCGTCTTCAGGCCGAACACGCCGTAGACGACCTGCGCGCCGGCGCGCTCCAGGCGCTCGGCCCAGTTGATGTTGGCTTCCTCGTCAAAGCGCGCCATGAGCTCGACCACGACCGTGACTTCCTTGCCGCGGCGCGCGGCCTCGATCAGCGCCTCCATGAGCACGGAGTTGACGCCGGTGCGGTACACGGTCTGCTTGATCGCGACCACGTCCTCGTCGTCGGCCGCGCTGCGGATGAACTCGACGACGGGCTCGAACGATTGATACGGGTGGTGGAGCAGGATGTCGTTGCCGCGGATCGCCGACAGGATGTCGGTGTCGTCGTCGAGGCGGGACGGCAGGCCCGGCACGAACGGCTCGTACTTCAGCGCGTCGATGTCGACCTGGTCGATGAGCGAGGCGAGCCGCGCGATGTTCACAGGGCCATCGCAACGATAGAGGTCGGCCTCCGTGAGCGAGAACTGGCCGAGCAGGAACTGTGCGAGTGGCGCCGGGCACTCGGAAGCCACTTCGAGCCGCACCGCCGAGCCGAATTGCCGCTGCGGCAGCTCGCCCTGAAGCGCCTGGCGCAGGTTCTTCACCTCTTCCTCGTCGAGCCACAGATCGGCGTCGCGCGTGACACGGAACTGCGAGTACGCCACGACCTTGCGGCCGGGAAACATCTCGTGCAGGTGCGCGTGCAGCACCGACGACAGCATCACGAACGAATTCGCAGCGCCGGTCACCGCTTCGGGAATCTTGATGATGCGCGGCAGGACGCGCGGCGCCTTCACGATGGCGATCCCGGAGTCGCGCCCGAAGGCGTCCGCTCCGGAGAGCTCGACGACGAAGTTCAGGCTCTTGTTGACGACCTGCGGGAACGGGTGCGCGGGGTCGAGGCCGATCGGCGTGAGCAGCGGGCGCACTTCCTGCGCGAAGAAGCGCGCCGCCCACTCACGTTCCTTGCGCGTGAACTCGGTGCGGCGGACGAGGCGCACGCCGGCGTCGGCGAGCGCGGGCAGCACCTGCTGGTTCAGCACGCGGTACTGCTGCGCAATGAGCGCGCGCGCCTCCTCGCCCATGCGGATCGAGACGTCGCGCAGCTCCTGGAGCGTCGTCCCCGGCGGCGGCACCTTCGCCCGCAGCTGCTCCTTTACGCCCGCCATGCGGATCTCGAAGTACTCGTCGAGATTGCTGCCGACGATGCACAGGAAGCGCAGCCGCTCGAGCAGCGGAACGCCCGGGCCCTCCGCCAGCGCGAGCACGCGGCGGTTGAAGTCGAGCAGCGACAGCTCGCGGTTGATCGGCGCGGCGGCGGGCGCAGACACGACGGCATGGGCAATCTCGGCGGCCGGCAAGCGGCCCCCGGGAACGAAGGAAACCTTGGTCTGGGAGTCCATCAATGTCGCAACGGCCCGTTACATCCTCGTGACAGATCCTATGCCGCGGCGAGCCACAGGCATCGCCCGTGCGACTCGCGGTCGAGCTGGGCGAGATAGTCCGCGTGCGCGGCGAGCTCCTCGGCCGTCGGCAGGATGACGAGTAGCGCCGCCCGCGTCGCCGACAGGCCCGGCGCGGCGATCGACGCGATTGCCGGCGCCGTCCCGATGTCGATCGTAAGCGACTCCTGGCCGCGCGTCATCGCGAGGTATACCTCAGCCAGGAGCTGCGCGTCGAGGAGCGCGCCGTGCAGCGTGCGGTGCGCGTTCGACACGCCGAAGCGCTCGCACAGCGCATCGAGATTGTTGCGCTTCCCCGGGTAGGCGTCGCGCGCCATGGCGAGCGTGTCGATCACGCCGGCGGCCAGCGCCTCGCAGCGAGGCGCGCCTTCCTTCGCGAGCTCGTAGTCGAGAAAAGCGACGTCGAACGGCGCGTTGTGGATGATCCATTCCGCGCCGCGCAGGAAGTCGAGCATCTCGTCCACACGGTCGCGGAAGCGCGGCCGCCCCTTCAGGTCCTCCCACGTCTTGCCGTGCACCTCGGTGGCGCCGAAGTCGATGTCGCGCTCGGGGTCGAAATGCAGGTGGAGCGTGCGCCCGGTGGGCCGGCGGTCGACGAGCTCGAGCGCGGCGAATTCGATGATGCGGTGTCCGGCTTTGGGATCGAGTCCGGTGGTTTCGGTGTCGATGATGAGCTGGCGCATTCAGGGATCAGTGGTCAGGGATCGGGGATCAGAAGCGCCGATGTTGCCAGTGGCGACGCATGAAAGCGCCGATGTGAGGTTGGGTCTTGCAAGTACAAAACGCCCGCTCCGTTGCTGCCGTTCTCATTTTCGTTCAACGCATGCCGTACCGGCGCTTAACGCGCCGCCACCCGCAGACTCTGACGCTACTGACAACTGACAACTGAAGCCTAGCGCCGGTATTTTTGAATGGTGGACTGAATCTCCTCTATCGCGTGCTCGATCTCGTCGTCGGTGAGGTCGCGCTGCGTGCCCGTGCGGTCGGTGAGCGTGAGCGTGCGATCGATCTGCGTCTCGAAGTCGCCGATGCCCATGGTCTCGGTGATCGTCGTGGTCTGCTCGTCGGTGAGCGTCTCCGGCCCCCAGCGCACGATGATGGCGGACAGGTTGTCGCCGTCGGGGCCGCCGCGCTTCTCGCCTTCGCGCATCATCTGCGGCGCCGTGGTGAGGATCGGCGTGGACGTGAGCCAGGTGGCGATCTCGCGCTGGTCGAACACGCTCCACAGGCCGTCGGTGCACAGCACGATGATGTCGCCGTTGCGAAGCGGCGTGCGGCGCGACAGGTCGATCACAGGGTCGACGAGGCCGCCCAGGCAGCTGAAGATCTTGTTGCGGTCCGGATGCTGCACGATCTCGTCCGCGCCGATGATGCCCTGGTCGACGAGGTACTGCACCTTCGAATGATCCTTGGTCGAGCCGATGAGGCCGCCCTGGCGGAACAGGTACAGGCGCGAATCGCCGACATGGCCCCAGTAGGCGTGGCCCGCCTGCACCAGGCACGCGACGCACGTGGTGCGCGGCGTCTCGAGCATCGAGAACTGGTTCGCGTAGGAGCCCAGCGCCGAATGCGCGCGCACCATCGTGTCCTGCAGGAACTTGAGCGGATTCTTGAGGACCGGCTTCGCCTCCTGCTGGAAACGCTCGATGAAAAGCCGAACCGCGATCTGCGCGGCGATCTCGCCGCCCGCATGACCGCCCATGCCGTCGGCGACGACGAGGAGAAGCGCATCGCGGCTGAAGGTGTAGGCGATGCGGTCCTGGTTGACCTTGCGCTGGCCTTTGCGCGACTCCTGGAAGATCGTGAAGCGCATACCGCCAAGTGTACGTCAGGCTGCGAGTCTTTGAGTTGGCAAGCCTGCCCAGTCGTCTGCGTCGATGCGTGCTGCGGGGCCACGGCTGCGTACGAGCGCGCGGCGCCGCGTCCTTCGGGCCATGCCTCGACCTGCGGTCTCGGCCGCCTTGCTCACTAGGCGCCGATTTCCGAGAAGAGCATCTTCTTGAGGCTGCCGAAGAACGAGACCTTTCGCTTGGTCTGAGGTATGTCGCGGATCGCTTTCTGCAGCGCAAACACGCTCTGCGGCCGTTCGAGCGGGTCGAGGCGAAGGCACCAGTCGATGACCTCGAGGATGTTGTCGGAGTACTGGCCCGCCCAGATCTTCTTCGCCGACACCAGATGATCTTCCGACAGGCGGGCATCCGCCGCCTGAGGGGCGAACGCGGCGAGGCAGGCGAACATGGAAGCGCCCACGCCGTAGACATCGGTCCACGGACCCAGGCGGTCGGGTTCGCGGTACTGCTCGGGGGCAGCGAAGCCGGGGGTGTACATCGGCGCGAGCTTGGGCCGCGCGCTAGTGAGCGTCTGCCGCGCGGCGCCGAAGTCGAGCAGCACGGGGCTGCCGTCGGTGCGCAGGTAGATGTTGGCGGGCTTGATGTCCAAGTGCAGGAGCTTGTGCGTGTGCACTTCCCGCAGGCCGTTCAGGAGATGCATGAAAACGTGCCGCACGAGCCGCTCGGACATCTGGTCCTGCCGCATCTGGATCTGCTGCTGCAGCGTGCGCCCGCGCTCGTAGCGCATGACCATGTACACCGTCTCGTTGGCGCGGAAGAAGTTGAGCACGCGCACGACGTTGGGGTGGTTGATCTTGGCGAGCGCGCGGCCTTCTTCGAAGAAGCACTTCATTCCGTAGCGGAACGAGGTGAGATTCTCCGCCGAGCTCGCGCGCACGATATCCCCCTCCGTGCGCAGCACCAGGGACGAGGGCAGGTATTCCTTGATGGCGACCGGGCCGCCCTCCTCGTCGAAGGCGCGGTAGACGATCGAAAAGCCGCCGCGGCTGATCTGCCGGTCGATCCGGTAATTGAGGAGCTGATAGCCGCCGGCGAGGGCTTGGTTGGTGACGGGCATTGAGCTTTTTGGGATCCTGGCCGGGTGGGAATGGATGGAGAGCCGGCCCTTTCGTGCTTGACGCCCGCAAATCGCATGCCAGCGACGAATTCCCCGGCTTGCGCGGCCGCCGGATAACGCATACATTCTCGGCAACCCGGCGGGCAAAGTAAAGGAAACGCGATCTCGACGCGACTCAAATCGCCTCGGGCGCGCGGAAAACCCGCCAAAACATGAAGTCGCCACCCCAGAGCGGCGTTTCCTTCGAGCTTCCGATGATTCTCAGCATGACCGGCTTTGCGGCCGCGGCCGCGGATTTGCCGGGCGTTTCGCTATCGGTCGAGCTCCGCTCGGTCAACCACCGCTATCTCGACCTCACCGTGCGGCTCCCCGACGAGCTCCGCACGATCGAGCCGGCGATCCGGGAGGCGGTTTCGGCGGCGCTGCGCCGCGGCAAGGTCGAATGCCGGATAGCCCTCAACCGGACCCAGCAGGCGGCGGTGGGCCTGGCCATCGACGAGGCCCAGGTCCGCCACCTTGCCGCAGCCGCGGCAGAGGTGACGCGTTCCGTTCCGGGCGCCGCACCGCTTTCCGTGAACGAGATCCTGCGCTGGCCCGGGGTTCTCACCGAGCCCACCGTGCCCCCTTCGGAACTTGCGCAGCGAGCGCTCGCGCTCGTCGACGGCGCCTTGGCGGAGCTCGCCGCGGCGCGCGCCCGGGAGGGAGCGAAGACCGCGCAGGTCCTGGAAGCGAGTTGCGCCGGCATCGAGGCGCAGGTGGCGCGCGTCGCGCCGCGTGTCCCGGCCATCCATGCCGCCTACAACGAAAAGCTCGGAGCCCGGCTGCGCGAAGCCGGCCTCGATCCGAACGAGGATCGCCTCAAGCAGGAGCTCGCGCTGTTCGCGACGAAGGTCGACGTCGCCGAGGAGCTCTCGCGCCTCACCGCGCACGTGAGCGAAGTGCGGCGGGTGCTGAAAGCCGGCGGCAGCGCCGGCAAGCGGCTCGACTTCCTCGCCCAGGAGCTGCATCGCGAGGCCAACACGCTCGGGTCGAAATCTGTCGACGCCGAGGTCTCGCAGGCGGCGCTCGAGCTCAAGGTGCTGATCGAGCAGATGCGCGAGCAGGTTCAAAACGTCGAATAGCTGCGCCTTGCATTACTCGATCGTGATCTTCCCCGCCTGGATGACGTTCTTCCAGCGGGCGTACTCGGCCGCCTGGAACGCCGCGAACTCCGTCGGCGAGCTGGCCACCACCTCGAAGCCCAGCGCGACGAGGTTCGCCTTCACCTGGGGGTCGCTGAGGGTGGCGACGATCGCAGCGTAGAGCTTCGCGCGCACGTCCGGGGGCAGCCCCTTCGGTCCCACCACGCCCTGCCACGAATAGACATTGGTGTTCGGCACGCCCGACTCGTCGAGCGTCGGAACGTCCGGCAAGACCGGCGAACGCGTTCGGCTCGTGATGGCCAGCGCGCGCAGCTTGCCGCTTTTGACGTGCTGCACGACGGCGTTGATGTTTTGGAACGACGCATCGACCTGCCCGCCCAGTAGATCGGTCACGGCCGGCCCGCCCCCCTTGTAAGGAACGTGCAGCCCGGAGGTCTTGGTCTGCTGCCAGAAGAGCTCGGCGGTGAGATGGTCGCTGGAGCCCGCGCCCGAGGACGCGAACGTCATCTTCCCCGGATTCCTGCGCTGGAACTCGATCACGTCCGCCACGCTCTTGTGCGGCGAGGATGCGGGCACGACGAGCACGTTCGGCGCCTGCACGGCATTCGTGATCGCGTCGAAATCCGTGAGCGGGTCGTAAGGCAGCCCCTTCATGAGGTGCGGCGTGATCACCAGCGGGCCGAGCGAGGTCACGAGCAGCGTGTAGCCATCGGCGGGCGCGCGCTTGACCTGCGCGGCCCCGATCGTGCCGGTGGCTCCGGGCCGGTTCTCGACGACGAAGGGCTTGCCGAGCCTGTCGGTCAGTCCGGTCGAAAGGGTGCGCGCTATCGCGTCGCTCGATCCGCCGGGCGGAAACGGGACCACCAGCGTGACCGACCTTTCCGGCCAGCCCTCGCCGTGCGCAGCCGAGACGAGCATCGCCAGCGGCAGCAGGAATAGGCCTGGGAGTTTCTTCATGCGCGTGAGTCCCGGTTTTTCGAGCCAGGGGATTCTACTGGTTTGTCGACGGTGCGGCGCGGCTTGCGCGGGAAACCGATAACACATAACTTGCGGCGGATAGGACCCCTCCCCCTCGTCTCGATCTTTCCGTGACCCAACCCACCGTCATCGCGACCAAGGCGCCGCCGGCCTCCGGTTGCCTGTTCGTGATCGCGGCGCCGTCCGGCGGCGGCAAGACGAGCCTCGTCAAGGCGCTGCTCGAGCGCGAGCCAGGGATGCGGCTGTCCGTTTCCTATACGACGAGGCCGCCACGGCCGGGCGAGCAGGACGGTGTGGACTATTACTTCGTCGACGAGGCCCGCTTCATGGCCCTCAAGGACGCGGGCGAGTTCCTCGAGCACGCGTATGTGCACGGCAACTGGTACGCGACCTCTGCCACGTGGCTTGCGCGCGAAGTGCAGGCCGGCCACGACGTGCTGCTCGAAATCGACTGGCAGGGCGCCCGCCAGGTGCGCAAGCTGATCTCGGGTTCGGTCCTGATCTTCATCCTCCCGCCGTCGCTCGCCCAGCTCGAGGAGCGGCTGCGCAAGCGGGGCCAGGATCCCGATGCGGTGATCACCCGTCGCATGGAGGCCGCGCGGGAGGAGATGCGGCACTGCGGCGAGTTCGATTATGTTATTATGAATCAGGACTTTGCGAGGGCCGTCGACGATCTGTCCGTGATCGTCCGGGCGGCACGTCTTGCCGCGCCGCGGCAGCAGGTGCGCCACGCGGCCCTGATCGCTGATCTATTGCATCCTTGAGGAGTCGCCCGTGGCCCGCATCACCATCGAAGACTGTCTTGCCAGGATTCCCAATCGGTTCGAGTTGACGCTCGCCGCCACCAACCGCGCGCGGCAGATTACCGCCGGCTCCGCGCCGATGGTGGATGCCGACCGCGACAAGCCCACCGTGATCGCGCTGCGGGAGATGGCCGCCGGCAAGATCGGCATCGAAATGCTGACCAAGACCGGACCGACGCTGCCGACCACGCCCACGGTCTGACGTCGCGTGGGGCGAACCGGCGCGGGTGACGTTTCGGAGCGAATGTCCGAGATCGCCGAGTTCACGAAGCATCTGGGGCACTACCTGCCCCCACCGGACGTCGCGCTCGTCAGCCGCGCATTCCAGTTCTCCGAATCCGCCCACCGCGGCCAGTTCCGCAAGTCGGGCGAGCCTTACATCACGCATCCGCTCGCGGTGGCGTCGATCCTGTCGCAGTGGCGGCTCGACGCGCAGGGCCTCGCCGCCGCGCTTCTGCACGACGTGATGGAGGACACCTCCGTCACCAAGCACGAGCTCGAAAAAAGCTTCGGCAAGCCCGTCGCCGACATGGTCGACGGCGTGAGCAAGCTCGACCAGATCGAGTTCACCTCGCGCGAGGAAGTGCAGGCGGAGAGTTTCCGCAAGATGCTGCTGGCGATGGCGCGCGACGTGCGTGTCATCCTGATCAAGCTCGCCGACCGCCTGCACAACATGCGCACCCTGGACGCGATGGCGCCCGCGCACCGCAAGCGCATCGCGAAGGAGACGCTCGACATCTACGCGCCGATCGCGAATCGGCTCGGCCTCAATTCGCTCTACCTCGAATTGCAGGACCTGTCGTTCAAGCATCTCAACCCGATGCGCTACCGCATCCTCGCCGCAGCGATCAAGGCCGCGCGCGGCAACCGCCGCGAGGTGATGAACCGGCTGCTCGACGTGATCCGCGAGGGCCTCGCCAAGGAGAACGTGCTGGCGGTGGTCGGCGGCCGCGAGAAGACGATCTACTCGGTGTACAAGAAGATGCGCGAGAAGCACTACAGCTTCGCGCAGGTGTTCGACATCTACGGCGTGCGCATCCTGGTGGCCGACAAGACCAACTGCTATGCGGCGCTAGGGGTGCTGCACGAGCTCTACAAGCCCATCCCCGGCAAGTTCAAGGATTACGTGGCGATCCCGAAGGCGAACGGCTACCAGTCGCTGCACACGACGCTGTTCGGTCCGTTCGGCACGCCGCTCGAAGTGCAGATCCGCACCCACGACATGCATCGCGTGGCGGAAGCCGGCGTGGCCGCGCATTGGCTGTACAAGACCGGAGGCGAGCTCGACCTCGCCGAGGCGCAGCGCGAGACGTCGCGCTGGCTGCAAAGCCTCCTCGAGATCCAGTCGGAGTCCAAGGATTCGAAGGAGTTCCTGGAGCACATCAAGGGCGACCTCTTCCCCGACGAGATCTACGTCTTCACGCCGAAGGGCAAGATCATGGCGTTGCCGCGCGGCGCCACCGCCGTCGACTTCGCCTACGGCGTGCACACCGACATCGGCCACCACTGCGTGGCGGCGCGGATCAACTACGAGCTCCTGCCGCTGCGCACCGAGCTCAAGAACGGCGACCACGTCGAGATCCTCACCTCGCCCACCGCGCGCCCGAACCCTTCGTGGCTGTCCTTCGTGGCCACCGGCAAGGCGCGCTCACGCATCCGGCATTACCTGAAGGGGCTGCAGCAGAAGGAATCCGCCGCCCTCGGCGAGCGGCTGCTGAACCAGGCGCTCGCGACGCTCAAGGTCGAGCCCGAGGCGATCTCCTGGGACCGCTGGGAGGCGCTCGCCAAGGAATACGGTGCCAAGAGCCAGCTCGACATCCTGGCCGACATCGGCCTCGGCAAGCGGCTGTCGTTCGTGGTCGCGCAGGCGCTCACCAAGGTCCCGGGCAAGGCGGAGGACGCGCCTGCGCCGTCGCACGGCAAGCTGGGCTCGCTCACGCTGCGCGGCGTCGAAGGCGTGGCGATCCAGTACGCGAAGTGCTGCCGCCCGATACCCGGCGATTCGATCGTGGGACAGTTCCGCCGCGGGCAGGGTCTGCTCGTGCACACGCGCGATTGCGTCACGCTCAAGAAGCAGCATCTCGACGCGAGCGAGCTCGTCGACGTGGAATGGGCGCCCGACGTGCAGGGTGTGTTCGAGACCGGAATCCGCCTCCTCGTCGCGGACCGTCGCGGCCTGCTCGCCGATCTCGCGCTCGCTATCGCCGACGCCGACGCGAACATCGACACGGTCTCGATGGAGCGTCCCGACGGCGGAGAGGTGCTCGCGATGTTCTTCGGCGTGCAGGTGCGCGACCGCCGCCATCTCGCGCAGGTGCTGCGCTCGTTGCGCCACATCCCGGACGTGAAGCGGGCGCAGCGGACGAGAACCTGAGCGCCGCGAACTTGCGGGTGAATTTCTGACTCGGGACGCTTAGCTTCCTACCAGCAGCTCGACGGCCAGCGCCGCCCCGCGCTGTCGACCGTCAATACAGGGCAGGCGTCGTTCGCCTGGTCGCCGACCGCGGTCCCCCTGATCGTGAATGCCGGCTTCGGAGCTTGCGTCGCGACGACGGCGAACGCGTACTTGTCCGCAAGGGCCGGCGGCACTGCGACGCCGAGCGTGGTGAGGCTGGCGGCATAGGCCTCGCGCGTCGCGAAATGCGCCTGCTCGCGAAAGGCCGCATCGACGATGAACGACATTGCGTCGGCGCGCGCGGACTTACGCGCGTACGCGGCGTAGCTCGGAAGCGCGATGGCGGCGAAGATCGCGGCGACGGCGAGCGCGATCACGAAGTTGGAGAAAGTGAGCCTCTTGCGCATGCCGCGACAATGGCAAGAAGCATGCCGTCGCCGGTGACCCGTGCGAATTGTCGACGACACGCGCGCGGGTACATTGCGTGCGTTCAGCGTTGTCTGCGCGCGCCGAACTCCACGCTCGACGTCGTGCGCGCGTCGACGCGGACTTCGAACTGGCCGTCGCCGAACGTCCACGGCAGCGGGACATTATCGGGAACGACGGTGATGCGGTGCGCGCCGACACCCACGAACGGGAACTCGAAGCGACCCGCCTCGTCCGTGCGCGTCGAGAAGCGGCCGTCCAGCAGCACGGTGACGTTGGGCAGGACCGGATCGCCGGGGTCGCGCCTGCCGTTGTCGTTCTGGTCGAGATAGATCGTGCCCGCGATGCTGCCCACCGGCCCGCCCGGCCTGCCGCCGAGTGCTGCGACCGGCGAGCCCGCGCGCTCCTCCCAGCGCAGGCTGAAGTACACGGCGCGGTTGCGCTGCGTGGGCAGCGTGTTGATCACGGGGATGAGCGGCGATATGACGAACAGGTTCGCCGTGTCGTCGCGGTTGTCGTAGTACGTGCCGACGATCGACCAGTTCGGCGACAGCCGCCAGTTGAGGTTGACGTTGCCGTAGATCCCGCTCGCGGTTCCTCCGTGCGTGACGATGTTGTACTGGAGGTTGGCGTCGATCGAGACGTTGTTCGCGATGTCCCCGCCGCCGAGCAGGCCGAGCCCGTAGCGGCGGAACGTGACCGCCGGTATGACGGTATCCCCGTTCGTGGCGCTGCCCGTGGCGTCGCGCGTCGCGGTGAAGGACGTGGTCAGCCGCGTTCCCGCGGGCACGTTCCACGTGTGGTCGACGACCAGCTGCTGTGCGTCGTTGCTCGGGATGTTGTTGTTGTGTCCCGCGCTCAGCTGCACGCGGCTCGCGCCCTGCGACCACAAGAGGTCCGTGAAGCCCGACGCCTGCCACGCGTTCTGGCCGCCGTTGTCGAGATAGGCGGCGTTGCCGCCGATGCCGCTTCTCGTGTTGAGCTGGTAGCGGCCGTTGATCGTGTAGAACGTGCCGGGCGTCCCGCGTCCCGACACCGACCACGTCTGGTCGATGCCGCCGTCGACCTGCCAGCGCAGGTCCTGGTACGCCAAGCGGTAATACACCCCCTGCAAGTCGTTGTTGATGGGCTGATAGCCCCAGGCGAGGCCCGGGTCGAATCGGAAGACGCCGTAGTGATGGGTCAGCCCGTTCCACAGCGTGCGCCCGTCGAGCCACACGCCCGTCGCGTGCAGCGTGCTGCCGCTCGAGCTCGCGTCGCTCGTAAGCACGTTGCCCTGCAGCCGCGTCGTCCCGTCGTTCCATGCGAGCCCGGCGTAGGCGCCGCGCATCCCGATCGTGCCGTTGCCGTTCGGCACCGCATAGGGCGAATCGACGCCAGTCATGTCGATGAGCTGCACGCCGGCCTGCCATTGCGGCGCGAACGCCCATTGCGCGCCGACGGTCGCGAGCGTCCCGCCGAGCGACTGGAAGCCGGTCAGCCGGAAGCCGTCGTAGTTGCCGGGCTGCCCGACGCTCGCCTGCAGCTGCAGGTTGCCGTCGCGCAGCCACTCGGTCGTGCCACCTGCCGAAGGAAACGTCGGGATGTAGAAGCGATACTGGTTGCGCGTAAGGTCGATGCCGAGCGTGGTCACCACGCCGAGCGAGTTGTTCAGGCGCCAGTTCTCGTCGAACGCGAAATCGCGCTGGACGAGTGTCGCGATGAACGAGCCCGGGCCGACGCGCGCGGTGGCGTCGACCGAGATCGCGCCGTAGTTGGGCGTATCTATGCGGCCCGACGCGCGCGCGCCGTTCTCACGCGTGATGACGCCCTGCTGGTCGAAGTAGCTTGCAACGCCCTCCACGCGCAGGTAGCGCGGCCAACCTTCCGGGTTGTACGCACCGCCGCCTTCGCCGCCGACATCGGGCGCAAGCGCGCCGCCCTCTATGAGGCGATCCTCGTAGACCGGCGCCGCCGGTGCCGGCGCGTTCGCCAGCGGTTGCGCCGATGCGATTGCGGAGGCGACGAGGCCGCTCAGGAGCGCGAGAGCGGCGGCTCGCCGCCGCGTCATGGTGCGAAGCGAGCCTCGAACGGCGTGGACTTGCCGCTCCATTCGAGCGTGCCGCGGATCGTGATCGGGAAGGGAATGGCGGGACGGTTGTCGCCTTCGGAGGCGAGGTCGATCGGAATGTCGCGGGTCTCGCCGGGGAGAATGGGCAAGCCGGAGGGCTGGAACTCGAGACGCTTCCCGCCGGGATCGGTGCCCTCCAGGAACCCTGCCAGCCTGCCGTGCGCATCACCCGTGTTGCGCACGCGGATCACCGGCATCTTGCGGCCCTCGCGCTCGACCACGGCGCTGCCCACGACCTCGAGCTGCGGCGCCGCGCCTTCGAGCGTCACGTAGACGATGATGCCGATCTGCCCGTTGATCGGGATGTTGACGTTCTGCCCCGCGTTGACCGTCTCGGCGCCGCCCGTGAGCACGATCGCGAATCGGCACTCGCCCTTGGCGCCGGCCGGCGGCGTCACCTCGAAGCGGTAGCGGTAGCGGCCGCCGGAGGGTACGGTGATCTCGCGCCGCTCGATCGCCACCCAGGGCCGGCAGCTGTCCGCAAGCAGCGCTTCGGACATATGCACCGTTGCGTCGGGCTCGAGCGTCCAGTCCGCGGTGCGCATGCGATAGGTGGCGGGACGCTGATCGGCATTCATGACCTCGATCACCTGGCGCTGCGTTTGCCCGGGCTTGCCTTCGAGCTCGAAGCGCGGCGGCGTCACCATCGCGGCAAAGCCCTGCGCGGAGGCGACGCAGGGCGCGAGCGCAAGCGCACCCGCCAGCATCAGCGCAGCGCGCGCGATTCGTTCAGTCGACATCGATTTCGAAGTGGAAGTTGAGGCGCTGAGCGGCGTTGACGCGGCGGCCGTCGGCGACGACGTGCACGTTGAACGTGTCCTCCAGCACGCTCGTCCGGATCGGACCGGCATATACGAGCGTGCGCTCGCCGGATTGCAGCTTGCCGGGGAGCAGCCTGCCCTGTGTGGACCACTCCACGTTGACGACACCGATCGGCTGCTGGGGAAGCGCGAGATAGATGCGCCCGTTGCGGTTGAGCCAAGGCTGCACGTTGAGCCGCAGCGTCACCGTCGCCGCGCCCTCGATGTCGTTGCTCATCTGGCGGCCGCCGGTGGTCGCGTTGTCCTTCCAGCGCGTGACGAGGTTCGACTCGTAGGGGATCGTGCTGGTGTCGTCGACGACGTACGTGTTCGCGGCGCAAGGCGTGGCGAGAACGAGCGCGCCGGCGAGCGCCAGGAGCGGATGGGTCGCGTGCCCCCTCATGGAAGCACCAGCGTGTAGGTGACCTGTCCCGTGTAGGTCCCGGCCGCGACGACGGCGGCGTTCGCGTACGAGAAGGTGTGGCAGTTCTCCACCCACGTATTGGCCGCGATCGTGCGCAGTACGAGCGTCCCGCCGTTGAACGCACCCGCCGGAATGTCGGGGCTCGTGTTGCCGTTGGCGGTACTGGTCCAGCTGATCTGCGAGAACGGGATCGTCGACGCGCCGCTGGTGAGCGACGCGGGCGAGGTGACCGACAAGGTGCCGCTGCCGGCGCCGGTCGGCGTGCGCACCCAGCCGCCGATGTAGACTTGGGAAGGCGGATTGCAGACGGCGAAGTTGTCGTAGAAGCTCACCGACTGCGTGCTGTTGCTGGTCATCGCTTGCGCCGTGCCCGTGCCGACCTGGTTCGCCGGCACGGTGACGCTCACGGTGTTGATCGTGGCGTTGTTGAGCGGCGTGCCGCCGCTTTGGTAGGTGCCGCTGTAGGAGCCGTTTCCGACCTGCAGGAAGATCGCCTTGGGGCCGGAATTGATCGTGAGCACCCAAGCACGTGCGAGGTCGATCGGCAGGAGCGCGAACGACGCCGCGGCCGTCGCCGAGAAAGCGGCGAGCCCGAGTACGGAGCGCGCGCGCGCCGTCGACTCCGGCGGCGCCTTGGGTGCGGTTCGGTTCATGCCATGGCCTTCGGGCAACGCGTGAGGCCTCTTCCGTCGCTACGGACAGCATAGCCGCTCGGACGACGAGAAACGAGGTGCGGAGCCGTTTGGGCCCGGCACCTCGCCTGAAGCTGTTGCGCGGCTGGCTTGCGAGCGCCGCGTCAGGGCATCGTGATGGTGTACGTCACCTGCCCGTTGTTGGCGACCGTGTTGCCGTAGGTGCCGGCCGAAGGAACGTTGCTGTTCTTGTACTGGAACGTCCACTTGGCGGACTGATTGATGACCTTGCCCACGGGCGTCAGCGACACGGTCGTCGCAGCACCGTCGGCAAAGGGCGCTGCGGCCGTGCCCGGGTGGTTCAGGGTGGACGCAGCCGCCGGCACGACGGCCAGCGCGGCGGAGGTCACGGAGATCTCGCTCCACGAGATCGTGTTGCCGGCGCCGTTCGACATTGCGCCGACGGTCGATGCCGAAAGGTTGACTGCGGCATTGAAGTTGTTGCCGACGACGCGCGCCGTTACCGCGCCGCCGGTCAGATCGCCACCGGTGCCCGCTTGCGGCGTGGCGTTACCGATCGACGAGATGGCGCCCGTCATGTCGAACAGGATCGTGTCGACCGTGTTGACGGAAGTGGGATACGTGCCCGTGCCGACCTGAAGGTACAGGAACTTCGGGATCACGATCGAGAAATTCAGATGCGCAGTCGCCGTGCCCGAACCGTTGACGAAGTTGGATTCCGCGCGCGCGCTCCCCGCCGACATGGCGATAGCCGCGGCGATCACGCCTGCCGCGAGCCAGGTGACCTCGTGGCGGCGGCGAAGGGCCGACGCGACCGGACGCTGTGAAGCTTTCATTTTTATCCCCTCTGGATGGACATTGAAGAAACGAGGCTTCCAGATACGTCCGGAAGCGGCTTGCCATCTTCATAGCAACACTCATGCCACCTCCAGTTAATGTCTATAAAACAATTAGTTAAATAGACAACTCGGGGCGGCCCCAAGCGCCTAATCTGGCAGCGCCGTGAGGGTTAATGCGCACCCGCGGCACGCATGGCCGCGAGGCCGGCGGCTTTCGCGCAGGCGCAAAAAAGGGCCGCTCCAAGGCGACCCTTCAAGGGATATCGAGCGAAGTCTTCTTCAGGCGGCCTGGCTCGCGAGGAGCTTCTGAAGCTCGCCGGTCGAGTACATCTCGCGCACGATGTCGCAACCGCCGACGAACTCGCCGTTCACGTACAGCTGCGGGATGGTCGGCCAGTTGGCGAACTCCTTGATCCCCTGGCGGATCTCGTCGTCCGCAAGCACGTTGACCGAGAAGTAGTCGCTGACGCCGCAACGGTTGAGGATTTCGGCGACTGTGGCCGAGAAGCCGCACTGCGGAAATTGCGGCGTGCCCTTCATGTACAGGACCACCGGGTGGTTGGTGACCTGCTCCTGGATAGTGTCGTGAACGGTGCTCATGCGAGGCGGGCTCCGGCGGAAATGGCTCATTCTACCTTGTTGGGGGCGCCTGACCGGAAGTCAACTGGCGCCCGCGTCACTCCTTGACGGCGCCGGTGAGCCCCGAGACGTAGTACTCGACGAAGAAGGAATACAGCACCGCGACCGGCAGCGAACCGAACAGCGCCCCGGCCATCAGCGAGCCCCAGTGGTACACGTCGCCCTCGACGAGCTCGGTGACCACGCCGACGGGCACCGTCTTCACCTCCGAGGAGGAGATGAAGGTGAGCGCGTAGATGAACTCGTTCCACGACAGGGTGAACGCGAAGATGCCGGCGGAGATGAGGCCCGGCACCGCGAGCGGCAGGACGATGCGCACGAGGATCTGGAGGCGTGATGCGCCGTCGATGAGCGCGCATTCCTCGAGCTCGAACGGGATGGACTTGAAATAGCCCATGAGCAGCCACGTGCAGAACGGAATGAGGAAGGTCGGGTAGGTGAGGATCAGCGCGAGCCGCGTGTCGAAGAGCTCGAGCTTGTAGACCATGGTGGCGAGCGGGATGAAAAGGATCGACGGCGGCACGAGGTACGCGAGGAAGATGCTCATGCCGACGTAGCGCGAGCCCCGGAAGCGCAGCCGCTCGATCGCGTAGGCGGCGAGCACGCTGCACAGGAGCGACAGGAACGTCGCCGCCACCGAGACGAGCATCGTGTTGACGAGCCAGTCGGGATAGGCCGTGTCGAACAGCAGCTTGTTGATGTGCGCGAGGGTAGGGTTGCGCACCCAGAACGGGTTGCCCTCGCGGGACAGGAGCTCCTCGTTCGGCTTGAACGCCGTGATGGCCATCCAGTAGAACGGGAACAGGAGCACGACGAGGAACGCCGCGATCGGCACATACACCGTCACCACGCGTCTCGGCAACGACGTGAGGTAGTCCATGCCGCCCGACCCGACGGAGGGAGGCGGCGCGACGGCTTGTGCGTGGTCGTTCATTCGATCACTCGTCGGCACCGCCCTGCTGCCACGCCCGCCGCTGCAAGCCGTAATAGCTGAACAGGATCGCGGCGAGGAGGAACGGGACCATCGCCGTGGCGATCGCGGCACCCTCGCCCAGGCTGCCGCCCGAGATCGCGCGCTGGAACGACAGTGTCGCCATGAGGTGCGTCGCGTTGAGCGGACCGCCGCGCGTGAGGACGTATATCAGCTGGAAGTCGGTGAACGTGAACAGCACCGAGAACGTCATCACCACGGCGATGATCGGCGTAAGAAGCGGGAGCGTCACGTAACGGAACTGCTGCCACTCCGTCGCGCCGTCGAGGCTCGCCGCCTCGTAGTACGACGGCGAGATCGTCTGCAGTCCGGCGAGCAGCGAGATCGCGACGAACGGCACGCCGCGCCAGATGTTGGCGGCGATGGTCGCGAAGCGCGCGTGCCAGGGCTGGCCGAGGAAATCGATGTACTCGCTGATGAGGCCGAGCTTGAGGAGCGCCCAGCTGATGATGGAGAACTGCGAGTCGTAGATCCACCAGAACGCGATCGCCGACAACGCGGTGGGCACGATGAACGGGAGCAGCACGATCGCCCTGATGAAGGACTTGAACGGCATGTGCTTGTTGAGAAGAAGCGCGAGCCAGAGCCCAAGCCCGAACTTGATGATGCTGGCGACGATCGTGTAGAAGAGCGTGTTGAACAGGGCGAGGCGCGTGACGGCGTCGTTCCACAGATACTCGAAGTTCTCGAGGCCGATCCACACGCCGCTGCGCCCGATCTTGGCGTCCGTGAAGCCGAGCCACGTGCCGAGCCCGAGCGGATACGTCAGGAACAACAGCATGACCGCCGCCGCCGGCAGCAGGAACAGGAGTCCCAGCAGGTGCCGGTTGTCGAGCGCGCGGGAGAGCGCGGTGGATTGCGAGGCCACGATTCGTCGCGGAACCGCGCGAGTTGAGCGGCGTCTCGTCCGCTCCAACTCGCGCAGACATTGCGTCTCCCGCGCGAGCGGGAGCCCGCAATATCAGAGTTTGTAGTACCGCTCCGCCCGCGCCTGCGCGCGTGCGGCCGCTTCCTTCGGCGTCTTCGAGCCCGACGCGGCCTCCGCGACCATGTTGGGGATGATGAAGTCCGCGATGCACGCCGCCGACGCGTAGCCCATCGTGCCCGCGTACCCGCCCGCCGTCCCGTTCTTGAAGCAGTCGCGGTAGGGCGTCTTCTTCGGGTCGGCAGTCCAGAACGCGCTCTTCTCGTACGCCGCCAGCGGAAGGCAGACGTAGCCGATCGAGGCTTCCTGCCACGGCACGTACTGCTCCTTCTCCATCATGAAACGCAGGTACTCCTTGGCCGCGTTCGGATACTTCGTGTACTTGAAGATCATCATCGGGAACACGAGGTTCAACTCGCGCGCCTTTCCGTCGAGTCCGAGCGGGAAGTAGCCGTGCTGAATGTCATTGGCCATCTCCAGCAGCTTCGGGTCCTGCGAGGTCTTCGCCGCGTAGTAGATCGAGATGCCGTTCGCCGTGAGGAAGAGCTGGCCGTCGAGGAACGCCTTGTTGTTGTTGGGGTCGAGCCACGACAGCGTGCCGGGGATGAACGTCTCGTAGAGCTGTTTGCCGTACTCGAGCGCGGCGATCGTCTCCGGGCTGTTGATGACGACGTTGTTCTTGGCGTCGACCAGCTTGCCGCCGTGCGCCCACACCAGCCAGTGCGTCCAGCTCGAGTCCCCGGTCGCATTGCCGAGCGCGAATCCGGCGGGCGTGCCCTTCGCTTTGAGCGCCTGGCACAGCTTGAGGAAGCCGGCCATGTCGCGCGGCACGCCGTCGAAGCCCGCGGCCTTGAAGGCGCTCTCGCGGTAGACCAGCGCATTGCCCGCGGCGCCCATCATGACCGCGACCCACTTGTTGTTGTGCATCCCGTAGTCCTTGGCGAGGGGATACCAGCCCCCGTACTTGGCGCCGAGGTAGTTCGCGAGGTCGGAGACGTCGACCAGTTTCTCGGGATACTGGTGCGCGTCCTCCATCGTGCTGATGATGATGTCCGGACCACTGCCGACGTTCGCCGCCACCGCCGCCTTCGGCCGTACGTCTTCCCAGCCCTCGGCGTCGACGCGCACTTCGATGCCGGTCAGCTCGGTGAACTTCTTCGTGTTGGCGGCCCAGACGTCCTCGTCACCCTGGACGAAGCGCTTCCAGCGAAGCACGCGCAGCTTCGCGCCCTTCTCGGGCGTCACCTTGAATTGCTGCGCGGCCGCCTCTGGCGTCCACAGCGCCGTGCCGCCGAGCGCGGTGCCGGCCGCGATGCCGGCGGTTGCTTTGATGAAATCGCGACGGTTGGTGTCACTCATGACTGCTCCTCCTCCTAGGTGGGACCCGACAGGGATCTACGCGGCTATGCGCACGCCGCTTTGTGCATCGAAGACGTGGGCGCGGGGGACGTCGGGCACGAGCGCGATGCGCTCGCCGGCGCGCGCCGCGACGCGGTCGCGCACCATCGCCGTGACCTCCTGCCCGTTGAACCTGCAATACAGCTGGGTGTCGGCGCCGGTCGGCTCGACGACAACGATGTCCACGGGCAGCCCATTTCCGCTGCCGATGCCGCAGTGCTCCGGCCGGATGCCGTAGAGCACCGGCTGGCCGTCGGCGGCCGGCGCGCCAGGCGGCAGCGGCAGCGTGACCCCGTCCGCGAACGCGACGTGGGACGCGCCGCCGGCGATGCGCGCCGTGCCGGGGATCATGTTCATCGCCGGCGAGCCGATGAATCCGGCGACGAAGGTATTGGCCGGACGGTCGTACAGCGCGAGCGGGTCGCCGCTCTGCTCGACGATCCCGTCGCGCATGACCACGATGCGGTCGGCCATCGTCATCGCCTCGATCTGGTCGTGCGTGACGTAGATCGACGTGGTGGCGAGGCGCTGGTGCAGCTCCTTGATCTCGGTGCGCATTTGCACGCGCAGCTTGGCGTCGAGGTTGGACAGCGGCTCGTCGAACAGGAACACCTGCGGGTCGCGCACGATGGCGCGCCCCATCGCCACGCGCTGCCGCTGTCCGCCCGAGAGCTGACGCGGGTAGCGGTCGAGGAAGGGCTTCAAACCGAGGATGTCGGCGGCCTTGGCGACGTGCTTCTCGATCTCCGGCTTCGGGCGCTTGGCGAGCGCGAGAGCGAACGACATGTTCTGGCGTACGGTCATGTGCGGGTAGAGCGCGTAATTCTGGAACACCATCGCGATGTCTCGCTCCTTCGGCGGGACGCGGTTGACCACGTGCTCGCCGATCGCGATCTCGCCCTTCGTGATCTCCTCGAGCCCGGCGATCATGCGCAGGAGCGTGGACTTGCCGCAGCCGGAGGGACCGACCAGCACGCAGAACTCGCCGTCCGCGATCGCGATGTCGACCCCGCGAATCACGTGGGTGGAGCCGAACCACTTTTCCACGCCGGTGATGGTCACCGCCGCCATGCGTCCTCCGTGCTTTCCTGCTCTAAGGCTTGCGTGTGCCTCGGGTCACCACGTATTCGGGGCGGCCGGCGGCCAGCCAGCTAATGATGTTCTGCGCCGCCTTGCGCCGCAACTCCTGCTCCGCCTCGACCGAATAGAACGCCGCGTGCGGCGTCAGGATGACGCGCGGATGCGAAACGAGCGGCGAGGCGCGCGGCACGGGCTCCTCGGGAAGCACGTCGAGCCCGGCGCCGGCGACCCGGCCGCTTTCGACCGCGGCATGAAGGTCGGCGACGTTCACGATCGCACCACGCGCGGTGTTCACGAAGTAGGCGCCCGGTTTCATCGCCGCGAAGAATCGCGCGTCGAGCATGCCGCGCGTCTCGGCCGTGAGCGGCGTGTGCACGCTCACGAGGTCGGACTGTGCCGCGAGGTCGTGCAGGGTGGCCGCACGCTCGACGTAGGCCGGGAAGTCGCCGTCGATGAGGTACGGGTCATAGGCCGCGACGCGCTTGAATACATTGCGCGAGATGTGCGCCATCCGCTTTCCGATGCGGCCGAGGCCGACGATGCCCAGCGTCATGGCCGAAGGCCGCGACAGCCGCCCCGAGGACATGAAGTGCCACGTGCCCGCGCCGATGTCGCGATGGTACGCCACGATGTTGCGGATCGACGCGAGGGCGAGCGCGAGCGCGTGCGTGGCCACCTCGGCGATCCCGTAGTCGGGCGAGTTCGCGACCCACACACCGGCCTTCTCGCAGGCCTCGGTATCGATCGTATCCACGCCCGCCCCGATGCGGCTCACGAGCCCGAGCTCCGGCAGCGCGGCGACCACCTTCGCCGAGATTGGCGCGTATTGCAAAAGGATCGCGCTGCAGCCTCGCGCGGCGGCAATCACCTCGTCCTCCGTCTTCGCCTGCGCGACCACGAGCTCGATGCCGGCCGAATCGAACAGGGACCGCTCGAGCGAGAGTTCGCTGTAGTCGTGGTCGGCGTACAGGACGCGAGGCATTCGGGGGTGCGGGACTCGGAACACGGACGACTTTGGAAGGCGCCGGCAAGGGTACGGGGCAAGCGCCGGGTGGTCAAGTGGCCAGACCGGTTCGCCGCCGGCGCACCTTATATAATCCGCCTCCCATGTCGCTACTCCCCACCACCATCGCCGGCAGCCTGCCCAAGCCGGCCTGGCTCGCCGAGCCGCAGAAGCTCTGGGCGCCCTGGAACCTCGAGGGCGAGGCGCTGGCGCAAGGCAAGCGCGACGCGGTACGCCTTGCCCTCTTCGACCAGGAGCACGCCGGGATCGACATCGTCACCGACGGCGAGCAGACGCGACGCCACTTCGTCACCACGTTCATCGAGGGGTTGGACGGTGTCGACTTCGTCAACCGCAAGACGGTGCGCATACGCAACCGCTACGACGCCGACGTGCCCATGGTCGTCGGGCCCGTCGCACGCCGCCATCCTATCTACGTCGACGACGCCCGCTTCGTCGTGGGCGAGACCGCGCGCCCGGTGAAGTACACGCTGCCCGGGCCGATGACCATGGTCGATACGCTCTACGACGCCCACTATCGAAGCCGCGAGAAGCTCGCCTTCGCGTTCGCGGAGATCCTGAACGAGGAGGCGCGCGCGATCGCGGGTGCCGGCGTGCACACGGTCCAGTTCGACGAGCCCGCCTTCAACGTGTATTTCGACGAGGTGCGCGACTGGGGCCTCGCCGCGCTCGAGCGGGCCGCGCAGGGCCTGTCCTGCAAGACCGCCGTGCACATCTGCTACGGCTATGGGATCAAGGCCAACATCGACTGGAAGAAGACGCTGGGACGGGAGTGGCGGCAGTACGAGCAGACGTTTCCGCTGCTGGCCGCCTCGAGCCTGGCGCAGGTCTCGCTGGAGTGCGCCAACTCGCACGTCCCCCTCGACCTCATGGCGCTGCTCGCCGGCAAGGACGTCCTGGTCGGCGCCATCGACGTGGCGAGCGAGCGCATCGAGGCCCCCGAGGACGTCGCGGCCACGATCCGTGCCGCCATGGCCTACGTCCCGGCCGACCGCCTGTATCCCTGCACGAACTGCGGGATGGTCCCGCTGCCCCGGGACGTCGCCCGCGGCAAGCTCGCCGCGCTCGCGGCCGGAGCTGCCTTGGTGCGGCAGGAACTTGGCACCCCTGCAACGGTCTGATTCTGTGGGGCAGTCCATCCGACGAACAGGGATTCCCAAATGCCCGGTGTTCGCGTATGCTCCTAAAGGTGTTTTGTTTCAAGTACTAAAGCACGCACAAAGCCCAGTCACGGTCGTGATTGCGGACCCGTACTTTTCTGTCCTTGAGAATGAAACATGGGGCGGGCACCCGCCCGCCGATAATTTATCTTGAGGAATCGTAAGAAATGGCAACAGGTACCGTAAAGTGGTTCAACGACGCTAAGGGCTTCGGATTCATTACGCCGGACGGCGGTGGCGAAGATCTCTTCGCGCACTTCTCCGCGATCAACATGCCCGGGTTCAAGACCCTGAAGGAAGGCCAGAAGGTCTCCTTTGAGGTCACCCAGGGCCCCAAGGGCAAGCAGGCGAGCAACATCCAGACCGCCTGACGTCCTAGGCAACTTGCCGTCGAAGAGCCGGGCAGCGAGCCCGGCTCTTTTTTTCCCTTCGTCTTCTAGCGGCGGCGGCGGCGCAGCGCGCCGCTGAGGGCGATCAGCAGGGCGCATAGCGCAAGCGCCACCTTCGAATCGACCGGGATCGGCGCTGTCGATCCGCCCGTCGCCACGCCCAGGGGCGCGCTTGCCGCCGGGGCCGTGTACTTGTCCGTCACGAGGGCACTCGTCACGTTGGTGATCGTGCCGAGCGTCGACGAGGTCACGCCTACGACGATCGTGCAGCCTCCGGGCGGAATCGAAGCGCCCGTGGGCATCGTGATGAGCGTCGGCGTCACGGTGACGCCGGCGCACGTTCCCGTGTTCGCCGTGGTCGTGGTCATGCCCGCGGGCATCGGGTCCGTGAACGGCGCAGTCAATGTGAGCGCGGCCGCGGTCGTATTGCCGAGCGTGATCGCGAGCGTCGCGCTCCCGCTCGGAACGATCGTCGCGGGGACGATGGCCTTGGCGAGCGTCGCCGCGTTGCCCGACACGGTGATCGGCGCACTGGCCGGCGGCGCGCTGCCGCCGCTCGTGTTGAGCGCACCGGTGGTGTTCGTGACGGTACCCGGCGTGGACGAGCTGATCGTCACCACGATCGTGCAGCCGCCCGGCGGGATCGCCGAGCCGCTCGACATCGTGACCGTCGTCGACGTGACGCTGACGCCGGTACACGTGCCCGTGTTGCCGCTCGTCGTATTGACCCCGGCCGGCATCGTGTCTACGAACGCCGACGAGAGCGTGAGCGGGGTCGAGCCTGCGTTGCCCAAGACGAGCGTGAGCGTCGCGGCGCCGCCCGGGGCGATCGTCGAGGGCGCGATGGCCTTCGTGAGCGTCGGCCCGGCGCCGCCGGACACCGTGATGGGCGCACTTCCCGGCGGTGCGGTTCCGCCGCTCGTGGCGAGCGACCCCGTGGTGTTGGTGACGGTGCCCGGCGTGGACGAGGTGATGGCCACGACGATCGTGCAGCCGCCCGGCGGGATCGTCGAGCCGCTCGCCATGGTGATCGACGTGGAGGTCACGGCGACGCCGGTGCACGTGCCGGTGTTGCCACCCGTCGTCGTCATGCCGGCGGGCATGCTGTCGACGAAAGCCGCCGTCAGCGTGAGCGCCGCCGAACTCGTATTGCCGAGCGTGAGGGTGAGCGTCGCGGTGCCGCCCGGCGCGATGGTCGCCGGCGCGATCGCCTTGGTGAGCGTCGGCCCGGGCGCGGTGACCGTCATCGGCGCACTGGCCGGCGGCGCGGTGCCGCCGTTCGTCGCGAGCGGGCCCGTCACGTTGGTCACCGTGCCCGGCGTCGACGACGTGATCGTCACCACGATCGTGCAGCCGCCCACCGGGATCGCCGAGCCGCTCGCCATCGTGATCGTCGTCGACGTCACCATGACGCCGCCGCACGTGCCGGTATTGCCGCCCGTCGTCGTGACGCCGGCTGGCATGCTGTCGACGAACGCCGACGTGAGCGTGAGCGGGCCCGATCCCGTATTGCCGAGCGTGAGGGTAAGCGTAGCGGTGCCGCCCGCGGCGATGGTTGATGGGGCGATCGCCTTGGCCAGCGTTGGCCCGGGCGCGGTCACCGTCAACGGCGCGCTCGCCGGCGGGGCGCTTCCCCCGCTCGTGTCGAGCGAGCCCGTCGTGTTCGTCACCGTGCCCGGCGTCGAAGACGTGACGGCCACGACGATGGTGCAACTGCCCGGCGGCAGCGAGGATCCGCTTGCCATCGTCACGCTGGTCGAGGTCACGGTCACGCCGGCGCACGTGCCGGTGTTCCCGCCCGTGGTGGTCACGCCGGACGGCATCGTGTCGACGAACGGCGACGTCAGCGTCACCGCTGAGGTTCCCGAGTTGGACAGCCTGATGGTGAGCGTGGCGGTGCCGCCCGCCGCGATGGACGACGGCGCGATGGCCTTGGCGAGTCCGACGCTGCTCGAGACGACGGTGAGCGGCGCGCTTGCCGGCGGGGCGCCGCCGAAGCCCGTCGTAAGCGCGCCCGTAGTGTTGGTGACGCTTCCCGCCGTCGCCGACGTGATCGGAACGATGATCGTGCAGCCGCCCACGGGCACGCTGCTCCCTGACGGAAGCGTGATCGAGGTCAAGGCAACCGTCACGCCCGCGCACGTGCCGGAGTTCGATCCGCTGGTCGTCATTCCAGCCGGCATCGAATCGGTGAACGCGGCGGTAAGCGTCATCGGCACGGCATTGGAATTGCCGATCGTGATGGTGAGCGTCGCGGTACCGCGCACGGCGATCGACGCCGGCACGATCGTCTTGGCGAGCGTGGGCGCAGTCGCGGTCACGGTCACCGGCGCCGTCGCCGGCGGCGCGGTGCCCGCATCGGTTACGAGGCTGCCGGTCGTGTTGTTCACCGTTCCCGGCGTGCTCGACGTGACCGTGACGACGATCGTGCAGCCGCCTGGCGGAACGGCCGTACCGCTCGCCATGGTGATCGACACGGAGTCGACGGTCACGTTCTGGCATGTGCCCTTGTTGCCGCTCGTGGTCGTGACGCCCGTGGGCATCGCGTCGGTGAACGCGCTTGCGAGCGTCACCGCCGTGGTGTTGACGTTGCCGATCGTGATCGTCAGCGTCGCGGCCCCGCCGACGGCGATGCTCGCCGGGACGATCGTCTTGCCTAGCGTGGGAATCGCGGCGGTGACGGTCAACGGTGCGCTCGCCGGCGAGGTCGTGCCCGCGGTCGTGACGAGCGGGCTCGTGGTGTTGGTGACGGTGCCAGGAGTGGCCGACGTGACAGTGACGACGATCGTGCAGCCGCCGACCTGGATCGGCGAGCCGCTCGCCATCGTAATGGTCGTCGCCGTATTGCTCGTCCCGGCGCAGGTGCCGCCGGTGCCGCCGGTGATCGTGACGCCGCCGGGCATCCCATCGGTGAAGGCCGAGGTGAGCGTGATGGGAATCGCGTTCGCGTTGCCGAGGGTGATCGTGAGCGTGGCGCTCGTCCCCGCGACGATCGTCG
>DATJXV010000217.1:0-10788 GCA_035499955.1 Casimicrobiaceae bacterium
CATCCGGTCGCGTTGACCGCCGCCAGCTGCGAGTCGGAAGCGCGCATGGCCGCGTCGATGGCATAGCGCGCTCCCAGAGCTTCGCCGCATCCCTGGCAGGCGCGGTGCCCGGAGTTGAGCGAGTTGGTGCGGCGCATGTCCGCCTGCACCGCGCGCTGGTTCTCGTCGAGCAGGCGGTTGCCGACGGTGAAGGTGCCGGTCTGGTAGAACTTGACGGTCTGCATGGCCACGTTCGCCCCCCTTACGCGATGCGCGACGCCACGGTGCCCAGCCTGCGCAGCAGCGCCTCCGCCGTCGGGCCGGTGCGGCGCAGCCGCCCTTCGCGCTCCAGCTCGTAGCTCACGAGGTCGGCGTCCAAGTCGAGGAAGGTCACCTGCTCGAGCTCGTCGCGCTGCGCGTCCTCGAAGAGGCGACGCAGCGAATCGCGGGTGATGGAGCGACCCCCGAGTCCGGCGATGACCGTGTAGCCGTTGAGCACGACGCCCGAGAGGGCTTTGCGCACGCCGTCCGACACGATGCCGCCCAAGCCGACGGCGAGGCATTTCTCGATCACCACGACGCGCTTGGCGTTGCGCAGCGCCTCGCGCAGCACGGCGAGCGGGAACGGCCGGAACGCCCCGATCGACACCGAGCCGATCGCCGCACCGTCGCTGCGCATCTCGTCGATCACTTCCTGGATCGTGCCGATGACCGAGCCCAGCGCCACCACGATGGTCTCGGCGCCTTCCGTGCGATAGGTGCGGATGAGTCCGCCCGAGTCGCGCCCGAACCGCTTCTTGAACTCGGCGGCGAGTTGCGGGATGAGCGCGAGCGCGCGCAGCTGCTTGTGGTGCGACAGATACCGGACCTCGGTAAACGCCTCCGGGCCCACCATCGCGCCGATGCTGACCGGGTCGCTCGGGTCGAGGATCTGCCGGGGAACGTACGGCGGCAGGAAGGCGTCGACCTGCGCCTGGGTGGGCACGTCCACCCGGTCGTACGCATGGGTCAGGATGAACCCGTCCATGCACACCATCACGGGGCAGGAGAGCTCCTCGGCGAGGCGGAACGCCTGGATGTGCAGGTCGAGCGCCTCCTGATTGGTCTCGGCGAACAGCTGGATCCAGCCGGCATCGCGCATCGACATGCTGTCCGAGTGGTCGTTCCAGATGTTGATCGGCGCGCCGATCGCGCGGTTGCCGATGGTCATGACGATCGGCAGGCCGAGCCCGGCCGCGTTGTACACCGCCTCCGCCATGAACAGCAGGCCCTGGCTACTGGTCGCCGTGTAGGTGCGCGCACCGGCCGCCGAGGCTCCGATCGCCACCGACAGCGCGGCGAACTCCGACTCGACGTTGATGAACTCGCAGTTGGCGAGCTCGCCCGACTTCACCATTTCGCCCAATCCCTCGACGATGTGCGTCTGCGGCGTGATCGGGTAGGCGCAGATCACCTGCGGTCTGCACAGCGCCACCGCCTCGGCGGTCGCATGCGATCCTTCGGTCTGCTTAAGCACCGGCCGTCTCCTTGACTTTGGACGCGATGGCGAACGCCTCGTTGACCGCGGCGACGTTCTTCTCGGCGACCGCCGCCGGAAACTTCTCGTTGATGGCGCGCACGAGCGACGGCAGCCCGATCACGCGCGTCACCGCCGCGAACGCGCCGAGCAGGGGAACGTTGGGGACGGCGCGGCCGACGTGCTTGCGGGCGAGTTCGGTGGCGGAAACGGTGACGATCGAGAAGTGCTTGACGGCCATCTCGGCGGACGACAGGCCGAGCTCCGCGGCGCCCCGGGCGGAATTGATGAGCACGTACGAGCGCGCCTTGACGCCGTTGAACAGGTCGACCTGGTGCAGGAGTGTGGGGTCCTGGATGATCAGCGCGTCGGGGTCGAGCACCGGCTCGCGCAGTCGGATCTCCTTGTCGTCGATGCGGCAGAAGGCCATGACCGGCGCCCCCATGCGCTCGGAGCCGAAGCTCGGGAAGGCCTGTGCGTAGCGGCCCTCGAAAAAGGCCGCGACCGCGAGCAGCTCCGCGCCGGAGACGACGCCCTGCCCGCCGCGACCATGGATGCGAATCTGGAACATCTCGGTTGTCGCATCGCGCAATGCGCGGCGCGGCCCTCCACGGAACGAGGCCCATTCTGCCGCCGCACCTCCGAGAGTGACCTTGACCCAGGTCAACACTCCCACCCACCCCGGGCGCTACGTTGACGGCACCCGGCGGATGGGTGTTTTTTTGTGCGCCCGGTGCGGCGCACTACGGGCTGTTGCGCGGGACATGACGCGGACGGGAGGACAAGAGACGATGGACCAGGCGGGCTCGCTCATCGCCAACGCGCGCGGCGGCGGACGCAAGCGCGCGAGCCGATGGCCGGCCAGGCTCGACTTCGTGCAGAGCGCGAGCGGGCTCGTGCTGGCGCTTTTCATGTGGGGCCACATGTTCTTCGTGTCGTCGATCCTGCTCGGCAAGGACGCGATGTGGACCGTCACGAAGATGTTCGAGGGGTATTTCTTCTTCGGACGCTCGTACCCCGGCATCGTTTCGGCCGTCGTCGCGGTGATCGTCGTGCTCCTGCTCGTGCACGCGGCGCTCGCCGTGCGCAAGTTCCCGATCAGCTACCGCCAGTACCGGACCTACCGGCAGCACATGAAGCTCATGCGGCACGAAGACACGACACTCTGGTACTGGCAGGTCGTCACGGCCTTCGCGCTGTTCTTCCTCGCCGCACCGCACTTGTTCCAGATGCTCATGCACCCGGGCGCAATCGGCCCGTTCGGGTCCGCCGACCGCGTGTGGAGCTACCGCTGGTGGCCGCTCTACATCCTGCTGCTGTTCGCGGTCGAGGTCCACGGCGGCGTCGGCCTCTACCGCGTCGCGGTCAAGTGGGGCTGGTTGGCGGGCGCCAACGCGGACGCAACGCGCAAGCGCCTGAAGGCCGCGAAATGGGCGTTGACCGTTTTCTTCCTCGCGCTCGGCCTCGTCACGCTCGCGGCGTACGTCAAGATAGGCATCGAGCACGCCGACAAGGTGGGCGAGCCCTACGTGCCCGCGTGGGTGCAACAGGGCCCGGCGCAGGAAGCCGGCAAATGAAGGTCGTCTACGCCGACGTGCTCGTGATCGGCGGCGGCCTTGCCGGGCTGCGGGTGGCGATCGCGGCGAAGCGGCGCGGTCACGACGCCCTGATCCTCTCGCTCGTGCCGCCCAAGCGGTCGCACAGCAAGGCCGCTCAGGGCGGGATGCAGGCTTCGCTCGGCAACGTCATCAAGGGCCAAGGCGACAACGAGGACGTCCACTTCGAGGACACGGTGCGCGGCTCCGACTGGGGCGCGGACCAAGCCGTCGTGCGCATGTTCGTCAACACGGCGCCCAAGGCCGTGCGGGAGCTCGCGGCGTGGGGCGTGCCGTGGAGCCGGGTGCGCCGCGGGGACCGCACCGTGATCATCAACGGCCAGAAGGTGACGATCACCGAGCGCGACGCGGCGCACGGGCTGGTGGCGCAGCGCGACTTCGGCGGCACCAAGAAGTGGCGCACGTGCTACGTCTCCGACGGCACGGGCCACGCCATGCTCCAAGCCGTGGGCGACCAGGCGATCGGCAGCGGCATCCCGGTCCACGAGCGCGCCGAGGCGCTCGCGCTGATCCACGACGGCGGCCGGTGCTACGGCGCGGTCGTGCGCGACCTGATCGACGGCAGCCTGACCGCATACGTCGCCAAGGCGACCGCGATCGCCACCGGCGGCGCGGGCCGGCTGTACCGCGTAACGACCAACGCCGTGATCTGCGAAGGCATCGGGCACGCGCTCGCACTCGAGACGGGCGTGGCGGCGCTCGGTAACATGGAAGCGGTGCAGTTCCACCCGACCGGCATCTTTCCCGCCGGCATCCTCGTCACCGAGGGGTGCCGCGGCGACGGCGGCCTCCTCAAGGACGCCGAAGGGCACCGCTTCATGCCCGACTACGAGCCGGAGAAGAAGGAGCTCGCGTCGCGCGACGTCGTGTCGCGCCGCATGGAGGAGCACATCCGCAAGGGCAAGGGGGTCAAGAGCCGCTTCGGCGACCACATCTGGCTCGACATCACGCTGCTCGGCGAGAAGCACATCAAGAGCAACCTGCGCGAGGTGTACGAGATCTGCCACCACTTCCTCGGCGTCGACCCGACGAAGGACCTCGTGGCCGTGCGCCCGGCGCAGCACTACACCATGGGCGGCGTGCGCACCCGATATACCGGCGAGAGCCCGACCCTCGCGGGACTGTTCGCCGCCGGCGAGGCGGCGTGCTGGGACATGCACGGCTTCAACCGCCTCGGCGGAAACTCGGTGGCGGAGACCGTCGTGGCCGGCATGATCGTCGGCGAGTTCATCGCCGACTTCTGCGACGAGCCCGGCAACGACGTCAACCTGCCGACGGGGCTCGTGCGCGCGTTCCTGGAGCGCGAGCAGGCCAAGCTCGACGCGCTGGTCGCAAGGCGCGGCGGCGAGGACGCGAGCGCGCTCAAGGCGAGAATGCAGGAGATCATGACCGCCAAGGTCGGCATCTTCCGCACCGGATCGGATCTCACGCAGGCCGTCGCCGAGTTGCAAGACCTTCAGAAGCGCAGCCTCGACATCGGGCTTCGCGCGTCGTCGCCGGGCTTCAATCCCGAGCTCGTCACGGCCTACCGCGTCCAGCGGATGCTCAAGCTCGCGCTGACGGTCGCATACGGGGCGCTGATGCGCACCGAAAGCCGCGGCGCCCACTATCGCGAGGACTTTCCGCGCCGCAACGACGCGCAGTGGCTTTCGCGGACCCTCGCCACATGGAAGGAAGGCGAGTCGCTGCCCACGCTCCAATACGAGGCGCTGGACGTCGCGAAGATGGAGTTGCCGCCCGGCTGGCGCGGCTACGGCGCCAAGGACTACATCGACCATCCGGACACGGCGGCGCGGCAAGCGGAGGTCGACGCGATCAAGCAGCGGTTCGGCGACCGCTACGAGCGGCAGCACGCGCTCCTGCCGTACCAGCAGCTCCTGCCCGCGAAGCTTCGCGGCCGCAACGAGCGCATCGACGATCCGTTCCCCGACACGGCGAACGGCGCCGCGCCGGAATCGCAGTTCGCCTGGGAAAGCGAGTAAGGGGCCTTTACGTGACGCAGCCGACCATCGCCAGGGTTCCCGTCGACACGCTCAGGAAAGGCCCCTCGACGGGCCAGAAAGTCCGGCTGCACGTCGCGCGCTGCAATCCGCGCGACCCCGCCGACGTCCCGCGCATGCAGACGTACGAGCTCCCGCAGACCGAGGGCATGACGCTGTTCATGGCGCTGTCCGAGATCCGCGAGACCCTGGACCCTTCGCTGCAGTTCGACTTCGTCTGCCGTGCCGGCATCTGCGGCAGCTGCGCGATGGTGATCAACGGGCGGCCCGGTCTCGCCTGCCGCACGCTCACGAAGAACGCCGGCCCCGACGTCACGCTCCTGCCGCTGCCGGGGTTCGAGTTGATCGGCGACCTGTCGGTCGACACCGGCAAGTGGATGCGCGCGATGGCCGAGCGCCTGGAGACCTGGGTGCACATGAAGCAGGCGGAGGTCGACCTCGCGCGCATCGAGGCGCGCATGGATCCCGACCTCGCCGACAGGATCTACGAGCTGGACCGCTGCATCGAATGCGGATGCTGTGTGGCGGCGTGCGGCACTGCGCTCATGCGCAAGGACTTCGTCGGCGCGGTGGGCATCAACAAGATCGCCCGCTTCAAGCTCGACCCGCGCGACACCCGCATCGATGCCGACTACTACGAGCTGGTGGGCACCGACGACGGGGTCTTCGGCTGCATGTCGCTGCTTGCCTGCCACGACGTCTGCCCGAAGCAGCTCCCCCTGTCGACCCAGATCGCCTTCGTCCGGCGTAAGATGGTCGCCGCCGGATGGAAGTAGGTGCTTCCGCCCGAGTAAATAACCACGCCCGCGGTGTCAGGCCGTCGTGGCGCACCAACGGAGGAGTCATGAACGTCGCAACAAGGGCACTCTGCGCGATCGCAGCGGCGGTCGCGCTGGCCGCGCCCGTCTATGCGCAGCAGCCCATCGTCATCAAGTTCAGCCACGTCGTGGCGGTCGACACGCCCAAGGGCAAGGGGGCCGAGTACTTCAAGAAGCTCGCCGAGGAGCGCACCAAGGGCCGCGTGAAGGTCGAGGTGTACCCCAACAGCACGCTGTTCAAGGACGGCGAGGAGATGGAGGCCCTGCAGCTCGGCTCGGTGCAGATGCTCGCGCCTTCGCTTGCCAAGTTCGGGCCGCTCGGCGTGCGCGAGTTCGAGGTGTTCGATCTTCCCTACATCTTCGACAGCTACGACGAGCTGCACAAGGTCACCGGCGGCCCGGTCGGCCAGGGCCTGTTCAAGAAGCTCGAGAGCAAGGGCATCGTCGGCCTCGCCTACTGGGACAACGGCTTCAAGGACATGAGCGCCAACAAGCCGATCAAGGTGCCCGCGGACTACAAGGGCCTCAAGATGCGCATCCAGTCGTCGAAGGTGCTGGGGGACCAGATGAAGGCGCTCGGCGCGATCCCGCAGGTGATGGCGTTCTCCGAGGTCTACCAGGCGCTGCAGACCGGGGTGGTCGACGGCACGGAGAATCCGCCGTCGAACTTCTACACGCAGAAGATGAACGAGGTGCAGAAGTACCTGGCCCTGACCGATCACGGCTACCTGGGCTACGCCGTCATCGTCAACAAGAAGTTCTGGGACGGCCTGCCGCCCGACATCCGCACCACGCTCGAGGGCGCGATGAAGGACGCCACCAAATACGCCAACGACATCGCGAAGAAGGAGAACGACGACGCGATCGAGGCGGTGCGCAAGGCGGGCAAGACCGAGATCATCACGCTGACCCCCGAGCAGAAGGCGGCGATGAAGAAGGCGCTCGTCGTCGTGCACAAGGACAACGAGGGCCGCATCGGCAAGGACATCATCGCCGAGGTGTATCGAGAAACGGGCTTCAAGCCGTAAGATGCGGCGCGAGATGACCGGCGCGCGGAAGCGCGTCCGGTCCATCCCGCTGCGCACCCGCAACGACCGGGAGGAGGCGTTGTGAAATATCTCGACCACCTCGAGGAATGGCTGATCTCGTTCCTCATCGGCGGAGCGACGATACTCATCTTCGTCGCCGTCATCCACCGCCATTTCGCGGGCATGGCGATCCCGTACCTGCAGGACTGGCTGCTCGCCATCGACATGTCGTGGGCGCAGGAGCTTTGCATCTACATGTTCGTGTGGATGGCCAAGTTCGGCGCCGCCTACGGCGTGCGCACGGGCATCCACGTCGGCGTCGACGTGCTGGTCAACCGGCTGCCGCCCAGGTGGCGTAAGTCGTACATCCTGTTCGGCCTTCTTGCCGGCGCGTTCTTCACCGGCGTCATCGGCACGTTCGGCGCATGGTTCACGTGGGGCATGGCTCACACCGACCAGGTGTCGCCCGACCTCGAAGTCCCCAAGTGGATCGTGTACCTGTGCATCCCGCTGGGCAGCTACCTCATGTGCTTCCGCTTCCTCCAGGTCGCCTGGGCATTCTGGAAGACGGGTGAGCTGCCGCAGCACGACGTCGCCCACGTCGAGGGCGTCGACCTCGCGGCAAGCCCGGACCTGCATCCGGAGCCGATTCACTCCGCGACGGGAGCGCGGCCATGAAGGCGGCCGCCGCCACCGCCGGGCGGATGAGCCCGACGCTGTCGTTCTTCGCGATCCTCCCGATCCTGCTCGCAGGGGTTCCCTTCGCGCTGCTCGTCCTCGGCGTGCCCGTGCCGAGCTGGCTCGTGCTGTTCTGCCTCCTGATCGCGCTGATGCTCACCGGCACGCCGATCTCGATCGCGCTCGGCCTGACCGTGCTCACGTTCGTGGTGACGATGACGCACGTTCCGATCGAGTCGGTCGCGCTCAAGCTCTTCACCGGCATCGAGCGCTTCGAGATCATGGCGGTGCCGTTCTTCATCCTCGCCGGCAACTTCCTCACCTACGGGGGTGTCGCGCGCAAGATGATCAACTTCGCGATGACCCTCGTTGGGCACTGGCACGGCGGGCTCGCGCTCGCCGGCATCGTCGCCTGCGCGCTCTTCGCGCTGGTGTGCGGCTCGAGTGTGGCGACGGTGGTCGCGATCGGCTCGATCGTGCTGCCGGAGATGGTCAAGCGCGGCTACCCGATGCACTTCGGCGCCGGCGTCATCACGGTCGCGGGCTCGCTCGGCATCCTCATGCTGCCGTCGATCCCGAAGGTGATCTACGCGATCGCGACCAACACGTCGATCGGCGCGCTGTTCGTCGCGGGCCTGCTGCCCGGCATCATGCTCACGACGATGCTTTGCACCGTCACCTGGTACGTCGCCCGCAAGCGCAACTACGTGCGCCTGCCGAAGGCGACGTGGGGCGAGCGCTGGCGCGCGTTCCGGGACAGCGTTTGGGGCCTGATGCTGGTCGTGATCATCATCGGCGGCATCTACTCCGGCGTCTTCACGGCCACCGAGGCTGCCGCGATGAGCGCCGTCTACGCCTTCTTCATCTCGGTGTTCGTGTACAAGGCGATGCCGTTGCGCGACCTGCGCAAGGTGCTTTTGCAATCGGCGAACATGAGCGCGATGCTCCTGTACATCATCACCAACGCCGCGCTCTTCTCGTTCATCCTGACCAACGAGAACATCCCGCACGCCCTCGCCGACTGGATCCTCGCCAAGGACATGGGCCTCGTCGGCTTCCTGCTGCTCGCCAACGTGCTGCTGCTCGTGGCCGGCAACTTCATGGAGCCATCGTCGATCATCCTGATCATGGCGCCGATCCTGTACCCTGCCGCGGTCGCGCTCGGGGTGAACCCCGTGCACCTCGGCATCCTGATCGACGTCAACATGGAAGTGGGCCTGTGCCATCCGCCCGTGGGCCTCAACCTGTACGTCGCGTCGGGTATCTCCCGGCTCGGCATCACCGAGCTCACGAAGGCGGTCATACCCTGGCTCGTGACCATGCTGATCTTCCTCGTGATCGTCACCTACTGGCCCGGTTTGTCGATCTGGCTGCCGAAAACGCTCGGCATGATGTAATAGCGTATGTTCCGCTCCAGGGTCAAAGGGCCATGCGACTTGCCAAGTTCGTGAAATTCAGGGAAGAGAAGTTCGGCGCAGTGCTGTTCGAGACGCGCTCGGAGAAGGTGTTCACGCTCAACCCCACCGCCACGGCCGTCGTGCGCGAGATCCAGGCCGGCACGCCGGAGGCGGACATCGCCGGCCGGGTCAAGGCCGGCTTCGAGGGCAACGGCGCGACCATCGAGCAGGAGGTCGGCGAGTTCCTGTCCGAGCTGCGGCGCAAGGGCCTCGTCGAGGACTGAGGTAATGACCGAGGACGCCGGCACCGCCGCCACGACCGCCGAACCCGAATCGCAGCACCTCGGCGCGCCGCTTTACGTGGCGTGGCAGATCACCAACGAGTGCAACCTCGCGTGCATGCACTGCATCGAGGAGAGCGGCCCGGGAAAGAAGTTCAAGGACGAGCTCACCAGGGCAGAGGTGTTGGCGGTGCTCGAGCAGATGATGGCGCTCGAGATACCGTATCTGTCGTTTTCCGGCGGCGAGCCGATGGTGCACCCGGACTTCTTCGAGATGGTGGGCTACGTCTGCTCGCGCGGGAGCCAGCTCAAGGTCGAGACCAACGGCCACTATCTCACGCCCGACAACTGCGCCCGCCTGCGCGACCTGGGCGTCAAGGCGGTCCAGGTGAGCCTGGACGGCGCCACGCGCGGCACCTTCAACCGCATCCGCGTGCTCGGCGAGTTCGACCGCGCCGTCGAGGGCATCCGCAACCTCCATGCCGCGGGCGTGCCGATCGAGATCAACTTCTCCCCCACGCGCTTCAACGTGCAGGAGATCGGCGCGGTCGTCGACCTCGCGCACGAACTGGGCGCCTACAGCTTCTACACGGGCCGCACGATGTACACCGGCAATGCGGTCAAGGCGTGGCGCCACCTCGAGGTGCCGGACGCGCAATACGCGACGTTCTTCGACACGCTGCGAGCGAAGGCGGTCGAGTACCGCGGCCGCATGCGCGTGTACTTCCACGAGGCGGGCCTGCTCGAGGAGCTGCGCTACCGGCTGCGCGAGCCGGCGGCGCTGTTCATCGTGCTGCCGAACGGGCTCGTGAAGCTCATCAACGCGCTGCCCTTCGTGTGCGGCGACCTGCGCCGCGACTCGGTCGCCGAAGTCTGGGCGAACTTCCAGCGCGCCTGGCGCGACCCGCGCGTGGGGAGCTTCGTCGACGAGCTCGCGCGCGACCCCGGCAAGACGCGCACGCTGCACCAGTGGATCCAACTCTGACCGCGCCGGACCTCGCGCGCGCGGCGCCCTCGCGCCGCCTCCTGCGCGTGGTGGCGATGGTGCGCTACCGCTTCTTCCTCTACGCGGGGCTCCTGCCTTACCTTCTCGGCGCCGCGTGGGCGTACGCCGTCGCCGGCGCCTTCGACACTGCGATCTTCTTCTGCGGCCTGTCGGGCGTGGTCCTGTCGGTGATCGGGGTGGAGGCGTTCAACGAATACTTCGACGCCCGCATGGGCACGGACCGCGTGTTCAACCCGGCCGACCTGCCGCCCATCTCCGACGCCGTGTTCTGGTGCGGCGTGGTGGCTTTTGTCGCGGCGCTCGCGGTGGGGATCTATCTGACGATGCGCATCGGCTGGCCGATCATCGCTTTCGCCCTACTCGGCGGCATGGCCGCGATCTTCTACGAGGCGCCGCCGATACGCTGGTGCTACCGGGGCCTGGGCGAGCTCGTGATCGGCCTGTCGTACGGCCCGTGGATGGTGCTCGG
>DATJXV010000218.1:0-79964 GCA_035499955.1 Casimicrobiaceae bacterium
CTTGCGCGGGTGTACGCCGCGCGCGGCATCCGAAGCGCAGCGGAGCTCGACCATTCGCTGAAGGCGTTGCCGCCGTTCGCGCCGATGCGCGGCATCGACGAGGCCGCGGCGCGCCTTGCGCGCGCGATCGCGAAGCACGAGCGCATCGTCATCGTCGCCGACTACGACGCGGACGGCGCCACGGCGTGCGCGGTGGGGATGCGCGGGCTGCGCGCGATGGGCGCCGACGTCGATTTCATCGTGCCCAACCGCTTCGAATACGGCTACGGCCTCACGCCGGAGATCGTCGCGCTCGCCGCGCAGCGCTCGCCGGCGCTGCTCGTGACCGTCGACAACGGCATCGCGAGCGTGGAGGGTGTCGCCACCGCGGCCGCGCGCGGCATCGACGTGCTCGTCACCGACCATCACCTGCCGGGCCCCGTGCTGCCGGCCCCCGCGATCATCGTCAACCCCAATCAGCACGGCTGCCAATTCGCGAGCAAGCACATCGCCGGCGTGGGCGTCATGTTCTACGTGCTGTTCGCCACGCGTGCGCGCCTGCGCGCGGAGGGCGCGTTCGCGGGCAGGCCCGAGCCCAATCTCGCCTCGCTGCTCGATCTCGTCGCGCTCGGCACCGTCGCCGACGTGGTGCGGCTCGACCAGACCAATCGTGTGTTCGTCGAGCAGGGCCTCGCGCGGCTTCGCGCCGGCAAGGCGCATCCGGGCCTGCTCGCGCTCTTCTCGGTGGCCGGGCGTGACGCGCGCCGCGCCACGGCGTTCGACCTCGGGTTCGTCGCCGGTCCGCGCCTGAACGCCGCGGGCCGGCTCGCCGACATGGGCCTGGGCATCCGCTGCCTGCTCGCCGATACGCAAGGGCAGGCGATCGACCTTGCGCGGGAGCTCGATGCGCTCAACCGCGAGCGCCGTGAGGTCGAAGCAACCATGCAGGACGAGGCGCTGGCGGACCTCGCGGAGACGCCGGTCGAGGCGCGCGAGGACCAGTACACGCTCTGCCTGTTCCGGCCGCAGTGGCACCAGGGCGTGGTCGGCATCGTCGCGGCGCGTCTCAAGGACAAGTTCCACCGTCCGGCGATCGTCTTCGCGCGTGCCGGCAACGGCGAGCTTCGCGGGTCGGGACGATCGATCGCAGGGTTCCACTTGCGCGACGGGCTCGACCTCATCGCCAAGCGCCATCCGGGCGCGATCGCGAAGTTCGGCGGACACGCCTTCGCCGCCGGGCTCACGTTGCGCGAAGGCGCGCTCGAGGCGTTCCGCGACGCCTTCGAGGTGGTTGCGCGCGAGCAACTCACCTCCACCGACCTCGCCCGGACGGTCGACAGCGACGGCGTGCTGGCGCGCGGCGAGTTGGACATCGGGCTTGCCCGGACGCTGCGCGGCCAAGTCTGGGGCCAAGGGATGCCCCCGCCGGCATTCGACGATACCTTCACGATCGTCGACACCCGGGTGGTCGGGGGCCAGCACACGCGCTTGACCCTGGAGCGCGCCGGCGAGCGCTTCCAGGCGATCCTCTTCCGCCATACCCAGGGTCTGCCGGCCCGGCTTCGAGCGGTCTACCGGCCCGAGGTGAACGAGTGGCAGGGAACCGAGGCGCTCGAACTCACGATCGAGCATTGGTGGCCTGCGCCCTGAGAGGACGCGCACCGTGACGGGAACTCAATGATGGGCAGCGCACCATGACTGCGCAGCAATCAGGGGCGACCCAAAGTTAGGGACTTGCCGGCTGTCTTGCAGGCCTCGATGCGGTATATATATGTAACCTATTGTTTTTACGTGAAAAACAATAATGCGACAGGTTTCAGCGAAATTGCATTTGTGTTGCGATTTGGCCTTGTGCATCGCATCAAGGCCGGCTATATTGGGCCAGTTTGGGCCTCGTTTTAAGCCCTCGTTTGGGGGCGGCCCGCACCAACCAAGGGACAAGGGGACTACCTAACATGCGCCTAACGGGCAAGGTTTCGATCATTACCGGCGCCGGCCAGGGCATCGGCCAGGCTACGGCGCTCAAATTCGCCAAGGAAGGGGCCAAGGTCGCGGTCTGCGACATCAATCTCGAATCCGTCCAGCAGACGGTCGAACTCGTCAAGGCGGCGGGCGGCGAGACGGTCGGCTTCCGCGTGGACGTGACCGACAAGGAGAGCATCACGGCCATGGTCGACGGCGTGATGGCCAAGTGGGGCCGGGTGGACACCCTCGTGAACAACGCGGGCATCGTGCAGGACGCGCAGTTCAAGAAGATGAGCGAGGACCAGTTCGACCGGGTCATCGACGTCAATCTGAAGGGCGTCTACAACTGCACCAAGGCCGTCGTGGACATCATGCTGGCCCAGAACTCGGGGTGCATCCTCAACGCCTCGTCGATCGTCGGCATCTACGGCAATTTCGGCCAGACCAACTATGCCGCGACCAAGTTCGGCGTCATCGGCATGGTCAAGACCTGGGCGCGCGAGCTCGGCCGCAAGGGTATCCGCGCCAATGCGATCTGCCCGGGCTTCGTCGAGACCCCCATCCTCGCCACCATGCCCGAGAAGGTCGTGCGCATGATGGAGGACCGGGTCCCGATGGGCCGGCTCGCCAAGCCCGAGGAAATCGCCAACACCTACGCCTGGCTCGCGTCCGATGAAGCGTCCTACATCAACGGAGCGGTGATCGAGGTCTCCGGCGGCGTCACCATCTAACGTCGCCCTCGCACGCCGGCGCCCGCAAGCGAGAGCTTCGCGGGCGCTGTCGTATTCGGACGGACGCATTGGAGGCGTACGCCAAGATACGGGGCTTGCGGGCGGCTCGGTCTTAAGACCAGCTTTTCGCGCGGCGGCCCCGCGCGGTAGCATCGCACTTCGCATCGTCTTGCCCGCAAGGAACCGCCCATGCTCGCCCGCACCCTCGCCGTCATCGCCGGCGCCCTGCTCCTGCCGCTCGCGCCCCCCGCGGCCGCCCAGAAGTTCGACCCCGGCAGCGTCTATATCTGCCCCGATCACGAGACCTCGGGCATGGACTGCTACCTCGAAGCCGTCGTGCACCTGTACACGATGTGCAGGCAGGTGAAGAGCATCGAGATCATCGAATTCGGACTTCCCGCGGCGCAGGAAGGCGTGAACGGCGCCAAGAGCGAATCCTGCGTCGAGAAGCAGAGGATCAACATCACGCGGCCGTACCAGGCGGCGCTGCGCGAAGCGACACCCTGGGGCGAGGCGGTCAATCAACTGCGCGAGCTGCAGAAGTACTGGCTCGACTCGATGATCGACCTCAAAGCGCGCGCGGGCGAGGCGCGCAACGATTACGAGGTCCGCGTGTTCAAGGTCTACGACGACTTCAAGCCCCGGATCGAGGCAGTGCGCATCGCGGTTGCCAAAGCCGCCGACGGCGGCGCCGCCGCAAAGGCGCAGACAAAGGCCAAGCCGGCGAAGGCCAAGGCGACGGCAGCGGCGAGCAAGCCCAACTAGCCTCGTTCGGCGTGGAGCTCGCCACGACGTCCGATCGCGAAGACGAGTCGCCGCCGGCCGACGATCCTGCGCTCGACGCCGTGTTCCGCGAGGGCGGCATCCTCGCCCGCGCGCTTCCCGCCTTCCGCTTCCGGCCGCAGCAGCTCGCGATGGCGCAGGCCATCGCGCGCGCCATCGCGCAGCGCTCGCAGCTCGTCGCCGAGGCCGGCACCGGCACGGGCAAGACGTTCGCCTACCTCGTGCCGGCGCTCATGTACGGCGGCAAAGTCATCATCTCGACCGGCACCAAGACGCTGCAGGACCAGCTCTTCGAGCGCGACCTGCCGCTCGTGCGCGACGCGCTCGCGGCGCCGGTGACGGTCGCGCTCCTCAAGGGGCGCGCCAACTACGTCTGCCACTATCACCTCGAGCGCGCGGCGCGGGAGGACCGGCTGCCGTCGCGCGATGACGTGCGTCACCTGCCCAAGATCGTCGCCTTCGCCCGCGCCTCCGAACGCGGCGATCGCGCCGAGCTCTCCGACGTGCCGGAAAACGCGGCGATCTGGCCCCTCGTGACCTCGACGCGCGACAACTGCCTCGGCCAGAATTGCCCGCATCACAACGAGTGCTTCGTGATGAAGGCGCGCAAGGAGGCGCTCGACGCCGACGTCGTCGTCGTGAACCATCACCTGTTCTTCGCCGACGTGATGCTGCGCGACGAGGGCGTGGCCGAGCTCCTGCCCAATTGCAACACGGTGATCCTCGACGAGGCGCACCAGCTTCCCGATACCGCCACGCTCTTCTTCGGCGAGCAGGTCGGCGCCGGCCAGCTCGCGGAGCTCGCCCGCGACGCCGAGATCGCGGCGCGCACGGCCGCGCGCGACGTGCCCCACCTGCCCGACGCCGCGAGCGAGCTCGGTCCCGCCATCAAGCGGCTGCGCCTTGCCGCCGGGGACGTCACCGGCAAGTTCGCACGCGACGTCGCGCTATCGCGCGCCGGCTTCGCCGAGGCGCTCGACGGCCTCGCCGCCGCGCTCGATCGTCTGGCCGCGGAGCTCGGGCAGTTCGCCGAGCGCTCCGAGGAGATCGCGGTGGTTGCGGCGCGCGCCGGCGAATCCGCGCACGAAGTGGCGCGCTGGCGGGATGGGCCGGACGCGATTCCCGATTCCCCGGACGAGGCCAGCGCTTGGATCCGATGGATCGACGTCACGCCGCACGGGTTCCAGCTCCAGGCCTCGCCGCTGTCCGTTGCGCCGCTCATGCGCCGCCACGTCGGCGAGAGCGCGCGCGCGTGGATCTTCACGTCGGCCACGCTCGCCGTCGGGCGCGACTTCTCCCACTACACGTCGCAGCTCGGACTCGACGAGGCCGCCACGCAGACCTGGAGCAGCCCGTTCGACTACGCGTCGCAGGCGCTCCTGTACGTCCCGCGCGGCCTGCCGGCGCCGAACGCGCCCGCGCACACCGATGCCGTCGTCGACGCCGCAATGCCGCTCATCGAGGCGAGCGAGGGCCGCGCCTTCCTGCTGTTCACGACGTTGCGCGCGCTCGCGCAGGCGCGCGAGCGGTTGGCCGGCGAGCTGCGTCGGCGCGGCCTCGACTATCCGCTGCTCGTGCAGGGCGAAGGCTCGCGCTCGGAGCTCCTCGTTCGCTTTCGCGAGCTCGGCAACGCGATCCTGCTGGGCAGTGCGAGCTTCTGGGAGGGTGTGGACGTGCCCGGCGACGCGCTGTCGCTCGTCGTCATCGACAAGCTGCCGTTCGCGCCGCCCGACGACCCGCTCCTGGCGGCGCGGCTCGACCACCTGCGCAACGAGGGCGGCAACCCTTTCATGGCGTGGCAGCTGCCGCAGGCCGTGATCAGCCTGAAGCAGGGTGCGGGAAGGCTGATCCGCACGGAGACCGACCGCGGCGTGCTCGCGATCTGCGACCCGCGCCTCACCGACAAGCCGTACGGCCGCAGGATCTGGCAGAGCCTGCCGCCGATGCGGCGCACACGCGAGGTGCGCGAGGCAGTCGCGTTCTTGCGGGGCCTGGGCTAGGTCAGTCCCAGAACTGCCACCACGGCTTCGCCGCCAGCTGCCCCGTCGCCTGCACGCCGTAGCTCTCCTCTTCCTTCGCCCAGAACCTCCACCACGGGATCGTCGCGATCCCCGTGACGTAGCGGCCGTCGGGAAAGGTCTTGGCGAGAATCGTCTGTGAATCGTCCGACAGCTGCGCCAAGCCGAGCTTCGCGTAGCTCGAGCGCATCAGCGCGAGCGCCCTCTCGTTGGCCGGCGTGCGCGGAAAGTTGACGAGCGAGTCTTGGGCGCGATTGGCGGCGGCGACGAACGCGCCGCGCTGGTAGTAGTAGTTCGCGACGTTGACCTCGTAAGTGGCCATCGCGTTCTCGAGATAGCGCAGGCGCGCGATCGAGTCCTGGTAGTACTGGCTTTCGGGGAACTTGTCGGTGAGCTCCTTGAACGCCGCGAACGAGCTGCGCATCTCCTTCGGGTCGCGCTCGGACAGGTCGAGCTCGTACACGTAGCCGATCAATCCCTGGTCCTCGCGGAAGTGGACGAGGCCCTTCAGGTAGTACGCGTAGTCGACGTTCGGATGGTTGGGATACGTGCGGATGAAGCGGTCGCAGGCCGCGATGGCCGCGGCGGTCTCGTTGGCGCGCCAGTTCGCGAACGCGGACTCGAGGATCGCCTGCTGCGCGTAGCGCCCGTACGGAAAGCGCGCCTCGAGCTGATCGAAGTACTTTATCGCGCGCTGATAGTTGCCCTGTATCATCGCCTCGTGCGCGGTCTGGTAGAGACGGTCCGCCGACCAGTTCGCGGTCTCGTCCTTGACGTCCGGAAACAGCGAGCAGCTTGCGAGCGCGAGCGCGAGAAACGCAGCCGCCAGCGCGCGAAGGGCGCCTCGCGATGACGTGAGAATGTAATGGCGTTGCATGCGATCGATCCTCCGATCGGCGATTATAGCTCCGGCCCCGCGGCGCCGGCGCAGGGTGGCGCCCCCCCGCGCGTGCATCGCCTCACGGTTCCGCACGGCGCGGCCGGTCGGCGGCTGGATCAGGCGCTCGCGGAGCTCCTCTCGGCGCACTCGCGCACGCGCCTGAAGTCCTGGATCGAGGCGGGCCTCGTGCGCGTCGGCGACGCCGTCGTGCGCTCGCCGCGGCACAAGCTCGCCGGGGGCGAGACGCTGGCCGTCACCGAAGGCGCGGCCTTCGAAAGCGGCGAAGTGCCGGCCCAGGCGATCGCGGTCTCGATCGTGTTCGAGGATGGCGCGATCCTCGTCGTCGACAAGCCGGCCGGCCTGGTCGTCCATCCGGGTGCGGGCAACCGCGACGGCACGCTGCAGAACGCCCTCCTGCATCACGCGCCGGAGCTCGCGGCGCTGCCGCGCGCGGGCATCGTGCACCGCCTCGACAAGGACACGAGCGGACTTCTCGTCGTGGCGAAGACGCCCGAGGCGCAAACCGACCTCGTCCGCCAGCTCGCCGCGCGCACCGTCAAGCGCGAATACGTCGCCGTCGCGCAGGGCGATCTCGCGCGGAGCGCGATCGTCGACGCGCCGATCGGCCGTCACCCCACGCATCGCACGTCGATGGCCGTGGTCGAGTCGGGCAAGGCGGCGCGCACGCACGTCGACGTGGTCGAGCGGCTCGGCATCGCCACGCTTGTCCGCTGCCGCCTCGACACCGGCCGCACGCACCAGATCCGCGTGCATCTTTGTGCCCTCGGCCATCCGCTTGTCGGAGATCCCACGTATCGCGGCCGTGGCGGATCGGCGGCCGATGCCCTTCCCGAGGTCCGCGCGTTCCGCCGCCAGGCGCTGCACGCACAGCGCCTGGGTCTCGTGCATCCGGTCACGCGCCGGCCCATGCAATGGGAGTCGATCCTGCCGGGCGATCTGTCCGCCCTGATCGCGGCGCTGCGCGCGCATCGCACGCGATGACCAGGGATTGGATCATCCCGTCGTGGCACGGTCCATCGCGCGTGCGCGCGGTGTTCACGACGCGCAACGGCGGCGTGTCGACGGGCCCGGCGAAGAGCATGGACGTGGGCGCGGCACACGCGACCGCCGCCGATCTCGCGGGCGCGATAGGCGAGAACCGCCGCCGCTTGCGCGCGCTCCTGCCGTCCGATCCCGTGTGGCTTTCGCAGGTGCACGGCCGGGAAACGGCGCTCGTGGACGGCGGCAATGCGCCGGCGATGCGCGAATCGCCGCCGCAGGCGGACGCCGCGGTCACGCGAACGCCGGGGGTCGTGCTCACGGTGCGCACGGCCGACTGCCTGCCCGTGCTTCTGGCGGATCGCGAGGGCAGCGTGCTCGGCGTGGCGCACGCCGGCTGGCGCGGGCTCGCCGGCGGCGTGCTCGACGCCGCGGTAGCGGCGCTTCGCGTGCCCGCGCACGACATCGCGGCGTGGATCGGGCCGGGCATCGGGGCCGCCGCGTTCGAAGTCGGTGCGGATGTTCGCACTGCCTACTGCGACGCCGACGCGCGGTGCGCGCCCCACTTCACGCCGCTGCGCGAGGGCAAGTGGCTCGCCGACCTCGCGGGGCTCGCGCGCCAGCGCCTGACCGCGCTCGGGGTCACCGACATTGCGTTCGACCCGTCGTCGTGCACGTTCACCGATACCGATCGCTTCTTCTCGTATCGGCGCGACAGGCGCTGCGGCCGCATGGCGCTCGCGGCGTGGCTCGACGCCTAGCACGCTATACTCGGGCGGATCTTGTCCACGCTCGCTTCCATCGTCGCGGCCGCGCTGGCGGGCGGCATCCTCGCCACCGCCGTCGCCGGCGCGACGCTCGCACTGTCCTCGGCGTGGATTCCACGCCTCGTGTCCTTCGCGGTCGGCGCGCTGCTCGGCGCGGTGTTCATCGAGCTCCTGCCGCATGCGCTCGAGACGGGCAACACCTCGACCGTGATGGCCACCACGCTCGCCGGCCTGCTGGTCTTCTTCCTCCTCGAGAAGCTCGTGCTTTGGCGGCACTCGCACGGCCACGCCGAGCATCACGACGACGAAAGCGAATCCGAGCACGACCACGCATTGCACTCGCACGCCGACGGCGGCCGCTCGGGGCTCATGATCCTCATCGGCAACAGCGTGCACAACTTTTGCGACGGCATCGTCATCGCCGCCGCGTTCCTGGTCGACGTGCCGCTCGGCGTGGCCGCGACGGTGGCGATTGTGGCGCACGCGGTGCCGCAGCAGGTCGGCGACTTCGCGGTGCTGATCCACTCCGGCTTCACGCGCGCCAAGGCGTTCACGTTCAACGTGGCCTCCGGCGCCGCAACGCTCGCAGGTGCGCTGGCGGGCTACTTCGCGCTGGCGGGCATGCAGCAGGCGCTGCCTATCGTGCTCGCCCTCGCCGCGGCAAGCCTGCTCTACGTAGCGGTGGCCGACCTGATACCGAGCCTGCATCGGCGGCCCGAGCCCATCGAAACGCTGGGCCAGGTCGTGGCCATCGGCCTCGGCATCGCGATCATCGGCGGCATGCACGTGCTTCTCGAGCACTGAAGGCTCGAATCGCGCGTTAGAATCGTGGCCTTCACGCGCGCAGATTCCGCCATGGCCCCCCTCGACCCGCGCGACCATGCCTGGTCCGAACTGGCCTCGCAGTGGCAGGACGCGCAGCGGTCGTGGGTCGCGTGGTGGCAGCAGGCGATGCAGCCGTCGCCCCAAGCAGCCCATGCGCATGTGCCCGTCGCGGCCGCGGCGGTGCCGGCGGAGACGGCCGACGCCGGCCAGCGGTTCAAGTCGCGGTTAGCCCAGCTCTGGCGCGCGGCGCTCGAGCTTCCCGCAACCGGCGGACGACTGCCCGAGATCGCGGAGCAGCCCGCAGGCGACCGCCGCTTCCGGGACCCTGCGTGGCACGAGCAGCCCTTCTACTCCCTCATGCGCCAGTCGTACCTCCTGTATGCGGGCTACCTGGGCGAGCTCGCGCGGCTCGCGCCGCTGCCGCCCGCGGAAAAGCGCCGCGTCGAGTTCACCACGCGCCAATACCTCGACGCCATCGCGCCGACGAACTATCCCGGAACGAATCCGGACGTGTTGAGGCACGCGATCGAGACCGAGGGCGCGAGCCTCGTGCAGGGCCTGCGCAATCTCGCCGAGGACGCGCGGAAGGGCCGCATCACGATGACCGACGAGCGCGCCTTCGCGGTCGGGCGCAACCTCGCGGTCACGCCGGGCGACGTCGTGTTCCGCAACGAGCTGATCGAGCTCATCCAGTACGACGCGACCACACCGAAGGTGCGCAAGCGGCCGCTGGTCATCGTGCCGCCGTGCATCAACAAGTACTACATCCTCGACCTGACGCCCGCAAACTCGTTCGTCGCCCACGCGGTAGCGCAGGGGCATACGGTGTTCATCGTGTCGTGGCGCAACGTGCCGGCGGAGCTCGGCACGCTCACCTGGGACGATTACGTCGAGCGGGGCGCGATCACGGCATTGCGCATCGCCGGCGAGATCACCGGCAGCAAGACGGTCAACGCGCTCGGCTTCTGCGTGGGCGGGACGATCCTCGCGTGTGCGCTCGCCGTGCTCGCCGCGCGCAAAGCGCCCATGGTCGCCAGCGCGACGTTCCTTACGACCATGCTCGACTTCGCCGACCCCGGCGACATCGGCGTCTACGTTTCCGAGCAGTTCCTGGCCTCCCGCGAGGCGCAGCTCATGGCGGGAGCGCGCGTGCACGGAAGCGAGCTCGCGAGCGCCTTCGCGAGCCTGCGGGCCAACGAGCTCGTGTGGAACTACGTCGTCGCCAACTACCTGAAGGGCGAGACGCCGCCGGCGTTCGATCTGCTGTACTGGAACAGCGACTCGGCCAACCTGCCGGGGCCGATGTATGTGTACTACCTGCGCAACATGTACCTCGACAACCGCCTGCGCGAGCCGCGCGCGCTCACGATGGGCGGCGTGCCGGTCGACCTTTCGCGCCTCACCATGCCCGTGTACGTGCTCGCCTCGCGCGAGGACCACATCGTGCCCTGGCGCTCGGCATATCGCACGACCGAACTCGTCGGCGGCGACGTCACGTTCACGCTGGCGGCCTCGGGCCACATCGCCGGCGTGATCAACCCGCCGCAGCCCGTGCGCCGCAACTACTGGACGAACGATCTGCTCACCGACGCCGCCGACGACTGGCTCGCGCGCGCGCAAGCCGTGCCGGGGAGCTGGTGGCCACACTGGTACGAGTGGCTCGCGAAGTTCGGCGGTGCGCACCGCGCCGCGCCGAAGCGTACCGGAAGCGCGAAGTACCCGCTGCTCGAGAAGGCGCCGGGCACCTACGTGCTCGAGAAAGCTTAGGGCGGCGTCGCCGGGATGACGTCGATCGCGTCCGTGATGATCGTGTCGACTCCCCACTGCACGAGCTCGGCCACGCGCGACGGATCGTTCGGCGTGTAGCAGCAGACGCGGTAGCCGTTGTCGTGCGTCCGCGCGACGATCTCGCGCGTGAGCAGCTCGTGGTCGGCGTCGAGCGCGACGCAGCCCAGGCGTGCGAGGCGATCGAGCCAGTCCGCGGGCATCTCGTCGAGCAGGAGCGCGCGCGGCAGCGCGGGGACGGCCTCGCGGGCACCCTCGAGCGAGGCCTCGGCGAACGAGGACAGCAGCGGCGGCACCTCCGCGTCGCGCCAGAGCGCGGCGGCGTCGAGCGCCACCGCCCCGCCCGTCTCGCGCTCGCGGCCGGGTGTGGGCTTGATCTCGACGTTGGCGAACACGCCGTGTGCGCGCGCCCAGCGCGCGATCGCGGCCAGCGTCGGGATCATCTCGCCCGCGTACTTCGCCGAATGCCATCCGCCGGCGTCGAGCCTCGACAGCTCGCGCCACGGCATCGCGTCCGCCCGGCCCCGGCCGCTCGTCGTGCGGTCGAGCGTTGCGTCGTGGAGGAGGAACGCGACGTTGTCGGCGGCGAGCTTCACGTCGAACTCGACCATGGAATAGCCGTGCGCGTGCCCGACGCGCATCGCGGTGAGCGTGTTCTCGGGGGCGAGCTTGCCCGCGCCGCGGTGCGCGCACATGCGCGGATACGGCCAAGGTTGCAAAGGACTCATGAGATGCGCGCTCCGGTGGCACTGTCGAAGAGGAAGACTCGTGACGGGTCGGCGGCAAGCTGCAGCGTGGACCCGACCTCCACGGGATGGCCCTGAGGCAGGCGCGCGACGACCGTGTCCGCACCGTGTCCGACATGCACGAGCGTGTCCGCGCCGAGCTGCTCGACCATCTCGACCGGCCCCGCGAACGCGGCGCCGTCCGCGGCTGGGACCGGACGCAGGTGCTCCGGGCGGATCCCGACGGTCACCGCAGCGCCCCGCACCGCGCTCCCCCTCGCGGCAGCGACCGCGCCGCCGCCGAGGAACGTGAAGCGCGAGTCGCCGTCCGCCCTCGCGGGCAGGAAGTTCATCGCGGGCGAGCCGATGAAGCCCGCCACGAACAGCGTCGCGGGATTCTCGTACACCTCCATCGGCGACCCTATCTGCTCCGCGCGCCCGGCGTTCATCACGATCATGCGGTCGGCGAGCGTCATCGCCTCGACCTGGTCGTGCGTGACGTAGAGGCTGGTCGTGCGCAGGCGCCGGTGCAGCTTCTGGATCTCCAGGCGCATCTGCACGCGCAGCTTGGCGTCGAGGTTCGACAACGGCTCGTCGAAGAGGAACACCGCCGGCTCGCGCACGATCGCCCGCCCCATCGCCACGCGTTGCCGCTGGCCGCCCGAGAGCTGGCGGGGCTTTCGCGCAAGAAGCGGCCCGAGCTCGAGGATGCCGGCCGCGCGATCGACGCGCGACTTGATCTCGTCCTTCGCGAGGCCGCGGATGCGAAGCCCGTACGCCATGTTGTCGAACACGCTCATGTGCGGGTAGAGCGCATAGTTCTGGAACACCATCGCGATGTCGCGGTCCTTGGGTTCGAGCGTGTTGACCACGCGCTCGCCGATCACGATCTCGCCCGACGTGATCGCCTCGAGCCCGGCGACCATGCGAAGCAGCGTCGACTTGCCGCAGCCCGACGGGCCGACGATCACGATGAACTCGCCGTCGGAGACGCTCGTGGTAACGCCGTGGATCACCTCGAGCTCGCCGTAGCTCTTGCGCACGTCGCGGAGTTCGACTCTTGCCATGCCCTATTTCTCGGTGTCCACGAGGCCCTTGACGAACCAGCGCTGCATGAGCAGCACCACGAGCGCAGGCGGCAGCATCGCGAGCATCGCGGTAGCCATCACGAGATTCCACTCGGTGGCCGCGTCGCCTCCCGCGATCATCCGCTTGATGCCGATGACCGTGGTGTACATCGACTCGTCGGTGGTCACGAGCAGAGGCCAAAGGTACTGGTTCCAGCCGAAGATGAAGAGGATGACGAAGAGCGCCGCGATGTTCGGACGCGACAGCGGCAGCACGACGTCGAGGAAGAAGCGCATCGGCCCGGCGCCGTCGATGCGCGCCGCCTCGGCGAGCTCGTCGGGAATCGTGAGGAAGAACTGGCGGAACAGGAAGGTCGCCGTCGCCGACGCGATCAGCGGGACGGTGAGGCCCGCATAGGTGTCGAGCATGTGCAGGTCGGACACGATCTTGTAGGTGGGCAGGATGCGCACCTCGACCGGGAGCATCAGGGTCACGAAGATCAGCCAGAACGCGAGGGCGCGGAAGCGGAAGCGGAAATAGACGATGGCGAACGCGGACAGGAGCGATATGGCGATCTTGCCGCACGCGATCACGAGCGCGGAGACGAGGCTCACCCACATCATGCGCCCGACCGGCGGGCTGGTCACGTTGGCCGACACGCCCTCGCCCAGCACCTTCGCGTAGTTCTCGATGAGGTGCGTGCCGGGAATCAGCGGCATCGGCGCCTGCAGGACCTCGTCGGCGGCGAGCGTGGAGGCGACGAACGTGATGTACACCGGCAACGCGACGATCGCCACGCCCACGATCAGCACCAGGTGCGAGACCACGGTGAGCCAGGGACGGTTCTCGATCATGCTCGCATTTCAGTATTGAACCTTCCGCTCCACGTAGCGGAACTGGATCATCGTGAGCGCGATCACGATGGCCATCAGCACGACCGACTGCGCCGAGGAGCCGCCGAGGTCGAGTCCCTTGAACCCGTCGGCGAAGACCTTGAACACGAGGATGGTCGTGGCCTTCGCCGGTCCGCCGTCGGTCGCGGCGTCGATGATCGCGAACGTGTCGAAGAAGGCGTAGACCATGTTGACGACGAGCAGGAAGAACGTCGTCGGCGACAGGAGCGGGAACGCGATGGTCGCGAAGCGCTTGACCGGCCCCGCGCCGTCGATGGCGGCCGCCTCGATGAGCGACTTGGGAATGGCCTGCAGCCCGGCCAGGAAGAAGAGAAAGTTATAGCTCACCTGCTTCCACACGGCGGCGATCACGACCATGATCAGCGCGTCGGTGCCGTTGAGCAGCGGGTCCCATTGCACGCCGAGGCTGCGCAGCCAGTGCGCGACGACGCCGAGCGTCGGGTTGAACAGGAACAGCCAGAGGATTGCCGCCACCGCGGGCGCTACGGCATACGGCCAGATGAGGAGCGTCTTGTACACGCCGGCGCCGCGGATCACGCGGTCGGCGAACGCCGCGAGGACGAGCGAGATCGTCAGGCCCAAGCCGGCAACGAGCACCGAGAAGATGATGGTGACCCGGAACGACGCGAGGTAGTCCTCGTCGGCGAAGAGGTCCTTGAAGTTATCGAGCCCGACGAACTGCGTGGTGGTGCCGAACGCGTCCTGCACGAGGGTGGACCAGTATACGGCCTGCCCGGCCGGCACGTAGAAGAAGACGAGGGTGATCGCGAGCTGCGGCGCGAGCAGCGCGTACGGCAGCCAGCGGGACTCGAAGCGGGCTCGTTTCTCCATCGCGGGCCCCGCCAGGATGAGCGGCGCCAAGCGGCGCCGTTCGATCCTGGCGAGTTAATGCGTCGCCGGCGGCGACGTATTAACCCTTGTTCGCCTTGTTGAACCGCTCGATGATCTCGTTGCCGCGCTTGACCGCATCGTCGAGGCCCTGCTGCGGCGTCTTCTTGCCCGCCCACACGGCCTCGAGCTCCTCGTCGGTCACGTCGCGGATCTGCGACAGGTTGCCGGCGCGCACGCCGCGCGAGTTGTTCGTCGTCTTCACGATGAGCTGCTGGACCGCCACGTCGGTGCCCGGGTTCTTGTCGTAGAAGCCCGACTTCTTGGAGAGCTCGAAGGCGGCGGTGGTGATCGGCACGTAACCCGTCTGCTCCGCGAACTCGGCCTGGATCTCCGGCCTGGAGAGGAACGTGAGGAACTTGGCCACCGCCTTGTACTCGTCCTTCTTCTTGCCGCCCATCACCCACAGGCTTGCGCCGCCGATGATGGTGTTCTGCGGCGCGCCGGCGACATCGGCGTAATACGGCATCGGCGACTCGGCGAACTTGAACTTCGCGTTCTGCTTGATCGTGCCGTAGGCGGCCGACGACGTGACCATCATCGCGCATTCGCCGCTGTAGAACTTCGCCTCCGGCTCGTTCTTGCGGCCGCCGTAGACGAAATAGCCCTTCTTGAGCCAATCCTGCATGTCCTGGATGTGGCGCACTTGAAGCGGCCCGTTGAACACGAGCTTGGCGTCGGGGCCGCTGAAGCCGTTGTCCTTGGTCAGGTAAGGCACGTTGTGCCAGGCCGAGAAGCTCTCGAGCTGCGTCCACACCTGCCATCCCGTCGTGAACGGGCAGGCATGGCCCGAGGCCTTGAGCTTCGCCATGGCTGCGACGACCTCGGGCCACGTCGTCGGCGGCTTGTTCGGATCGAGCCCCGCCTTCTCGAACGCGTCCTTGTTGTACCAGAAGACCGTCGTCGAGCTGTTGAACGGGAACGAGAGCATCCGGCCCTTGTAGTCCGTGTAGTAACCCGCCACCGCGGGCACGTATGCCTTCGGGTCGAACTTCTCGCCGGCCTCGCTCATCACCTCGTACACCGGCTTGATCGCGCCTTTCGACGCCATCATCGTCCCCGTGCCGACCTCGAACACCTGCAGCAGCGCGGGCGCGTTGCCGGCGCGGTAGGCGGCGATCGCCGCGGCCATCGCTTCGGGATAGCTGCCCTTGAACACGGCCGTGACCTTGTAGTCGCTCTGGCTTTCGTTGAAGCGCTTGGCGAGGTTGTTGACGCGGTCGTTGTTGGCCCCCGTCATGGCGTGCCACCACTGGATCTCCGTGACGGCCTGCGCCGCGGACGCGCCCGCGACGAGACCGGCGGCGAGCGCGGCGCGCAGCAGCGCAGATACGAATGCTCTCATGAACCCTCCTCGTGGATCGGACGTAACCGGGCATTCTGCGGCCCGGTTTTGACCATTCTATGTCAATTGCAGCGGGGCAGGGCCCGCGGTTACTGGGACTTCGCCCGTGCCAGCACCTGGCGCGCTCGCTCGGCATGAGCCGACAGGTCGATCGCCGGCCACGAGGCGTCGAGAAGCTTCTGATTCGGCTCCCCCGAGACCTTCGCCGCGGCGAGCGGATCATCCGGCGCCGCGCGCGTGCCGCCCGAAACACTCGCGGTGCGGACGCCTTTCATCGCGTACTGGACGACCGGGGCACGCGATCTTGGCCCTGTCGGGCAGCAACCTCCTGGTACTCCGGACCGAGCGACTCCATCGAGCTTCTCTTCACGACGAGCGCCGACAGGAGCTTGCGACCCGGGAAGATCAGTCGGCGTGACCGTGCGCGGGCGCACCGCCCGGCGGCAAGGGTGCGGCGTCGATGCCGTGCGCCTCGAGATGGGCCTTGCGCGCGACCAGCGTGTACGCCACGGGCACCACGAACAGCGTGAGCAGCGTGCCGAACGTCAGGCCGCCCACGATCACCCATCCGATCTGCGTGCGCGACTCGGCGCCCGCGCCGTGCGCGAGCGCGAGCGGCACGGCGCCGAGCACCATCGCGCCGGTGGTCATGAGGATGGGCCGCAGGCGCAGCGTGGCCGCGTCCACGACGGCCGGGATGAGATCCTCGCCCTTGGTGCGCAGCTGGTTCGCGAACTCCACGATCAGGATGCCGTGCTTGGTGATGAGGCCCACCAGCGTGATGAGGCCCACCTGGCTGTAGATGTTGAGCGTGCCGCCGGTGAGCCAGAGCATGAACAGCGCGCCCGTCATGGACAGCGGCACCGACAGCATGATCACGAACGGGTGCGCGAAGCTCTCGAACTGCGCGGACAGCACGAGGTAGATGAAGCACAGCGCGAGCACGAACGTGAAGTAGATCTCACTGCCCGACTGCCGGAACTCGCGCGACTGCCCGTCGAGGCCGGTCTGCGAGGTCGGCGGCAGCACCCGCTTCGCGGCATCGTCCATGGCTTTCAGCGCGTCGTCGATCGTGTAGCCGGGCGCGAGCGTGCCCGTTATCTTGACCGCGCGCAGGCGATTGAAGTGGTTGAGCGACTGCGGCGCCACGCCCTCCTTGACCTCCACCAGGTTGGCGAGCTGCACCATGCCGCCGTCGCGGGCGCGCACGTAGCTGTCGCTGATGTCGGCAGGCGTGGTGCGGTCGATCGGCGCGACCTGCACGATCACGTCGTATTGCTCCCCGTCGCGCTTGAAGCGCGTCACCTGGCGGCCGCCGAGCATCGTCTCGAGCGTGCGGCCCACCGTGTCGACGTTGACGCCGATGTCGCCCAGCTTGTCGCGGTTGATGTTGACGCGGACCTCGGGCGTGTTGAGGCGAAGGTCGGTCTGCAGGTTCTGCACGCCCGGAATCTTGCGCACCTCGTCTAAGAAGTTGTCGACGATGCGTGAAAGCTCGGCGTACGGCACCTGCGACATGACGACGTACTCGATCGGCGTGGAGCGGAAGCTCTGGCCGAGTGAGGGCGGGTTGATCGGGAACGCGAGCGCGCCGGGGATGCTCGCGAACTTCGGCCGCAGGCCATCGGCGATCTCCTGCTGCTTGCGCGTGCGCTCCTCCCACGGCTTCAGGCGCAGCACCGCGTTGCCGTCGACAACCGTCGGGAAGCCCGAGATCATCGTGTACGCGTAGGCCTCGGGCACCTGCGAGTAGAACTCCTCGATGGGCTTCAGCTGGTCGGCGGTGTACTGCGGCGTGGACCCCTGCGGCGCCGTGACGATGCCGAACACGACGCCGCGGTCCTCGATCGGCGACAGCTCCGACTTGAGCACCATGAACAGCCCGGCGCCGGCGAGCAGCATGACGAGCCAGCCGACTCCCGCGATCCACCGGTGGTGAAGGAGCGCGGTGAGCGCCTTGCGGTACGCTTGCGTGAACGCCTCGAAGCCCGCCTCGATCTTGTTATAGATCCAAGAATGTTTCGCCTCGTGCTTGAGCAGCAGCGAGCACATCATCGGCGTGAGCGTGAGCGCGATGAAGCCCGAGACGAGCACGGCGCCCGACAGCGTCAGCGCGAATTCGATGAACAGCCGCCCGGTTCGACCGGTGGCGAACGCGAGCGGCGCGAACACCGACGCGAGCGTGAGCGTCATGGCGATGACCGCGAACGCGATCTCCTTGCTGCCCTGCATCGCGGCCTGCTTGCGCGGCATGCCGTCCTCGATGTGGCGGAAGACGTTCTCCAGCACGACGATCGCGTCGTCCACGACGAGGCCGATGGCAAGCACCATCGCGAGCAGGGTCAGCGTGTTGATGGTGAAGCCGAAGAAGTACATGAGCGCGAACGCGCCGACCAGCGACACGGGAATCGTGACGATCGGGATGATCGTGGCGCGCAGGCTGCGCAGGAAGAAGAATATGACCAGCACGACGAGGATGATCGCCTCGCCGATGGTGTGGAACACGGAGGCGATCGAGCGGTCGATGAACACCGACGTGTCGTACGCCACGACGAGCTTCATCCCCGCCGGCAGGTTCTGGTTGATCTTGTCGACCTCGGCGCGCACGCCCTGCGACAGCTCGAGCGGATTCGCCACGGCCTGCTTGACCACGCCGATGTTGAGCGAGGGGCTGCCGTTGTAGCGCGAGATCGAGCGGTCGTCGAGCGGGCCGATCGCCGCCGACCCGACGTCCTTGATGCGCACCGGATAGCCGCCGACGTTGGCGATGATGATCTGGTTGAACTGCTCCGGCGTCTGGAGATCGGTCTCGGCGACGACGGTGAACTCGCGTGTGGTGGACTCGATGCGGCCCGCGGCGATCTCCGCGTTCTGGCGGCGGATCGCGTCCTCCACGTCCTGCACGGTGAGCTTGTAGCCGGCAAGGCGCGTGCGGTCGATGTTCACGCGCATCGACACCTGGCGCTCGCCGAAGATGCGCACGTCGGCGGCGCCCGGCAGCACCGACAGCCGTGGCTTGATGTAGCGGTTGACGTAGTCGGTGGCCTCGAGGGTGGAGAACGTGCCCGCCTGCACGCTGATGTAGATCACCGGCTGCGAATCCGCCTCGACCTTGGCGATGACCGGCTCGTCGACGGCATCGGGAAGCTTCGCACGAACCCGCGCGACCTTGTCGCGCACGTCCGCCGCCGCGGAATCGGGGTCGCGCGTGAGGCGGAAGCGCACGTTGATGCGGCTCGTCTCGGAGCGGCTCTGCGATGTCATGATCTCCACGCCCTCGATGCCGGACAGCGAGTCCTCGAGGATCTTCGTGACCTGGGACTCGACCACCTCCGCCGAGGCGCCGCGGTACGTCGTGCTGACGCTCACCACGGGCTCGTCGATGCGCGGGTATTCGCGCACGGCGAGGCGCTGGTACGAGATGAGGCCGACGAGCAGGATGACGAGCGAGAGCACCGTCGCGAAGACGGGCCGCTTGATGCACACCTCGGGTAAGGTCATCAGCTCTTCGGCGGCCGCACGGGCAGCGAGCCGGCCTTCACGGTCGTCGCGCTCGCGGGCGCCATCGGCGTGCCGCTCGCATCCACCGCGCCCGAGACGGGTGCCGCGGGCGGCGGCGATTGCGCGGCCGCCGGCGCGCTTGCCGCGCTTTCCGCGATGCGCACGGCGGAGCCGTCGCGGATCTTGAGCTGGCCCGCGGTGACGACCGTGTCGCCCGGCACGAGGCCCGCGACCACCTCGACCATGCCGTCGCGGCGCTGCCCGGTCTCGATCTTGACGCGCGCCGCCTTGCCGTCGATGACCTTGAACACATACTGCTCGCTGCCCTGCGGCACCATCGCCTGCTCAGGCAGCACCATCGCGTCGGCCTGGTCGCGCGTGATGAGCCGCACCCGCGCGAATATGCCGGGCCGCAGCAGCGTGTCGGGATTGGGCACCTGCGCGCGGATCACGATCGAGCGGCCGGCGGCGTCGACGAGCGGATTCACCGCCACCACCTTGCCGTCGAACGACTTCCCCGGCATCGCGTCGAGCGTGATCGTCAGCGACTGACCGGGCTGCACCTGGCGAAGGTAGTTTTCCGGCACGCGGAAGTCGACCTTGAGCGGATCGATCGACTCGAGGTTGACCAGATCAGCGCCCTCCTTTACGTAGTCGCCGATCGACACCGAGCGCAGCCCGATGATCCCCGAGAACGGCGCGCGGATGTCGGTCTTGGCGAGCTTCGCCTCGGCGAGCTGCAGCGACGCCTGCGCCACCTTGAGGTTGTTCTCCGCCTCGTCTTTCGCCTGGCCGGAGATGTAGTTGCGCTTGGCCAGGTCCACCGCTCGGTCGAACTTCGACTGGGCGAGCGTGAAATTGGCCTTCGCCTGCTCGTACTCCGCCTGCGGGATCGCGGGATCGAGCCGCACGAGCGGCGCGCCCTTCGCGACGCGCTGGCCCTCCTGGAACGTGATGGCGCTGATGCGGCCGGCGTTTTCCGGCCGCAGCGTGACCGATTCGTCGGAGCGTAGGCTGCCCACCGCGGTGATCGTCTGCGGCATCGAAGCCGTGACCACCTTCACCGCCTCGACCGTCACCGCCTGCGACGCGGCGGAGGCGTCCTTCGGGTTGCTCGCTTTGGACGCCGCGGCTGCCGGCGGCGGCAGGCGCTGGGTGCCGAGCCAATAGCCCGCACCCGCGGCGCCAAGCGCCACGGCGGTCGCGGCAATGATTGCAACGGTTCGATTCATCGTACTGTAGTGGTCCCCTGCGGCGCCGGCAGCCTCGAGCCCGGCGCGGGGCCCTAGGGCTGCGTCTTATAGATTAACCCTTGATTATGCGCGCAGAGGCCCGTGCCCGCCAAACGCGACGGGCTGTCACGGGGGCCGCGATTGCTAGAATGCCTGGGACGTTCACGAGTGCCCGGAGTTCCTTCCCGATGCAAGCTTTCCACTCTCTTTCCCCAGGACGCCGTTTCGTCCTGCGGCTCTTGGCGCTCGCCGCCGCGCTGCCCGTGCTCCCGGCAGCCGCCCAGGCGTACCCGTCGAGGTCGGTCAAGCTCGTCGTGCCGTTCCCGCCGGGAGGCTCGCTCGACCTCGCCGGGCGCCTCATCGCGCAGAAGCTCACGGAGATGTGGGGGCAGAGTGTGGTTGTAGAGAACAAGCCCGGCGCCGGCGGCAACATCGGCGCCGACTACGTCGCGAAGTCCGCGCCCGATGGCTACACGATCCTGCTCGGCGCGCTATCCACGCACGCGGTCAACCCGAGCCTGTACAAATCGATGCCGTACGACGCGGCGAAGGACTTCGCGCCGATCACGCTGATCGCCGTCACGCCGAACGTGCTCGTGGTCAACGCGTCGCTGCCGGTCAACAACGTGAAGGAGTTCCTGGCCTACGCCAAAGCGAACTCCGGCAAGATCGCGTTCGGCTCCGGCAGCAACGGCAGCGCCGGCCATCTCGCGGGCGAGCTGTTCAAGGTCGAGACGGGCGTGGACGCCACGCACATCCCCTACAAAGGCGGCGCGCCCGCGACCCAGGCGCTGCTCGCCGGGGACACCCAGTTCATGTTCGACAACCTCGCCAACGCCATGGCGCAGGTGAAGGCGGGGAAATTGAAGGCGCTGGCGGTGACGACGGCGCAGCGCTCGCCGCTCGTCCCGGATTTGCCCACGATGGCGGAAGCCGGGCTGCCGGGCTTCGACATTTCCACGTGGTACGGCCTGTTCGCGCCCGCCGGCACGCCGGCGCCGATCGTCGCCAAGTGGAACGCCGACGTCACCAAGATTCTCACCGCGCCCGACGTCCGTGCGAAGCTCATGGCCGACGGCGCCGATCCTTCGCCCGACACGCCCGAGCAATTCGCGCAGATGATCTCGCGCGAGCTCGCCAAATACGCGCGCATCATCAAGGCCTCGGGCGCCAAGGTCGATTGACTCGAAGAAGATCGCAAGGAGGAAAGCCATGGTCCGTACTGTCCTTCGCGCCGCGTGCGCGCTGCTCGCGACGGTCGCGCTCGCCGCGTTCGGCCAGCCCTACCCAAGCCATGCGGTGAAGATCGTCGTGCCGTTCCCGGCGGGCGGCACCACCGACATCATCGCGCGCATCGTCGCGCAGAAGCTTTCCGACTCGACCGGCCAGGCGTTCGTCGTCGACAACCGCCCGGGCGCGGGCGGCAACATCGGCAGCGACATCGTGGCGAAGTCGGCGCCGGACGGCTACACGCTGCTCATGGGAACCGTCGGCACGCACGCGATCAACCCGAGCCTGTACGAGAAGATGCCGTACGACCATGTGAAGGACTTCGCGCCCGTCATCCTCGTGGCCGGCGTGCCGAACGTGCTCGAGGTCAATCCCTCGCTGCCGGTGAAATCGGTGCAGGAATTGATCGCCTACGCCAAGGCGCACCCGGACAAGCTCAACTTCGCCTCGTCCGGAAGCGGCACGTCGATCCACCTTTCGGGCGAGCTCTTCAAGACGATGACCGGCGTGTCCATGCAGCACGTCCCGTACAAGGGCAGCGCGCCGGCGCTCGCCGATCTCACCGGCGGCCAGGTCGACCTCATGTTCGACAACCTGCCCTCCTCGCTCGCGCTCATCAAGGCGGGCAAGCTGCGCCCGCTCGCCGTCACGAGCGCGCAGCGCTCGAGCGCGCTGCCCGACGTGCCGACGATCGCCGAGTCGGGCGTCCCGGGATTCGAGGCGTCCTCGTGGTTCGGACTTCTCGCGCCCGCGGGCACGCCGAAGGACGTGGTGGCGAAGATCAACGGCGAAGTCGCGAAGTGGCTCGCGACCCCCGAGGCGAAGGAGAAGCTCGCCTCGCAGGGCGCGATCGCCGCGACCGGTTTGACGCCGGAGGACTTCGCGCGCCACATCGCGACGGAAACGGTGAAGTGGCAGAAGGTGGTGAAGGAGTCCGGTGCCAAGGTGGAATGAGTCGGGTGAGCGCGTCACCCCCTCGCGATCGCCCAGACCATCGCCGTCCACCCCGCCAGGAACGCGACACCTCCGATCGGCGTGACCGCGCCCAGGCCGCGCACGCCGGTCAGCGCCATCGCGTACAGGCTTCCCGAGAAGAGCACGATCCCGGCGACGAACAGCCAGGCCGCGAGCCCCAGGCCCGCGCGCTCCTCCCGGTGCAGGAGCAGGAGCCCGGTCGCGAGCAGCGCGAGCGCGTGCCAGGCGTGATACTGGACGGCGGTCTGCCATACGGCCGTCATGTCCGCCGGCAGCCGCGCCTTCAGGGCGTGCGCACCGAAGGCGCCGAGCGCAACCGCGAGAAACATCGCGGCGGCGCCCAGGACGAGGGCGAGGCGAGCGCTCATAATTCCATTTAGAATGGTGGCCTCCGAAAATTCCGCCGTCACAGGATACCAACATGCCCATCGAGCGCCGCAACCCCTGCAAGCGACTGTCCGATGCCGTCGTGTTCACGCCGGGCGGCGAGCGCATCGTCTATCTCGCGGGCCAGGTGGCCGACGACTGCAAGGCGGACATGGCCACCCAGACGAAGCAGGTGCTGGCCTCGATCGACCGCCTGCTCGGCGACTGCGGCAGCGACAAGTCGCGGCTACTCTCCGCCACCATCTACCTTCCGGACATGGCCGATTTCCCGACGCTCAACTCGGTGTGGGAATCCTGGGTCGTGCCCGGCCAGACGCCCGCGCGCGCGACGGTCGAGGCGGCGCTCGCGCATCCCGACTACAAGGTCGAGATCCAGGTGATCGCCACTGCACCGTAGAACGCCGATGAACAAGCTCTCCGCCCAGGCCATCGTCGCCGCCACCGCGCGGCGCGACGCGGCGCTCGCCCCGTCGAGCGCGTCGACCCTGCCGGTCTCGCGCGAGACATTCGACGAGATCATGGTGCGCTGCTACGCGCCCGCGTCGTTCATCCCCGTGCGCGGCGAAGGCTCGCGCGTCTGGGACCAGGCCGGCCGCATGTACATCGACTTCGCGGCCGGCGTCGCCGTCACGTCGCTCGGGCATTGCCACCCCGCGCTCATCCGCGCGCTGACCGACCAGGCGTGCACGCTCTGGCACGTCTCGAACTGGTTCACCAACGAGCCGGCGCTTAGGCTCGCTCGCCGTCTCGTCGACCACACGTTCGCCGAGCGCGTGTTCTTCTGCAACTCGGGCGCGGAAGCGAACGAGGCGGCGCTCAAGCTCGCCCGCCGCTACGCGCACGACCGCTTCGGCGAACAGAAGTACCGGGTCGTGTCCACCCAGAACGCGTTCCACGGCCGCACCCTGTTCACGGTGACCGCCGGCGGCCAGGCGAAGTACGCGAGCGGCTTCGGGCCCAACCCTGCGGGCTTCACGCACATTCCGTACAACGACGTCGCGGCGCTCGAGCGGGAGTTCGCCCAGCGCGGCGCCGAGATCTGCGCGGTGATCCTCGAGCCGATGCAGGGCGAAGGCGGGATGACGCCCGGGACGCCTGCGTTCCTGCACGCCGCGCGCCGCCTGTGCACGGCGCACAACGCGATCCTGATCCTCGACGAGATCCAGAGCGGCATGGGCCGCACCGGCGCGCTGTTTTCGTACATGCAGAAGGGCGTGGTGCCCGACATCCTGACCAGCGCCAAGGGCCTGGGAGGCGGGTTCCCCGTCGGTGCGCTGCTGACGACGAACGAGATCGCAGGCGCATTCGGCGTGGGGGTGCACGGCACGACGTACGGCGGCAATCCGCTGGCATGCGCGGTGGCCGGGGCGGTGTTCGACATCGTCAACACCACCGAGGTGCTCGACGGCGTGAAGGCGCGCCACGCGCTCTTCATGGAGGGCCTCAAGGCCATCAACGGGCGGCGCCGCGTGTTCAGCGATCTGCGCGGCGAAGGCGTTTGGCTCGGCTGCGAGCTCGAAGCCAAGTGGAAGGGCAAGGCGATGGACGTCGTGCGCGCGGCGGGCGACGCGGGGCTCATGGTTCTCGTCGCCGGCCCCGACGTCGTGCGCATCGCGCCGTCGCTGGTCATCTCGCTGGACGAGATCCTCGAAGGGCTGGCGCGGCTCGAAACCGCGCTCGACAGAGCGCTCTCCTGACGCGCGTCGCGAAGGCGATGTTCCACATCCGCCCGATCGCACGCGACGACCTGCCCTCGATCCTCGCGCTCTCCGAGCACACCGGCGCCGGCCTCACCACGCTGCCCGCCAACCGCGAGCGTCTCGCCTCGCGCATCGAGCGCTCGCTCGCGTCGTTCGCCGGCCGCGCCGGCGCCGGCGATGCGTGCCACATGTTCGTGCTCGTGGACAGCGCCCGCAACGGCGTCGGCGTGGACAGGGTCGTGGGCATCAGCGCGATCGAGGCCGCGGTCGGCCTGACGGAGCCCTGGTACAACTACCACGTCGGCACGCTCGTCCACGCGTCGCGACAGCTGGGCGTCTATACCGCCGCCCCCACGCTGTTTCTTTCCAACGACCATACCGGGCACACCGAGCTCTGCTCGCTGTTTCTCGACCAGGCGTATCGGCAAGGCAAGAACGGCGTGCTGCTCGCCAAGTGCCGCCTGCTCTTCATCGCCGAATTCGCCGAGCGCTTCTCGTCGAAGGTCATCGCCGAGCTGCGCGGGCGCCTCGATGCGCAGGGCCGCAGCCCGTTCTGGGAAGGCCTGGGCCGACATTTCTTCGCGATGGAGTACTCGACGGCGGACTACCTGACCGGCATCGGGCAGAAGTCGTTCATCGCCGAGCTCATGCCCAAGCACCCGGTGTACGTGAATCTGCTGCCGCAGGACGCCCGCGATGCGATCGGCGCGGTGCATGCGGACACGGTTCCCGCGCGCACGATGCTCGAACAGGAAGGATTCCGTTACGAAGGCTACGTCGACATCTTCGACGCGGGCCCCACGCTCGAGTGCTTCCGTGACAACATCCACGCGGTGCGGCAGTCGCAGACCGTGGCCGTGACGCTCGGCGAGGAGGACCCGGTGCCGGACAGCCTCACCGACGACATCCTGTGGCTCGTCTGCAACCGCAGCTTCGCGGACTTTCGCGCCATCGTCGTCGCCGCCCCGGCGCGCGCCGACCGCTTCCCGCTGCTTCCCTACGCCGCGGATGCGCTGCGCGTGAGCGAAGGCGATAGCGTGCGCGTCGTACCGGTGTCGCCGGCGGATCGATGAAGCCAAGCATGAGCGGCGCCGTGGAAATCAACTTCGACGGCATCCCGGGGCCGACGCACAACTACTCGGGCCTCGCCGCCGGCAACCTCGCCTCCGAGCGCAACGCGAGCGCGCTCTCCAACCCGCGCGAGGCGGCGCTGCAGGGCTTGTCCAAGATGCGCGCGCTCGCGGCACGCGGTTTGCCGCAAGCGGTGCTGCCGCCGCACGAGCGTCCTGCGATCCACGCGCTGCGCGCACTGGGGTTCGCCGGCCGCGACGCCGACGTCCTCGCCCGCGCCGCCCGCGAGACGCCCGCGTTGCTCGCCGCATGCTCCTCCGCAGCCGCGATGTGGGTCGCCAACGCCGCCACCGTCAGCCCTTCACCCGATACCGCGGACGGCCGCGTACACTTCACGCCGGCGAATCTCGCCTCGCACCTGCACCGCGCGCTCGAGGCGCCCACCACCACGGCGGTCCTGCGCGCGATCTTCGCCGATCCGGCGCGCTTCGTCGTGCACGACGCGATTGCGTCCTCGGCGCAAACCGGCGACGAGGGCGCCGCGAACCACACGAGGTTCGACGCAGGCGTCGAATTCTTCGTCTACGGTCGCCGCGCCTACGGCCACGGCTCGCAGCCCACGCGCTTTCCCGCGCGGCAGACGCTCGAGGCGTCGCAGGCGATCGCGCGTCGCCACGGTCTCGCGGCGATGCGCACGGTGTTCGCCCAGCAAAATCCGGCCGCCATCGACGCGGGCGTCTTCCACAACGACGTGATCGCCGTCGGCCACGCGGCAACGCTCTTCTGTCACGAGCGCGCCTGGCTGGACCAGCACGCTGTGCTTTGCGACCTCGCGCAGGCGGTCGGTCCCGGATTCGATCCGGTCGTCGTGCCCGAACGCGACGTCACGCTCGACGATGCGGTCGCGACGTATCTGTTCAACAGCCAACTCGTCGCGAGGCCGCAGGGGGGGCTCATGCTCGTCGCGCCCGCCGAATGCCGTGAGCATCCGCGCGTGTCGGCGTTTCTCGACCGCCTGCTCGCGAGCCGCGGGTCGATTGCCGAGGTCTCGACCTTCGATCTCCGGCAGAGCATGCGCAACGGCGGCGGCCCCGCATGCCTGCGCCTGCGCGTCGCGCTCACCGCGGCCGAGCGTGCGGCGGTGACGGCCAACGTATTCCTCGACGACGCGCTCGCAGCAGCGCTCGAGGCGTGGATCCGCAAGCACTACCGCGACCGGCTCGCGCCGGCCGACCTCGCCGATCCGGCGCTCCTCGAGGAATCGCGCCGCGCGCTCGACGAGCTCACGCAACTCCTGCGGCTGCCCAGCGTGTACCCTTTCCAGTCGTGACTGCGGACGCCGACACGCCGCCTTCGACATTCCCGTCGCCGGCAATCGGCTTGGCGGCGCCGTTCCGCTGGCTCGCAGCCGGGGCGCAGGACTTTCGCGCCTACCCGCTCCCGAGCCTCTTCTACGGCGTCTGCTTCGCGCTCATGGGCTGGCTCATCGCGATCACGTTCCGCCACGCCTTCGCGTACGTCTCGGCGCTCGTCACCGGCTTCTTCCTGGTGGGACCGTTTCTCGCCGTCGGCCTCTACGACCTGTCGCGCCGGCGCGAAGCCGGCCTTCCGGTGCATCTGGCCGCAACGCTCGACGCCTGGCGCGGCAACGCGAGCGCGATCGGCGTGTTCGCGCTCGTGCTGACCGTGATCCTGCTCGTTTGGGCGCGCGCGTCGCTGATCGTGTTCGCGCTCTTCTACACGCGCGGCATGCCGACTGCCGAGACGTTCGTCGCGCAGCTCTTCTCGCTCGACAACATCGAGTTCCTGCTCGCCTACGCCTGCGTGGGCGGGTTCTTCGCGCTTCTCACGTTCGCGGCAAGCGCCGTGTCGGTGCCGATGATGCTCGACCGCAAGGTCGACGGCATCGTCGCGGTGATCACGAGCCTTCGCGTGTTCGCGGCGCACCTGCCGGCGATGCTCGTGTGGGCGGCGACGATCGTCGTGCTCGTGGGCGTGGGCTTCGCGCTCGCCTTCGCAGGGCTCGTCGTCACCGTACCCCTCGTGGGCCACGCAACCTGGCACGCGTATCGCGCCCTCGTCGTGCCGGCACGCTCCGAGCCGGGCGTGGTGATCTGACGCGTGCGGAAGGCGCCGACCTTGCATATCGGCCGCGCACCCGCCGTGCTCGTGCTCGCGCTCGCGTGCGCCGTGCACCCCGCGGCGCCGCAGCCTGCCGCGAAGGTCTATCGCGTCGGCGTTCTGGAAGCCGTGCCCTCGGCACAGAACGCCGCCAATCTGGAGGCCCTGCGCCGAGGGCTCGCGGACCTGGGATATGCCGAAGGGCGCAACCTCGTCATCGTGTATCGCTCGGCGGACGGCCATGCGGAGCGCTTCCCCGAGCTCGCCGCGGAGCTCGCCTCGCAAAAGGTCGACGTGATCGTGACGCGGGGGACGCCCGCCACCAATGCGGCGCGGAATGCGGCCGGGGCGATTCCCGTCGTGATGGCCACGATGGGCGACCCGCGCGCGATCGTGCAAAGCTACGCACGCCCGGGAGGCAACGTCACCGGGCTCACCACGTTCAGCACGGAGCTCTCGGCCAAGCGGGTCGAGCTCCTGAAGGAGCTCGTGCCTACGCTATCGCGGGTCGCGCTCCTGCACAACATGGCGAACCCGGCCGTGCCTGCCGAGTGGGAAGAGACGAAGGCCGCCGCGCGCGCGCTAGGCATCGAAGCGGAGCTGCTCGACGTTCGCGCGTCGGGCGCTCTACCCGGCGCGTTTGCCGAGGCATCGCAGCATCACGCCGGCGCCATTGTCGTCGGCGCCGACGGTCTCATGCAGGCCAATCGCCAGGTCGTCGTCGACCTCGCGGCGCGCTACCGGCTCCCGGCCATCTACCCCGACCGCGAATTCGTCGAAGCCGGAGGCCTCGCGACCTACGCGGTCAGCTTCCCCGACATGTATTACCGCTTCGCGGCCTACATCGACAAGATTCTCAGGGGCGTGAAGCCCGCCGAGATCCCCGTCGAGCAGCCCATGAGGTTAGAGCTCGTATTGAACGCGCGGACGGCCAAGGCGCTCGCGATCGCAATCCCGCAGTCGCTGCTCGTGCGCGCAAGCGAAGTGCTGCATTGAGTCCGCCTAATGGCGGGTGACGAGCAGCGCGGCCGACTTCGTCACGCCCCCGTAGCTTGCGTAGATCGACAGCGGGGTGTCGGCTCTGGGGGCCTGCGTGACGACGGTGAACGACTTCGAGACCGCTCCACCCGGCACCGTCACGCTCGCCGGCACCGACGCCAGGTTCGACGTGCTGCGAATCGAGATCGCTGCACCTGCGGCCGGCGCCGGCGCAGTGAGCGACACGGTCGCGGTCACCGGCGCGCCGCCCGTCACGCTCGACGCACCCAGGGTGACCGCGGCAAGCGCCGGCGCGGCGCCCGCCGGATTGACGGTCAGCGTCGCGGTCTTCTGCGCACCGTTGTAGCTCGCGGTCAGCGACGTGACGGTCTGTGCGCTCACCGCGGACGTCGCGACGGCGAACGTCGCCGACGTCGCCCCCGCCGCGACGCTCACGCCGGCCGGCACCGTCGCCGCGCTGCTCGCGCTCGACAGCGCGACCGACAGCGGCGCCGCAGGCGCTGCGGTCAGCGTCACCGTACCCGTGGCCGAGGCGCCGCCCACGACCGCGGTCGGGCTGACGCTCAGCGACGCCAGCGCGGGGGCGGGCGCGGCAGCGGGCTTCCAGCCGAGCTGCACGACCTCGAAGTCGCTCGCCGTGAGGAGCGCGAACGCGGGATTCAGGATGCCGTTGTTCCAGCGCGTATCGAACGTGCCGGTGATGTACATGTCGGAGCCGTTGTCGGCGACGATGAGGCCGTACTTCTGCATCGCACGAAAGATCTTCTGCACGTTGGGATCGCTGGTGCGAAGCGACGGGTCCTGCCCGTTGACGGTCGCCCTGAGGCGAAGCCGGGCGCCCATCGGCAGCGCGCCCGCCGTGCTGCCCGCGCGGTGGGACGCGGGGTAGACGTAGCCGTTGGTCGAGCGCACGGTGACGCGGAAGGCGTGCCCGATGTCGGTGATGGCGGAGTTCCACGCCTCGTCGTAGCGCACGAGCCCGGGAAAGATGGCGAGGCCCGCGGCGTCCGCCGAGGTCCAGGTGTCGGGCCGCCGAGTGTCCGTCTTCATGTCGAAGAACGCGCCCGAGCCCGCGTACCATTTGCCCACCCTGCTGTCGTAATAGACGTTGTAGAGCTCGTAGAGGTAGCGGTTCGTGCAGTCGATGACGAGGAAGTGACGGTCGCTGCTTGCGCGCTGGTCGACGCCGGCAGGCGCGCCCCCTTCGACCCAGTGCGGCTGCGTCGCGGCCTGCAGGGGAAGTGGATAGAACGGCAGGCCCTGGCCGGTCGAGTAGTCGACGCCGTCGCTTTCGTCCCAGTAGTCGAACGTCACCGCCAGCTTGGGCTGCGATCCGTCGACGATCGCGTACGGCATGCCGTAGATGTCCACGCTGCCCGTCGAGACCTCGCCGCCGAAATCGGGATGCAGCTTGCGCGTGCCGCCGTTGTTGATGAAGGCGATGTAGGCCGCGGAGTTGGTGTCGACGGGCGCCGCGGAGATATCCGCATTCCACCAGTTATCGGGCGGGAATACGGGAAGCGGGCCCGGGACCGCGGCGTTGGCGGCCGGCACCGTGGCCGGGCATTGCGCCGGCGCGGCGGGCGCGATCAGCGCGAGCGCGAGCGAGAGGACGAGACCGGCCGGAGCGCGACGCATCGACAGGGTGTAGCGTACTATGACATTGGCATAATACGCCCTTCGCCACCGACCCGCAACACGACGTTACGTCGAGTTCTTGCGGGTCTCGGCGAGGCGCTTCCGCGCGATCTCGATGTTCTGGTTCAGGCTTTCGAGATTGGGATTGACCTTGAGCGCGCGCTGCCAGTACTCGATCGCCTTGTCGTATTGGCGGAGCTCGAAGTAGATCTGGCCGTAGCCCGACAGCGCGCCGAAGTGGTAGGGGTTGCGCTTCATGACCTCGGCGCAGTCGGCGAGCGAGCGCTTGAAGTCGCCCGCCAGGAAGCGCGCCGTGGCGCGCTTGTTCCAGCCTTCGGCAAACGCCGGCTTGCGCCGGATGACCTCGGAATAGGTCGCGATCGACGCCGCGAAGTCGCGCGCCTGCATCTGCTCCGCGCCTCGGGTCATCAGCGCGTCGACGGCGTTGTCGCCCGAGCGCGTCCACAGAACCCACATGCCCTGCTCGGCGAGCTCGCGCACGATCGGGTTCTCGTCCCCGAGGTGGGGCAGCAGCAGCTTGTCGTCGGCGGGTCCGCCATTTTGCGCGAACCAGATCACCGCGTGCGCGCGCCGCTCGGCGACGGCATCGTCGAGACTCTCGAGCGCCTGCGCACGGCTTGCCGGCAACTGCGCGAGCGCGGCCGCCGCGCACAGCGCCGCGAAGGCGGCTACGAGGCAGCGCGCGGCGACGTTGCTCATGTGCACGTCAGAACTCCATCTTCTCGCCCTGCTTAACGCGGATACACCTTGGTGGGTGACGCGCCGTCGCGTCGATGTACTGCGCGGCCGTGCCGGTCATCACCGGATTATGAGCTTGAGATCGCTGAACATGTCGACGGCCCGATTCTAAGGCGGGCCGCAGAGTGCGAAGCGCTACGGTCGGCCCTTATTCCGCCGCTGCGACGGGGAGCGACTGATGGCGGCGGACGGGCGACGAGAGCACCGCCACCGCCGCGAGCGCGAGGCCGAGCGCGCCGACCGTGAGGAGCGTGGCGCGCAAGCCGACGGCCGTGGCCAGCGCGCCGCCGACGAGCGAGCCGAGCGGCGCCATGGCCACCGTCAAGAAGCGCATCGTCGCCGTCATCCGGCCCAGCATGCGGTCGGGCGTGATCGCCTGGCGCAGCGCGAGGTAGTTGATGCCGTACAACACGCCGCCGAAGTCGAACACGAGCATCGCCAGGCCGAGGAGCAGCGTGGCGGTCGTCGTTGCGCCGCCTATGAGGCCGAACGCCTGCCACGCGAGCGCGGTGAGGATCAGCCCGTGCACGATGATCGGACCGATGCCGAAGCGCGCCGACAGCCGTTCCGCTGTGGCCGCGGCGATCACGCAGCCCAATCCGCCGAACATGTAGACGAGCCCGACGGACCCCGCCGAGAGTCCGAGCTCGCGGGTGGCGAACAGGATCAGCACCGCGATCTGCATGTGGTGCAGGAACTGCCAGGACCCGGCGAGCCAGGCGAGTGCGAAGAGCGTGCGGTTGCGCAGCACGAGCGCGAGCCCGGCCGCGATCTCCTTGCCCACGGGCGCGCGGGGTCCGTCATGCGGGACGTCGTTCGGCGCGTGCACGCGCCGCAGCACGACGCCGGAGACGAGAAACGCGAGCGCGTCGATCAGGATCGCGAACGGCGCCGTGACGAGCTGGATCAGCGCGCCGGCGATCCCGGGACCGACGAGCGCGGACGAGGTCTCGCCGAGCGCGATTTTCGCGTTCGCCTCGACCAGCCGCTGGCGGCCGGCGAGCTGCGCGAGCAGGACCTGGTAGGCGGCGCCGCCGATCACGTTCTGCACGCCGCAGAAGAAGCCGACCACGAAGAGCAGCTCGACCGACAACGCGCCGAGATACGCCGCAGCCGGGATGGCCAGGAGCGCCCCGCCGCGCGCGACGTTGCACGCGATCACCACCGGCAGCTTGCGCACGCGGTCGATCAGCACGCCTGCGTGCAACGAGACGAGCGCGAACGGCAGCGTCTCGAGCGCGACGAGGATGCCCATCTGAAGCGGCGTGGCGTGCAGGAGCAGCGCCGCCGTGAGCGGCAGCGCGAGGTTGGTGACCTGCGCGCCGAACGAGGTGACGGTCAGAGAGACCCAGAGCTTGCGGAAGTCCGCGGAGCGCCACAGCCCGGTGAACGTCTTGCGCAGCGTGCGTTGCAGGCGATTCATGACGACCTATGTGCGAAACGAAGCTTCGATGCGGCGTGCGGCGCGCACGCGCTCGTCGCTGCGACCCTTCGGGAATCCGGATGGAGGAAAGGCGCCGCACATCTTCCGGACTCCCGCCGCCCGCCGGCGGGAAGCCCGGCGGGCGCTTACTGCGACTTCAGGACGGCAATGCGGCCGATTCGACCGGATCCCCGCAGCCACGAGCCATGCCCGCCGCGCGCGAACGACAGCGCGAGGCGGCGGCGAAGGTTCGTGGGTCGGGACATCGGTGCGATCCTAGGAAGCCAGCAAGGGGAAACCAGCGATGATTCTACGCAGCCTGCATCGGGCGGGGCAACGCCGCGCGCCGCCGCCGGTCCCAAGAATTCGCGCGCTCGTCGCATTGCCGCCATGCAGCACGAAAAGGGGTCAGACCCCATTACAAGGCCTGTCCCGTTTTCTACTGCGCGGCCTTGAGACGTGCAGCATCGATATCGACGAAGCGCCACGGCTGCGAGCGGAAGCTGTCCTTCTTGTAGCCGACTACCCACGGCTTGGCGACGGTGTTCTCGATGCGGTAGATGCCCCCGCCCATGGGCGCGTACGCCGCGACGATCTCGAGCATGCGCGCGTACAGCTTCGCGCGTTCCGTCTCCGAGCTCGATCGGCGCGCGCGCCGGAAGAGCTCGTCGTATTCCCGGTTCCTGAAGAACGACATGTTGGTCTCGCCGCCGCCGGGCCCATATGCGAGCTCCATGTACGAGCTCGCCGAGCTCGCGGTCCAGCCGACTTGCCACATCTGCAGCTGCCCCGCGCGCGCCATCTTGAGCAGGTCCGGCCATTTCTGGCGGAGGAATTCGACACGGATGCCGATGTCGCGCATGTTCTTGAGCCACAGCTCGTCGCGGATGCGGTTCTCGCCGGTGGGCGCCGATCCCATAGACAGCGTCAGCGGCTTGCCGTCGGGGAGCTCGCGGAAGCCGTCGCCGTCGCGGTCCTTGTAGCCGAACCTGTCGAGAAGCGCACGGGCGAGCGCGGGATCGTACGGTGCGGTGTTCTTGGCCCCGGGTAGGTAGCCCGGAACCTCGGGCGGAATGAGCTGGTCGGCCACCGCGCCCTGCCCCTGCATCCCGACGCGGATCAGCTCGGCCGGGTTGTAGCCCATGAGGATCGCCCGCCGCAACGCCACCTTCTCCGGCGTGTAGCCGCCGACCACCGGGTCGTTCATGTTGAAGTACGCGAAGAACGCGAGGCCCGCCTCCTGCGACCGCTGCAGCGTGACGCCTTGCTTCGCGTACGCCGCGACAAGCGCGTTCTTGTCGTCGAGCACGCGCGCGACGAGGTCGCGCGGCACGTCGACCAGGTCGAGCTCGCCGCTGTTGAAGGCGAGTAGCCGCGGGTTCGACTCCTCGATCACGGCGACCTCGACGCGGCCGATCTGCGGCAGGCGCTTGCCCTTCATCGCCGCATACGCCGCGCGCGCATCGGCGTCGGCGTTGGCCGGCAGCTCGGGGAACGTCTCCTCGCGGTAGTTGGGATTGGCCTCGAGCACGATGCGCTGGGCGCGCCGCCACTCCTTCAGGACGTAGGGTCCCGTGCCGACGGGATTGGCCATCGCCCAGCCGCTCGCATCGCCGTAGTGCTCGATGACCTCGCGCGCGACCGCGGAGGTCTGCGACGCCGTCAGCACGTCGAGGAAGGAGTAGTCGGGCTCGGACAGCTTGAGCTGCAGCGTATAGCGGTCGAGCGCGCGCAAGCCTTCGATCTCGCGCCCGTAGTCGAGGCGGCCCGGGCCCTTCGCATCCTCCATCGCCTCGACGGTGCCGGCGAGCCGCCCGCGGATGAGGTAGGCGTTGGGCGAGCGCACCTTCGGATCGAGGAGACGCTTGAAAGCATAGACGAAGTCGTACGCGGTCAGCTCGCGCTTCTGCCCCTTGAACACCGCATCGTCGGCGAAGTACACGCCCTTGCGGATGCGTATCCTCCACGTGACGCCGTCGGCCGCGACCTCGGGCAGCGCCGCCGCCGCGCGCGGCACGATGCGATGCGGTCGCGCGAGGTAGTCGTACTCGTACAGCGACTCGAACAGCGCCGAGTTGATCGTGTTCGAGTAGAAGTCCTGCGCGGCCTGCGGGTCGAAACCGGTCTCGGCGACGATGATGGCGGTGCGCAGGACCTTCGAAGGATCGGCCCACGTCGCGGGCTGCGCGTGCGCGCCGGCGGCGACGAGCAGCACGACGAGGGCGAGTGCGACGCGCGGCATCATTGGACGGGTCTTCTCGGGACCGCGAGGTCGATGTCCAGGTATTGCCACGGATGCTGGTTGAACGGGTTGTACCTGTAGCCGACCACCCACGGGTACACCACCACGTTCTCGATGCGGTAGGCGTTGAGCTTCCACGGCGCGTAGGCGGCGATGAGCTGCGACATCTGCTTGACGAGCTTCGCGCGCTCGGGACCGTCCGGGAGCTTGCGCGATGCCTCGTAGAGCCGATCGTACTCGGGAAGCTTGAAGCGCGACATGTTGCCCGGGCCTGCGTGCCCGCCGTAGAGCAGGCCCAGGAAGCCGTAGCCGTCGGTGGTGGTCGACGTATTGGCGAGCTGCCACATCTGGAGCTGGCCGTTGTACGCCATTTTCACGAGGTCGGGCCACGGGCGGGTGACCATCTCGATGCGTATTCCGACGGCCGCCATGCTGCGCTGCCACAGCTCGTCGAACTCGCGCTCGAGCACCGAAGGCGAGGTGCCCCGGTGAAGGACGAGCGGCCTGCCGTCGGGAAGGTCGCGCCAGCCATCGCCGTCGCGGTCCTTGTAGCCGAACTTGTCGAGCAGCGCCTTCGCGCCCTCGGGATCGAACTTCGTGTTGGCGAGGAGATCGGGGTCATGCCCGGACACGCCCGGCGGCACGATCATCGTGGCGAACCTGGCCTGGCCGTGGCGGATGACGCGGATCTCCTCCTCGACGTTGTACGCCATCCCGATCGCGCGGCGCAGCGCGATCTTGTCCTTGTCGTAGCCGCCGACGACCGGGTCCTCCATGTTGAAGTAGGTGTAGGTGACCGACGGCTGCACGTCGCGCTCGAGCAGCACGCCCGCCCTGGCGAAGCGCGGCTTGAGCGTGTCGTCGGGCTCCATCACGTTCGGCACGAGCTCGGCGGGAAGGTCGAGGTAGTCGAGCTCGCCGCGCTCGAAGGCGAGCACGCGCGGATTGCCCTCGTCCATGATCGCGATCTCCACGCGGCCGATCCGGGGCATCGTGGTGCCCGTCATCTTGGCGTTGGCGAGCCTGTCGGCCGGGTCGGCGCTCTGCACAAACGGGATGCCGCGGTAATCGGGATTGGCCTCGAGCACGATGCGCTGCCCGCGCCGCCACTCCTTGAGCTTGTACGGCCCCGTTCCAACCGGATTGGCCATCGCCCAGCCGTTCGCGTCGCCGTACGCTTCGATCGCCTCGCGCGCGACCGCGCCCGCCGTCGAGCTCGTCAGATCGACGGCGATGTCCCACCACGGGTAATTGAGTCTGACCTTGAGCGTGTAGCGGTCGACGACCACGAGACCGGGCAGCGGCGCGTCGTAGTCGAACTTGCCCGTCTTCTTCGCCTTCGCGATGAGCTCGTCCATGCCTACGATGCGCCCTTCGAACAGATCCTGCGCCGGCGAGCGCATCCTCGGGTCGAGCGTGCGCTTCCAGGAGTACGCGTAGTCGGCCGCGGTGAGCTCGCGCTTCTTCCCCTTGAACGCGGGATCGTCGACGAAATAGATGCCGGGCTTGATGCGGATCGTCCACTCGGTGCCGTCCGCCGACGGCTCGGGGAGCGCGACCGCGGTGTTGGGCACGACCGTGTGTGGACGCGCGCGGAAGTCGTAGCGGAACGGCGGCTCGAACAGCACGCGGTTGACGTAGCCCGAGTACAGGTCGGACACGGCCTGCGGGTCGAAGCCCGTCTCGGCGGCGCGGAACACGACGTGCAGCACCTTGCGCGAATCGGCCTGCCCGTGCGCCGCGACCGCAACGGCGCACAGCACGGCGGCGAGCGCTACTGCACGGACTTGCCGGACGCCCCGATGTCGAGGTACTGCCACGGATGCAGGTTGAACACGTTGAGCTTGTAGCCCTCGACCCACGGGTACACCATCACGTTCTCGTAGCGATACGCGTTGATCTTCCAGGGCGCGTACGCTGCCGCGATCTCCGACATCTGCCGCATGAGCTTCGAGCGCTCGGGACCGTCGGGCAAAAGCTTCGACGCTTCGTACAACCGGTCGTAGTCCGCCTGCTTGAAGCGCGAAAGGTTGGCGAGCCCCGCGTTGCCGCCGTAGAGCAGGCCCAGGAAGCCGTAGCCCTCGGTGCTCGTCGAGCGGTTGCCGAGCTGCCACATCTCAAGCTGGCCGAGCTGCGCCATCTTGAGCAGATCGGGCCACTTCTGCGTGACGAACTCGATCTTGATGCCGACGGCGGTCATGTTGCGCTGCCACAGCTCGTTGTACTGGCGCTCGAGCGCGGAAGGAGACGTGCCCATCCGCAGCACGAGGGGCTTGCCGTCGGGAAGCTCGCGCCAGCCGTCCTTGTCGCGATCGACGTAGCCGAAGCGGTCGAGCAGCGCCTTCGCGGCCGCCGGGTCGTATTTCGTGTTGCCGACGAACGAAGGATCGTGGCCTGCCACGCCGGGCGGCAGGAGCTGCGAGGCCCACTCCGCCTGGCCCTGGCGGATCACCTTCACCTCCTCGTCGACGTTGTACGCCATGCCGATCGCACGGCGCAGCGCGATCTTCTCCTTCGTGTAGCCGCCGACGACCGGGTCGTCCATGTTGAAGAACGTGTAGGTGATCGACGGCTGGATGCCGCGCTGGAGCGCGACTCCCGCCTTCGCAAAGCGCGGCTTCAACGTGTTGTCGGGCTCCATCACGGTCGACACGAGGTCGACGGGCACTTCGACGTAGTCGAGCTGGCCGCGCTCGAACGCGAGCAGGCGCGGGTTCGCCTCCTCGATGATCGCGATGTCGATCTGCCCGATGAGCGGCAAGCGCTTGCCCTTGAGCTTCGCCATGATCGGCTTGTCGACCGGGTCGCTGCTCTCGGGATAGAGCACCTCGCGGAAGTTCGGGTTCGCCTCGAGCAGGATACGCTGCCCGCGCCTCCAGTCCTTGAGGCGATAGGGACCCGTGCCGACCGGATTGGCCATCGCCCAGCCGCTGCCGTCGCCGTAGGCCTCGATGACCTCGCGGGCCACCGCTGCCGTTCCCGATCCCGTGAGGTCGGACACGATGTCCCACCAGGGCGCGGTGAGCTTGAGCCTCAGCGTGTATTTGTCGATGACCTGAATGCCCTCGAGCGGCGCGTCATAGTCGAACTTGCCGGTCTCTTTCGCCTTGGCGACGAGCTTGTCCATGCCCATGAAGCGGCCGTCGAAGGTGTCGAGCTGCGGCGAGCGGATCCTTGGGTCCAGGATGCGCTTCCAGGAATACGCGTAGTCCGCGGCGGTGAGCTCGCGCTTCTTGCCCTTGAAGACGGGATCATCGTTGAAGTAGATGCCGGGCTTGACGCGGATCGTCCACTCCTTGCCGTCCTTCGAGGCCTCGGGAAGCGCGGCGGCCGTGTTCGGGATCACCTTGTGCGGCCGCGCGAGGTAGTCGTAGCGGAACAGCGGATCGAAGATCACCCGATTCACGTAGTTCGAATACAGGTCGGAGGACGCCTGCGGGTCAAAGCCCGTCTCGGCGATCAGGAACGCGACGTGCAGCACCTTGGAGGGATCGGGCTGCGCGTGCGCGAGCGGGGCCGCGAGCGCGAGCGCCGCGACCGCGAGCGCCGCGAGGCGCATCACTCAAAGCGCCTTTTCGACGTCGCTCGCGAGCGACTCGGGCGTGTCGTTCGGCGCGTAGCGCTTCACGACGTTGCCCTCGCGATCGACCAGGAACTTCGTGAAGTTCCACTTGATCGCCTCGCTGCCCAACAGGCCGGGCTTCTCCGACTTCAAGTACTGGTAGAGCGGCGCCGCCTTGGCGCCGTTGACGTCGACCTTGGCGAACATCGGGAACGTCACGCCGTAGTTGAGCTCGCAGAACTGCGCGATCTCCTTCTCGCCGCCGGGCTCCTGACCGCCGAACTGGTTGCAGGGGAAGCCCAGGATCTCGAGGCCCTTGCCGTGCAGCTTCTCGTACAGCGCTTCGAGCCCCTTGTACTGCGGCGTGAAGCCGCACTTGCTCGCCGTGTTGACGATCAGCAGCACCTTGCCGCGGTAGCCGTCGAGCTTGACGGGCTTGCCGGCGATGTCCTTCACCGTGAAATCGTAGATCGAGGCCATGATCGCGTTCCTCAGGAAAGGGTCGACAATTATATAGAGTACGGGCAGGCCAGCTTTAGAGGGCCGAGCCCGTTATCCACTAGAAGTTTTCGGTCCCGAAGCCGCCGCCGCCCGGCGTCTCGATCACGAAGACGTCGCCCGCCGCCATCTCGACCTCGGCGGTGGCGCCGAACGATTCGTGCGCGCCCCCTGCGCGTTCCACCCAGTTGCGGCCGAGCGCGCCGGGTGCGCCGCCCTTGACGCCGAACGGCGGGACACGGCGCCGGTTGGCGAGCATGACCGCGGTCATCGCCGTAAGGAAGCGCACGCATCGTCGCACGCCGTCGCCGCCGCGGTGGCGGCCGGCACCGCCGCTGGCGTGCCGGATCGCGAACGTCTCGAGCCGCACCGGAAAGCGCCACTCGAGCACTTCGGGGTCGGTGAGCCGCGAGTTGGTCATGTGCGTCTGCACCGCGCTCGCGCCATCGAAATCGGGCCCCGCGCCTGCGCCGCCGGCAATCGTTTCGTAGTACTGGTAGGTCGCGTTGCCGAACGTGAAGTTGTTCATCGTCCCCTGCGACGCGGCGAGCACGCCGAGCGCGCCGTAGAGCGTGTCGGTGATCACCTGCGACGTCTCGACGTTCCCGGCGACCACCGCCGCCGGGTAGCGCGGCGCCAGCATGGACCCCTCCGGAATGAGGACGTGCAGCGGCTTCATGCACCCCGCGTTCATGGGGATCTCGTCGTCCACGAGCGTGCGGAACACGTAGAGCACCGCGGCCTTGCACACGGCGGACGGCGCGTTGAAATTGGTCGGCTGCTGCGGACTCGACCCGGCGAAGTCGATGGTCGCTTCGCGCCGGTCGCGGTCGATGGCGATGCGCACGGCCACGCGCGCGCCGCTGTCCATCTCGTACTCGAACGCGCCGTCGGTCAGCACGTCGAGCACCCGCCGCACCGCCTCCTCCGCGTTGTCCTGCACGTGCTGCATGTAGGCGCGCACGACGGGCAGCGTGAAGTGCGCGACCATCTTCGCGAGCTCTTCGTCGCCTTTCGCGCACGCCGCCACTTGCGCGCGCAGGTCGGCCAGGTTCTGGTCGACGTTGCGCGACGGGTAGCGCCCGCCGCCTAGGATCGTTCGCATCTCGTCCTCGAGGAACCGTCCTTGCGCGACGAGCTGCACGTTGTCGAGCAGCACCCCCTCCTCGTCCACGTGCGAGGAATCGGGTGGCATCGAGCCCGGCGTGATGCCGCCGATGTCGGCGTGGTGGCCGCGCGAGGCGACGAAGAACTCGGGGTCGATTCCTGATCCCCGATCCCTGATCTCCGGGGCGAGGAACACCGGCGCGATCACGGTGACATCCGGCAGGTGCGTGCCGCCGTTGTAAGGCGCGTTCAGCACGAACACGTCGCCGTCGCGCATCGTGCCGGCACGGCGGTCGATGATCGTCTTCACCGATTCGCCCATCGAGCCCAGGTGCACCGGCATGTGAGGCGCGTTGGCGATCAGGTTGCCGGCGGCGTCGAACAGCGCGCACGAAAAATCGAGCCGCTCCTTGATGTTGACCGAGTACGCCGTGTTGGCGAGCGTCACGCCCATTTGCTCGGCGATCGCCATGAAGAGGTTGTTGAACACCTCCAGGAGCACGGGGTCGGCGGTGGTGCCGATCGCGTGCGTCCGCCGCGCCGCCGTAACGCGCGTGAGCACGATGTGGTCGCGGGCCGTGAGCGTCGCGCGCCAGCCCGGTTCGATCACCGTCGTCGCGTTCTGCTCGCGGATCACGGCGGGCCCGTCGACCGTGTCGCCGGGTCGCAGGTCGCCGCGCTCGAACACGTGGGCGTCGCGGAAGGCGCCTTCCGTGTAGAGCCGACGCGCCTTGATGGGTCGAAGGCCGCCTTCGCGCGGCGCGAACGACGGCGTCAGCGCCGCCGCAGATTCGGCGCGGCCGATCGCCTCGACCGCGATGGCCTCGATGACGAGCGGCTTGCCCGGCATGAGGAAGCCGTACTGCAGCCGGTAGCGCCGCTCGAATTCCGCGACGATGGGCGCGACCGCGTCGGCCAGCGGAAGCGCGAGCGCCGTGTCGGTGCCTTCGTATTTCAGATGCAGCGTGCGCAAGCATTCGATGCGCTTCGTGGGCACGGCCTGCGCCGCGACTTCCGCACTCGCCGCGCCGGTGAGCCGCGCGAACGCGGGCGCGGCGGCCTCGAGCGCCGCCTGCGACAGCGTCGCCTCCACCGCCTCCTGGCGCAGCGCGCGCACGTCGGCCAGCCCCATGCCGTACGCGGACAGCACTCCCGCGAAGGGATGGATGAAGACCCGCGTCATGCCGAGCGCGTCGGCGACGAGGCACGCGTGCTGGCCGCCCGCGCCACCGAAGCAGCACAGCGTGTACTCGGTGACGTCGTAGCCGCGCTGCACCGAGATGTGCTTGATCGCGTTGGCCATGTTCTCCACCGCGATCTTGAGGAAGCCATCGGCCACTTCCTCGGCGCTGCGCTCGATGCCCGTCTTCGCCGAGACGTCGCGCGCGAGCGCGGCGAATTTCTCGTGCACGACGGCGGCGTCGAGCGGCTCTCGCCCGCTCGGCCCGAACACCCTCGGGAACAGCTCGGGGTCGAGCTTGCCGACCATCACGTTGCAGTCGGTCACGGTGAGCGGTCCGCCGCGGCGATACGCGGCAGGCCCCGGATTGGCGCCGGCCGATTCCGGGCCGACGCGAAAGCGCGATCCGTCGAACGTACAGATCGAACCGCCGCCCGCCGCGACCGTGTGGATCTTCATCATCGGCGCCCGCAGTCGCACGCCCGCGACCTCGGTGACGAACGCGCGCTCGTACTCGCCCGCCCAGTGCGTGACGTCGGTCGACGTGCCGCCCATGTCGAAGCCGATGATCTTGTCGAAGCCGGCGAGACGCGAGACTTCCACCGCGCCGACGATGCCGCCCGCCGGACCCGACAGGATCGCGTCCTTGCCCTGGAAGCGGTGCGCGTCCGTGAGGCCGCCGCTCGACTGCATGAACTGCAGCTTGATGCCGGCGTCGCTGCGCCCGCCCGTGAGCGCGTCCTCGACCCGGTCGACGTAGCGGCGCAGGATCGGCGACAGGTAGGCATCGACCACCGTGGTGTCGCCGCGCGACACGAGCTTCATGAGCGGGCTCACTTCGTGCGATACGGACACTTGCGCGAAGCCGACGCGGCGGGCGAGATCCGCGAGCGCCGCCTCATGCTGCGGGAAGCGATAGCCGTGCATCAGCACGATGGCGACCGCCCGAATGCCGTCGGCGTGCGCGGCCGCGAGGTCGCGTTCCGCGGCGGTGAGGTCGAGCGGCCGCACGAGCTCGCCGCGCGCGCCGATGCGCTCGTCGACCTCGATCGCGCGCTCGTAGAGGAGCGTGGGCAGCTCGATGCGGCGTACGAACAGCTTCGGACGGTTCTGATAGCCGATGCGAAGCGCGTCGGCAAAACCCCTGGTGATGACCAGCGCCGTGCGCTCCCCCTTGCGCTCGAGCAGCGCGTTCGTGGCCACGGTCGTCCCCATCTTGACCGCCTCGATCGCGCCGGGCGGGATCGGCGCGCCCGCCGCCAGGCCGAGGATCTCCCGAATCCCGTGCACGGCGGCGTCGGCGTAGCGCTCCGGATTGTCCGAGAGCAGCTTGTGCGTGACGAGCGCGCCGTCGACGCGCCGCGCGACGATATCGGTGAAAGTGCCGCCGCGGTCGATCCAGAACTGCATTTCAGGAATCAGGTATCGGGGATCAGGGATCAGACGAAGCGGGTAGCCACTCGGAGCCTCCCGCAATATTATCGCCGCAACCACGGTCCGCCGCCGCCGCGCCTAGTCGGTCTTTCTGATCCCCGATACCTGATCCCTGAATGCTCGGCATCCTCACCCTCGACACCGCCTTTCCGCGCCTGCGAGGCGATGTCGGCTCACCCGAGACGTTCCCGTTCCCCGTCCGGTACGCGACGGTGCCGGGCTCGCACGTCGAGGACGTGGTGCATCTTGCGCGTGACGATCTCCTCCCGAAGTTCGTCGCCGCGGCGCAGCGGCTGGTCGACGAAGGCTGCGTCGGCATTGCCACGACCTGCGGCTTCCTCGCGCGCTGGCAAAGCGAGCTTGCCGCCGAGATCGACGTGCCCGTCCTGACGTCGGCGCTGCTCATGCTCCCGCTCGTACGACGCTGCCTGCCGCGCCACCGCAAGGCGGGCGTGATCACCTACTCGGCGGCGGCCCTGACCACGAGCGTGCTCGACGCCGCCGACGCCGACCCTTTCACGCCCGTCGAGGGCGTGGACCCCAGCGGCTACTTCGCGGGTGCGATCCGCGACGGCGCCGTCCAGCTCGATCGCGAACGGATGGCGGCGGACGTCGTGGCGGCCGCCCGAAGGCTCGTCGCCACGCACCACGGCGTCGGCGCCATCGTGCTCGAGTGTGCGAACATGCCGCCTTATCGCGACGCGGTGGTCGCCGCAACCGAGCTTCCCGTGTTCGACGCGGCGCAGCTCCTCGCCTGGTTCTACGCCGGCCTCGGAGGCTCGAGCCGGCGTCACGCCCGCCGCGATTTGTGGTAAAAGTCGTCCCGCTTGCGCCGGCGCCCCGCAGCGCCGCGCCGCTGCCACAGGAGACCTCCGATGACCCGATTCATCGCCATCGCAGCCGCGATCGGCTTCGCATTGCCCCTGCCCGCAGGCGCCCAGACCAAATGGGATCTGCCGACCGCTTACCCGGCCAACAACTTCCACACCGAGAACGTGCAGCAGTTCGCGAGCGACGTAGACAAAGCTACGGGCGGGAAGCTCAAGATCCAGGTTCACCCCAATGCGTCGCTGTTCAAGGCGCCGGAGATCAAGCGCGCGGTGCAGGGGGGGCAGGCGCAGGCCGGCGAGATCCTGCTCGTCAACTTCGAGAACGAGGATCCGCTCTACGGCCTCGACGGCATCCCGTTCCTCGCGACGTCCTACGCCGATGCGATGCGCCTCGACAAGGCATCGCGCAAAGCGCTCGACGACAAGCTCGGCAAGCAGGGGATGAAGGTGCTGTTCACCGTGCCGTGGCCGCCGCAGGGGATTTATACGAACCGCACGCTCAACTCGGTGGCCGACATGAAGGGACTGAAGTGGCGCGCCTACAGCCCCGCGACATCGAAGATCGCCGAGCTCGTCAACGCCCAGCCCGTCACTGTGCAGGCCGCGGAGGTGTCGCAGGCGCTCGCCACCGGCGTGATCGATTCGTACATGTCCTCGGGTGCGACCGGCTACGACTCGAAGACCTACGAGCACATCAAGAACTGGTACGACACGCAGGCCTGGCTCCCCAAGAACGCCGTGATCGTCAACGTCAAGGCGTTCGAAGCGCTCGACAAGCCGACGCAGGCCGCGGTGCTTAAGGCGGCCGCCGACGCCGAGGTCCGCGGCTGGAAGCTGTCCCAGGAGAAGAACGGCTGGTACGTCGACCAGCTGAGGTCCAAGGGGATGAACATCGTCAAGCCGCCCGAACAGCTCACGGTCGATCTGCGCCGCGTCGGCAACGTCATGCTCGCCGAATGGCAGCGCAAGGCCGGCGACGAAGGCAAGAAGGTGATCGAGGCGTACCGACTTCAGCAATAAGCGCCGGTCGTGCGCAGGCTTTTCGACCGGCTGTACGACTTCGCCGCCGCGCTCGCGGCGCTGTCGATGATAGGCACGCTGGTCATGGTGCTCCTCGGCATCGCCGGGCGCCTGCTCGACTTCCACGTGCCCGGGACGGATGCCTACGCCGGCTACTGCATGGCCGCCGCCGGGTTCCTGGCGCTCGCGCACACGCTGAAGCGCAACGAGCACATACGCGTCACGCTGATTCTCGAGCGCCTCGGCACGCGCGGCCACCGCCTGCTCGAGCTGTGGGCGCTGTCCGCCGGCACGCTGCTCGCCGTGCTCTTCGCGTTCTACAGCACGCGTCTCGCCTATCAGTCGTGGGACTTCCACGACATCAGCACGGCCAACGACGCCACACCGCTGTGGATCCCGCAGGCGACCATGGCCCTCGGCACGATCGTGCTCTTCATCGCGATGGTCGACGAGCTCGTGCTCGAATGGCGCGGAGCGCGGCACCGCAAGATGCCCGAAGAGGCGCTGCACAATGAGTGACGCCGCCGTCACCACGATCCTCATCGCATCGCTGTTCGCGCTGCTCGGCAGCGGCGTGTGGATCGGCCTCGCGCTGGCGGGTGTGGCCTGGATCGGCATGGAGCTCTTCTCGTCGCGTCCCGCGGGCGACGCGATGACGGTGACGATCTGGGGCACCGCCTCGTCGTGGACGCTCACCGCGCTGCCGCTCTTCGTCTGGATGGGCGAGATTCTGTTCCGCACGCGCCTGTCGCAGGACATGTTCCGCGGCTTGGCGCCGTGGCTCGAGCGCGTACCGGGCCGCCTGCTCCACACCAACATCATCGGCTGCACGATCTTCGCGGCGGTGTCGGGGTCGTCGGCCGCGACCTGCGCGACGATCGGCAAGATGACGCTGCCCGAGCTTTTGAGCCGCGGCTATCCCGAGGACATCACCATCGGCACGCTGGCGGGCGCCGGCACGCTCGGCCTCCTCATCCCGCCGTCGATCATCATGATCGTCTACGGCGTGACCGCCAACGTGTCGATCGCGCAGCTGTTCATCGCGGGCGTGATCCCCGGCATCCTGCTCGCGACGCTGTTCTCGGGCTACATCGTCGCCTGGGCGCTTCTCAATCCCTCCAAGGTGCCGCAAATCGCCGAGCGCACGACGCTCGCACAAAAGCTCTACGCCTCGCGCCACCTCATTCCCGTGGTGCTGCTCATCGTGATCGTGCTGGGCTCGATCTACGTCGGCATCGCGACCGCGACGGAAGCCGCCGCGTTCGGCGTCGTCGGCTCGCTCGGGCTGTCCGCGGTGCAGGGCTCGCTCACGCGCGAGACGTTCGTGTCGAGCCTCATGGGCGCGACGCGGCTCTACTGCATGATCGCGCTGATTCTCTCCGGCGCGGCTTTCCTCACGCTCGCCATGGGCTACATCGGCCTGCCGCGGCATCTCGCCGAATGGATCGGCTCGCTCGGCTTGTCGCCGTTCGCGCTCGTCGTGGCGCTGACCGTGTTCTACATCGTCCTCGGCTGCTTTCTCGACGGCATCTCCATGGTCGTGCTGACGATGGGCGTGATCCTCCCCACCGTGGAGAAGGCCGGCATCGATCTGCTGTGGTTCGGCATCTTCGTCGTGCTCGTGGTCGAGATGGCGCAGGTGACGCCGCCGGTCGGCTTCAACCTCTTCGTGCTGCAGGGCATGACCGGCAAACAGATCACGTGGATCGCGCGCCACACGATGCCGATGTTCCTGCTCATGCTCGCCGCGGTGCTGATGATCTGGTTCTGCCCCATCCTCATCACGTTCCTGCCCCAGCAGATGAAGATGGGGTGAGCGCCGTGCATGAACCGGGCTCATACGCCGCGAAGCTGCGCACGCCCTTCGCGGTGCTGGGCATCGGTACCGACGGCGTGGCGGTCGACCGTCTGCGCTACCTGCCGCTCGCGGAGCGCGCGCAGGCGCCGACCGACCGCATCGCCGAGCGTGCGGTGCACGAAGTCGAGCGCTACCTCGACGATCCCATGTTCCGCTTCACCGTGCCGCTCGCGCCGGACGGCACGCCGTTCCAGCGCCGCGTGTGGGACGCCCTGCGCGCGATTCCGCCTGGCGAATCGCGCACCTACGGCGAGGTCGCGCGCGCGGTGCGCAGCGCGCCGCGCGCGATCGGCCAGGCGTGCGGAGCGAACCCGATCGCGCTCATCGTGCCCTGCCATCGCGTGATGGGCGCCGCCGGCAACCTCGGCGGCTTCATGGGCGCCGCGGCGGGCAGCCCGCTCGACATCAAGCGCTGGCTGCTCGCGCACGAAGGCCGCCGGTTCGCGATGTGACCACCAAAGACGCCGACCTGATCGACGCCTTTTGCGACCAGCTCTGGCTTGCCGACGGCCTCGCGCAGGCGTCGCTCGCGAGCTACCGCCGCGACCTTGCCGCGTGGTCGTCGTGGCTCGGCACGCGCGGCCTGCTCGCGGCCGATCGCGGCGACGTCGAGGCATGGCTCGCCGATCAGTTCCGCGCGAAAGCCAAGGCGAGCTCGGTCGCGCGCCGGCTCTCCACGCTGAGGCGCTTCTACCGCGCAGCACTCGACCGCGGCAAGGTGCGCGAAGATCCGACGCTGCGCGTGCGCGCGCCTCGCAAGCCACGCCACTTGCCGAAGCTCCTGTCGGAGCGGCAGGTCGAGGCGCTCCTAGACGCGCCCGACGTGGCGACCGCGCTCGGCCTGCGCGACCGCGCCATGCTCGAGACGCTCTACGCGACCGGGCTTCGCGTGTCCGAGCTCGTCGGCTTGAAGATCGCGCAGGTGTCGCTCGACGTCGGTGTCGTGCGCGTCATCGGCAAGGGCAGCAAGGAGCGGCTGGTTCCGCTCGGCGACGAGGCGGCCGCATGGATCGAGCGCTATCGCAAGGCCGCGCGCGCGCAGCTCGCCGGCAGTGCCAAGTCCGATCATCTGTTCCTCACGGCCCGGCACGCGCCGCTCACGCGACAAGCCTTCTGGGCGCTGGTCAAGCGTTACGCGCCTCGCGCATCGATCCCGGCCGCCGCCCTCTCCCCGCACGTGCTGCGCCACGCGTTCGCGACGCATCTGCTCAATCACGGCGCCGACCTTCGCGTCGTGCAGCTCCTCCTCGGCCATGCCGACATCACGACCACCACCATCTACACGCACGTGGCGCGCGAGCGATTGAAGCAGCTGCACGCGCAGCATCACCCCAGAGGTTGAGCGTAGAATTCGCGCCGCAGTGTCCGACACACCCCCACCCCCCAAGCGCAGCGCATTCGCCAACGCGCGGCTTCTCGCCGAGCGCGAGACGCTGCGCCTCCTTTCCTGGCATCGCTGGCGCCACGGCGGCGGCGGCGACCCCGCGCGCATCCGGCCCGGCGCGCGCATCCCGTTCCGCTGCAACCTGTGCGGCACGCCGAACGCCGGCACGCTGGCCGATCTCTCGCGCGAAGCGCTGACCTGTACGCACTGCGGATCGAACGTGCGCTTCCGCGCGATGGGCTATCTGGTCACGAAGGAGGTGCTCGGCCATCCGATGTCGCTGGCGGAGGTCGCGCCCGACAAGGCGATAGCGGGCGTGGGCCTGAGCGACGCCGAGAACTACGCGCGGCCGCTCGCGGAGAAATTCGACTACGAGAACACTTTCTATCACACCGCGCCTCACCTCGACATTACGGAGATCGACGAATCGCGCATCGGCCGCTACGACTTCATCGTCGCGAGCGACGTGTTCGAGCACGTCGTTCCCCCTGTTTCCAAGGCCTTCGCCAACGCGCGGCGCATGCTCAAGCCCGGCGGCAAGCTCGTATTCACGGTGCCGTTCGTCCCGGACGGCGAGACGCGCGAGCACTTCCCGGATCTTTTCGACTGGTCGCTCGACGAATCGGGCGGCACGTGGACGCTCACCAACCGCACGCGCGACGGCCGGGAGCAGCGCTTCACCGAGCTTGTCTTCCACGGCGGCCCGGGATCGACGCTCGAGATGCGCCTGTTCTCGCGTGAGTCGCTGCAGCGCGAGTTCGCGGCAGCCGGGTTCGCGCGCGTGCGCATCGCCGCGGAGCCGTACCTGCCCTTCGGCATCCACTGGCCGGAGCCATGGTCGGTGCCGATGGTCGCCTACGCGTGAAGGACAACCACCCCGTCACCGCCGCCGTTCGCGTGCTGCGCGAGCACGGCGTCGCCTTCACGCATCACCCGTACGAGTACGAGGAGCGCGGCGGAACGGCGGTCTCCGCGCGCGAGCTGGGCGTCCCCGAGCATGCGGTCGTCAAGACGCTGGTCATGGAGGACGACGCGAAGAAGCCGCTCGTCGTGCTCATGCACGGCGACCGCGAAGTGTCGGCCAAGAGCCTCGCGCGCATCCTCGGCGTGAAGACGATCGCGCCGTGCGAGCCCGCCGTCGCCGACCGTCACTCGGGCTATCAGGTCGGCGGCACGAGCCCCTTCGGCCTCAAGCGCGCGATGCCCATCTACATGCAGCGCACGATCGCCGAGCTGCCTTATCTGTACATCAACGGCGGCAAGCGCGGCTACCTGGTCGGGATGACGCCGACCGACCTCGTGCGCGTCCTCGCGCCCGCGCTCGTCGACGCGATGGCCTAGCGCTCCTTCGAGCGCTCGATCTCCACGCCGATCTCGCGCACCGCCGGCAGCGCGCCGAGCTTCGCGACGCGCACGCGCACCCACGGCGTGCCGAACTCGGCGAGCACGAGCTCCGCCACCTTCTCCGCGAAGCGCTCGAGAAGCGGCGGCGGCGCATCCTTGGCGAACGCCTTCAGGCGCTCGACGACCTTCGCGTAGTCGAGCGCGTCGGCGATCTTCCCGGAGTGGAACGGAACCTCCGACGGCGCGGCGAGCTCGAGATCGAGCCGCACGGTCTGCGGCAGATGCCGCTCCCAATCGTAGACGCCGATGCGCGCCTCGACGCGCAGGTCGTGAATGAAGATTTTGTTCATGGATTAGAATGCAATTCTACCTCCGGGAACCGGCCTTGCTCCCCGCGATCGCCATCATCGTCGGCGCCTACCTGATCGGCTCCGTATCGTTCGCGGTGGTCGTGAGCCGCGCGTTCGGCCTCCCCGATCCGCACGAATACGGCTCGGGCAACCCGGGCGCGACCAACGTCCTGCGCACCGGGAACAAGGCCGCGGCCATCCTCACGCTCGTCGGCGACGCCGCCAAGGGATGGCTCGGCGTGTTCCTCGCCCAGATCGCGGCGCAGCGCCTTAGCGCGCCGGACTGGGTCGTGCCCGCCGCCGCGGTCGCGGTGTTCGTCGGGCACCTGTACCCGGTGTTCCATCGCTTCAAGGGCGGCAAGGGCATCGCCACGACGGCGGGCATCGTGTTCGCGCTGCACTGGCCGCTCGGGCTCACGCTGCTCACCGTATGGCTGATCATGGCGTTCGGCCTGAAGATCTCCTCGCTCGCGGGGCTCACCGCCGCGGTGCTGCTGCCGCTCGGCGCGTTCTACGTCTTCGGCAACTCGCTCACGGCCTGGGCAACCGTGCCTATCTGCCTCCTACTGTTCTGGCGGCACCGCGCGAACATCCAGCAACTCATCGCCGGCAAGGAACGCACGATCGGGCAATGAACCTGTTCAGGCGTTTCGAGCGCGGAGCCCTCCGCCTCACCCGCATCGAGGCCTTCTCCGACGGCGTCTTCGCCGTCGTGGTGACGCTTCTCGTGCTCGAGATCAAGGTTCCGGTGCTGTCGGTCCACGACAGCGTGCCCGAGCTCGCGCATCAGCTCGTCGAGCTCGTGCCGAAGGCCGTGGCGTGGCTCGTGAGCTTCTTCATCGTGTGCAAGTTCTGGCTCAACCACCATCACGTGCTCGGGCTCGCCCGCCACGCCAACTACGCGATGGTGTGGCTCAACGCGCTGTTCCTGCTCGGCCAATGCTTCATCCCCTTCCCTTCCGGGCTCATGGGCGAATATCCGCACAACCCGCTTGCAGTCGCGGCGTTCGGAGCCGTGATGGCCGGCAACACGGTCCTCTTCATGCTTTTGCACCGCTACATCCTGCGCAACCTCGTCAAGCCCGAGCTCGCCGACGCGCAACTCCCCGACGTCATCGCCAAGTCGTGGATCGGCGTCGCCTCGTACCTCGTCGGCGCGGCGGCGGCGTGGGCGAGCCCGTTCCTCGCGTTTGTCGTGTACTTCCTCACGCCGCTCTTCTTCATCGTGCCGCCGACGCGCTACGACGTGCCCCTCGCGACGGAGGACTGACCGTGCCGGCCTTCGCCCGCGACGGTGTGGAGATCTACTACGAAGTGAAGGGCAGCGGCCGGCCGCTGATGCTCGTCGCCGGACTCGCCGCCGACAGCGCGTTCTGGGCGCCATCGCTGGATGCGCTGTCCACGCGGTACCGGCTCATCCTGCCCGACAACCGCGGCTCGGGGCGCACGACGCCCCTCGACGTCGCGTCGACCCTTCGCGACACGGCCGACGACTGCATGGCGCTCGCCGCGCACCTCGGCATCGCGAAGGTCTCGCTGGCCGGCCATTCGATGGGCGGCATGATCGTGCAGGATTGCGCGGCGCGATACCCGGACGCGGTCGACCGAATCATGCTCGCCTCCACGACGCCCTGTGCATCGGCGCGCGACAACGATCTGTTCTCGACGTGGGCCGCGCTCTTCGCCGCGGTGGATCGGCGGCTGTGGTTCCGCAACCTCTTCTACTGGGTGCTGTCGCCCGCGTTCTTCACCGAGGGCGGGAGGGTCGACGCCCTTGTCACGCTCGCCGCGTCGTATCCCTACCAGCAGACGGCGGCTGCGCTCGCGAACCAGGTGAAGGCGATCGCGGGCTTCGACGCGCGCGCGTCGCTGTCGTCGATCCGCGCGCGCGCCCTCGTGATGGCCGGCACGCTCGACCTCCTGTTTCCCATCGCGGAGGCTGCCGCGTTCGCCAAGTCGATTCCACACGCATCGTTCGCCCCCATCGACGGCGCGGCGCATTCGTTTCCGATCGAGGCGCCGATGGAATTCACGCAGCGCGTGCTGGATTTCCTGGGGTGAGTGTCGCCAAGTCCCAGCGCGGGCGCACTTCGAAAGCGTGATCGCCCTGCGGCGCGGCGCGCAGGCGCAGCGCGCCGACCAGCGCGATCATCGCGCCGTTGTCGGTGCAAAACGCGAGGTCGGGGAAATAGACCTGTGCCGGCGCGGCGCCGAGCCGCTCGCGCAATGCCCGATTCGCACCCACGCCACCCGCGACGACCAGCCGCCCCCGTCCCGTCTGCCGAAGCGCGGCGAGCGCCTTCGATGCCAGCACGTCGACGATCGCGCTCTGGATCTCGAGCGCGATGTCCGCCTTGCGCGCGGCAGGCAGCGATTCCGTGGCGCTGCCGCCGGCCTCCTTGCGCGCGAGCGTCAGCGCGGCGGTCTTCAATCCGGAGAAGCTCATGTCGAGGTTGCCCGACGCGAGCATCGGTCGCGGCAGGCGCACCGCGCCCGGCGTGCCGGTGTCGGCCAGCCGCGACAGCGCCGGTCCGCCGGGATACGCAAGGCCCAAGAGCTTCGCGGTCTTGTCGAACGCTTCGCCCGCGGCGTCGTCCTGCGTGTCGCCGAGGAGGCGGTATTCCCCCACGCCCGTGACGTCGAAGAGCTGGCTATGGCCGCCCGACACGAGAAGCGCGACGAACGGGAAGTCCGGCCGCGGGGACGCGAGGAGCGGCGAAAGCAGGTGGCCTTCGAGGTGGTGCACCGGCAGTACGGGGATGCGCAGCGCGTAGCCCAGCGCCGTGGCGACACTGGCGCCGACCAGCAGCGCGCCGGCAAGACCGGGGCCCTGGGTGTACGCGACCGCGTCGAGGTCGGCGAGGCGCAGCCCGGCGTCCGCCAGCACGCGCTCGATCAGCGGCACGACCCTGCGGACGTGGTCGCGCGAGGCGAGCTCGGGCACCACGCCACCGTAGTCGCGGTGCATCGCGACCTGCGAATGCAGCGCGTGCGCAAGCAGCCCGGCGTCCGTGTCGTACACGGCGATGCCAGTCTCGTCGCAGGAGGTCTCGATGCCGAGAACGCGCATGGGAAAAGGTGCCAGGCCTTGTAATGGGGTCAGACCCCATTACCGGCATTTTAGCTTGCCGGATCTCCAGAAATGGGGTATGATTTTAGGTTACTTATCGTTCGGGCCGCCGGAAAAGCGCCCGTCTACAAAGGAAGCCGCACAACATGCCGAGTGTCCGTGTCCGCGAGAACGAGCCCTTCGAGGCCGCGCTTCGTCGTTTCAAGCGCACCATCGAGAAAACGGGGCTCCTGACCGAATTGCGCGCCCGCGAGTTCTACGAGAAGCCCACCGCCGAGCGCAAGCGCAAGAAGGCCGCCGCCGTGAAGCGCCACTACAAGCGGATCCGCAGCCAGCAGCTGCCGCCCAAGCTCTTCTAGGACGGCGCCGCCGAACTTTACCCGCGAAGGGGCGAAGCGATTCGCCCCTTTTCGTTTTCCGAGTTCTGCAATGACCATTCGCGCGGCGGGCCGCCCCGAGCGCGAATTGCGCCCCCTCGGGGGGCAGCGCCGCCGCCGCAGGCGGCGGCAAGCGTGGGGGTGCACACATGCTCAAGGCACGCATTACCGAGGATATGAAGACCGCGATGCGCGCGAAGGACGCCGCGCGCCTGTCCACCGTTCGCCTGCTGCTCGCCGCGATCAAACAGCGCGAAATCGACGAGCGGCGCGAGCTCTCCGACGCCGACGTGCTCGCGGTGATCGAGAAGATGGTGAAGCAGCGGCGCGATTCCATCGTGCAGTTCGAGGCAGGGAAGCGGATGGACCTGGTCGCCGTCGAACAGGGCGAGCTCGCCGTGCTCCAGGGCTACCAGCCTGCGCGGATGTCCGAAGCCGAGATCGATGCCGCCATCGCCGCCGCCATCGCGAGCACCGGCGCCTCCGGTCCGGCGGGCATGGGCAAGGTCATGGCGGAGCTCAAGGCCAAGCTGGCCGGTCGCGCCGACATGGGCGCGGTGTCGGCCCGCGTAAAGGCCAAGCTCACGGCGTAGGTTCGGCGCTGGCGCGGGAATTGCGCCCTTTCGCGCAGGCGGGGCTTGCCTATAATTTAGTCATCCCCGTGGCACGCGCGGCGCGCCGGCCGGTCCTGCCGGCCGGGCAGGGGTTCCTCGCCGCCACGATCGGCCGAAACAAGAGACACCCGATGATCCCGAACGACTTCATCCAGACACTCCTGTCGCGGGTGGACATCGTCGAGGTCGTCGACCGCTACGTCCCGCTCAAGAAAGCGGGCGCCAACTACGTCGCCTGCTGCCCGTTCCACAGCGAGAAGACGCCATCGTTCTCGGTCAGCCCGAGCAAGCAGTTCTATCACTGCTTCGGCTGCGGTGCCCACGGCACGGCGATAGGGTTCCTGATGGAGCACGCGGGCAAGTCGTTCCCGGACGCCGTCGAGGACCTCGCCCGCGACGCCGGGCTCACCGTGCCACGCGTCGAGCGTCCCGGCGACAGGGAGCGGCGGGAGGAAGCGGCCGACCTGAGCGAGATCCTGCTCGCGGCGGCACGCTTCTACCGCGCGCGCCTCAAGGAGGCCCCCACCGCCATCGACTACCTCAAGGGGCGCGGTCTCACGGGCGAGATCGCCGCCCGCTTCGGGATCGGCTACGCGCCGGACGCCTGGCAGGGCCTCGCCGGCGCCTTCGCAAACTACGACGACCCCGCCCTCCAGGCGGCCGGCCTCGTCATCAGCGGCGACGGCGACAAGCGCTACGACCGCTTCCGCGACCGTGTCATGTTCCCCATCCACGACAGCCGCGGCCGCGTCATCGGCTTCGGCGGCCGCGTCATCGGCGCCGGCGAGCCCAAGTACCTGAACTCGCCGGAGACACCAGTCTTCTCGAAAGGCCGGGAGCTCTACGGCCTGTTCCTCGCCCGCAACGCCATCCGCGACGCCGGCAAGGTCGTCGTCGTCGAGGGCTACATGGATGTCGTCGCGCTCGCCCAGCACGGCGTGGGGTATGTGGTGGCCACGCTCGGCACGTCGACCACGCCGGTGCACGCGCAGAAGCTCTTCCGCCTCACCGACACCGTCGTCTTCTGCTTCGACGGCGACGCCGCCGGGCGCAAGGCGGCCTGGCGGGCGCTCGAGAACACGCTGCCCGAGCTCGCGGACGGCAAGAACGCCTCGTTTCTGTTCCTCCCCGACGGCGAGGACCCGGACGATTTCGTGCGAAAGCGCGGCAAGGCGGCGTTCGAGACGGCGCTCGTCGCTGCGGTGCCGCTGTCCGAGTTCCTGCTCGCCGAGCTGTCGGCGCGCCATCCGCCGACCACCTCCGAAGGCCGCGCCGCGCTGGTCGCGGCAACCAGGCCCCACCTCGCCCAGATTGCGGCCCCCGTCCTGGCGGCCATCCTGCGCAAGCGGTTGGCGGAGCTTTCCGGGCTGTCGGAGGAGGAGCTGCGCGGCCTCCTCGCCGTCCCCGGCGAGGCGCCCGCGCCGACTCCCTCGACCCGCGGCCCAGGCGTCCGCCCGTCCGTACGGCGGCCGCCGTCGCTTGTGCGACAGCTCATTCGAGGCTTGCTGCTCCTGCCCGAGCTGTCGCGCAGCCTGGTCTTTCCGGTTCCCGACGACCGCACCCCGGAGTCAGCGGCGCTCGCCGCGCTGGTTCGCTACTGCGCCGAAGCCCAAGGACCCCTGGGTACGGCCGGGATCTTGCAGGTGTTCGCCGAATCGCCGCACACCGGTCTGTTCGCATCGCTGCTCGCCTCCGCCGAGGACGACCCTCTCGACGACCTCGCCGTCGAGGCCGAGATGCGCGAAGGGCTCGAGCGCTGGTGGCAGCAGGCGAGGCGAGAAGGGCGGCCCGTCCCGGCCACGGCTGCCGGGATCCTGCCGGCCGCCGAGTCGCGGCGCATTGCGATGCTCGATCAGGCGTTCGGCAGGTCGGCGGAGCCCCGTCTGTCCGTGCCGGATTCGCCGGACGGCCGTGCCCCGGAGGGCCCGTCCGTGATATGATTTGAGGTTTTCCTGCGCCGCCCCAAATTGGGTAGGAATCAAAGCATTGGCGCCGGATTTTTGGCAATCGAGCGCAAGAGCCGAACCGCCGCCGCCGCCGCGTTTCAAACAAGGATGATCATGGCCACCAAGCCCGCGAAGCCCTCCCGCAAGACCAAGCCGAAGGCCCGCCCGAAGGCCAAGCCGGGAGCGACCACGCGCAAGACGGCGAAGGCGGGGAAAAAGCCGATCCGCCCGGCAGCCGCCAAGCCCGCCGCGCGTAAGGGCGCGCCCAAGTCGGTGAAGAAGGTTGCCGCCAAGACGAGGCCGGCCGCGAAGAAGCCCCTGCCCAAGGCCAAGCCGGCGCCCAAGCTCGCGCCGAAGCCGGTCAAGCCGGCCGCCAAGCCCGTCAACGGCAAGCAGGCCGTCGCCGCGAAGCCGGTCGCGCCGGTCAAGACGCCGGTCGCCAGCGGCGCGGTGCCGCACAAGCCGACAGCCAGCGAGATCGCGGCCAAGCTCGCCGGCAAGCGCGCCGAAGAGGCAGCGAGCAAAAAGGGCAAGAACGGCAGGCACGCCGCGGAAACGCCGCGCGAGCTCACGCCCGCCGACGTCGAGGCGCGCAAGCGCCGCCTGAAGACGCTGATCGTGCTCGGCAAGGAGCGCGGCTACCTCACGTACGCCGAGATCAACGACCACCTGCCCGACGACATCCTCGACGCCGAGCAGATCGAGGGCGTGATCTCGATGATCGGCGACATGGGCATCCAGGTTTACGACGAGGCCCCGGACGCCGACACGCTGCTCATGGCCGAAGCGCCCGCGACCGTGCCCGCGGAGGACGTGGAGGAGGAAGCCGAGGCGGCGGCGTCCACGCTCGACTCCGAGTTCGGCCGTACCACCGATCCGGTCCGCATGTACATGCGCGAGATGGGCAGCGTCGAGCTGTTGACCCGCGAGGGCGAGATCGAGATCGCGAAGCGGATCGAAGAGGGCTTGAAGCACATGATCATGGCGATCAGCGCGTGCCCGATGACGGTCGCGCAGATCCTCGATCTTTCCGACCGCATCGCCAAGGACGAGCTCAAGATCGACGACCTCGTCGACGGCCTCATGGACTTCAACGAGGAGCTGACGGCGATGGAGGATGCCTCCGACTCGGACGAGGAGGACGAGGACGACACCGACGCCGGCGCGATCGCGAGCGAGAACCTCGAGCGCCTGAAGGTCGCGGCGATGGAGCACTTCGGGGTGATCCGCAAGCACTACAACCGCATGCTCGCGGTGCTCACGAAGGAAGGCCACAAGTCGCCGAAGTACCTCGACCTGCAGCGCAAGATCAGCAGCGAGCTCATGCAGATCCGCTTCGCGGCGCGCCAGGTCGAGCGCCTGTGCGACACGGTGCGCACCGAGGTCGACAACATCCGCCAGATCGAGCGCAAGATCCAGGACCTCGTGGTGAACAAGGGCGGCATGCCGCGTCCCGACTTCATCAAGATGTTCCCGACCAACGAGACGTCGCTGCGCTGGATCGACCGCGAGGTCGGCGCGCACCACAACTACAGCGAGCAGCTCGCCAAGTACCGCCAGGCCATCGTCGAGCAGCAGCAGAAGCTCCTGGACCTGCAGGTGCGCGTGATGATCCCCTTGAAGGACTTGAAGGAGATCAACAAGCAGATGTCCACCGGCGAGGCGAAGGCGCGCAAGGCGAAGCGCGAGATGACCGAGGCGAACCTGCGCCTCGTGATCTCGATCGCCAAGAAGTACACCAACCGCGGGCTGCAGTTCCTCGATCTCATCCAGGAAGGCAACATCGGCCTCATGAAGGCCGTGGACAAGTTCGAATACCGCCGCGGCTACAAGTTCTCGACGTACGCGACGTGGTGGATCCGGCAGGCCATCACGCGCTCGATCGCCGACCAGGCACGCACCATCCGAATCCCGGTGCACATGATCGAGACCATCAACAAGATGAACCGCATCTCGCGGCAGATCCTGCAGGAGACGGGGCAGGAGCCCGATCCGGCCACACTCGCCGAGAAGATGGAGATGCCGGAGGAGAAGATCCGCAAGATCTTGAAGATCAGCAAGGAGCCGATCTCGATGGAGACGCCGATCGGCGACGACGACGACTCGCACCTGGGCGACTTCATCGAGGACCAATCGACGGTGGCGCCGTCCGACGCTGCGGTGAACGCGAGCCTGCGCGACGTCTGCAAGGACATCCTCGACACGCTGACGCCGCGCGAGGCGAAGGTGCTGCGCATGCGCTTCGGCATCGAGATGAACACCGACCACACGCTGGAGGAGGTCGGCAAGCAGTTCGACGTCACGCGCGAGCGCATACGCCAGATCGAGGCGAAGGCGCTAAGGAAGCTCCGGCATCCGTCGCGCAGCGAGAAGCTGCGCAGCTTCCTGGAGGGAGAATAAGCAAAACGCCCCGGACTCCGGGGCGTTTTGCTATCGGGCTCCGGTCAGCCTAGTTGAGCGCGCAGGACCCCGGTCCGCCGGGATGGCCGCATGTCCCGCAAGGGCCTGCGGCCGGCTGCGCCGACTCCGCGCTGGCGGTCGCGAACACGGAGAGCTTCTTCTCCAGCGCGGTCGAGCGGCAGCCCGGGCACTCGGGTACCGAGCCGGAACGCACGAGCGTCTCGAACTCGTGTCCGCAGCCGCGGCAGGTGTATTCGAAGATGGGCATGGCGTCATTGTACCTTCGAGCGCTACCGCTTCGGCGGCGCACGGCCCGTGCACACGACGTTCGAGCGCGCGCCCTCGCGCGTGCTCTTGCAGTCGTCGATGACCGCCGTCGTCGCGGCGGCGGACGGCTTCGTCCCCGCCCAGTCGACGGCCACTTGCGCGGCCAGCGCCGATTTCGCGACGTTGGGCGCGGGCGCGGCGGCGATCATGCGGCCTCGCACCTCCAAGCGGAGGCGGTCCCCCTGCGGCGCCAACGATGCGCTCGCGATGCTGCCTCCGGAGGCGTGCCAGACGCCGGACGCGTCGCGCGTCCACTTCGCCTCCTTGCCCGGTGCGGCGAGCGCATTGTCGATCAGCAGGCCGCGATCGGCAGCGCCGACGGTCACATGCATGTTCCCCGGTCGCGCGCCCGCGCGCAACGCGCCCGCGGGCACGTTCACCCGCAGCAGGTAAGCGCGCCCTCCGGGGAGGGGCGTCGGGGGATCGGTCGTCCAGATGATCTCGAAGCCGTCGGGATCGAACGGGCTCACGTCGATGCGGCCGCCGGGGATCTCGGGCCGGGGCGGGATGCAGACCGCGAGGTCGGACGAATTCGCCACCCGCTGGCACAACTCGCCCTGACAGGGCTTGTCGCGCGCTTCGCAGCGTCCGGTGCCGACGTTGCAACGCTGCGCCGGGCCCACGCACGGGTCATTCGTGCACTGCGCATCCGACGAGCACGCGGGGATCATGCATTGCGCCTGGCCGCCGGAGGCGACGCACTGCGCGCCGGGCATCCCCGCGCAAGGCCGCGCCGCCGTCGCCACGCAGCGGTTGCTCTCGCAGCGCTGCGGACCGGCGCACGGGTCGCTCCCGCACTGCGCGTCGATGGAGCACTGTCCGGGGCCGACGACCGTGCACTTGCCTTGCACGCAGTCGGGGGCCGATTGCGTGCAATCGAAGTTGTTCGAGCAACTCGTCACCTTCGCGCAGCGGCCCAGCGTGCACTTCGCGTCGGCCGGACATCCGGCGTCGCTGTTGCACGCGAAGCTGGCCGTGCAGTGACTGCCGAGCTGTGGGATGCAGGCCTCGCCGGTCCCGCAGGACGCACTGCTCGTGCACGCGGTGAGGCATACGCAGCCGGTTGCCGAGCCTGTATTGGACAGCGCGTCGGCGCTGCCGTCGCAAACCTGGCTGCCGGACGCGCAGCCGCTGAAGCCGAGCTGGGTCGCGCAGACCGCGGACTGCAGTCCGGAGCACGTCCATCCGCTTTGCGCGCGCGCCCCGTGGACGAACCCGAGCGCAAGCGCGGCCGCGACGACCGCGAGCACGCCGCTCACCCTGGTTACGGATTTCGCCATACCGCCCCCCTGCGGACGAGATTTGTGCCGTACAGTGGGCCGCGCGGATAGGCGTTGTCAAGCCGCAGGACTCTACTCAGGGCGGCAGCCCGGCTTTCGTCAGTCCCTGGCGCAGGTGCTCGCGATCCGCATCCTGCTTGTAGTACAGCGTGGCGAGGTGCCGCTCGACCGAGAACGCCGGCACGAGCTCGCGCACCTTGCCCGCCTGCACCGCCGCGCCGCCGGCATCACCCATCTGCGCATGCGCCGCGGCCAGGAAGGCGTGTTGCGAGACGTCGAGCTTGGACAGCCTCCCGAAGGCGGCGACCGCGTCCTCGTACTGGTGCGCCGTGTAATGCGCCCGTCCGAGGTGGCTCCAGAAGCGCTCCGGATGGAACGGGTTCAGGCGCATCGCCTGCTTGATCCAGTCCACGCCCTCCTCCGGGCGGCCGAGCCAGGTGAGGATCTCGCCATGCTGGACGACGATCAGGTCGTTGTTCGGATTGAGCTCGAGGGCGCGCTCCTGGTGCTGCCACGCGCTCTTGTGGTCGCCGCGCAGGAGATTCACCGCGGCGAGGATGCGGTGCACGTCGCTGTCGTTGTCGTCGAGGCGGAACGCGGTCGACAGCTCGCCGACGGCGTTGTCCCACGTGGCGCCACGATCCTCGCACCAGCCGTGCACCCAGCTCTGCCCCAGCACGCACGCCTTCCATGCGTGCGCGTGGGCGTAGTTGGGATCGAGCGCCACGGCGCGGTCGAGCAGGCGCTGCGCCTCGAGGTTGTCCTCGCGCGAGCTGCGGTGGTGCAGCACCTTGCCCGCGAGCAGGCACTCGTACGCCGCCATGTTCGCCGTCGGCTTGCGCGAGGCGCGCTCGCGACTGGCCGCCTCGATCCTGCCGGGCAGCGTGGCGACGATGGCGCGCGTGATCTCGTCCTGGATCGCGAAGATGTCCTCGATCTTGCGGTCGTAACGCTCCGCCCAGAGGTGGCGGTCGGACTCGGCGTCGATGAGTTGCACCGTCACGCGCACGCGGTCGCCGGCCTTGCGTACGCTGCCTTCGACGACGTACTGGACGCAGAACTCGCGCGCGATGTCGGCGATCTTGACCGGCTTGCCCTTGTACACGAACGCCGAGTTGCGCGAGATCACCGTGAGCTCGTGAAAGCGCGACAGCTCGGTCAGGATGTCCTCGGTCAGGCCGTCAGCGAACAGTTCCTGCTCGGGATCGCCGCTCATGTTGACGAACGGCAGCACGACGAGTGCCGGCTTGGTCCGGGCGCCGCGGTTCGCCTCGGCCACTTTCGGCGGCGGCTGAGCCGCGACGTCGAGGCCGACGCGGAAGACGTGGATCGGGCGCGCGATGTTCTTCACGGCCTGCTCGCCCAGGTCCTCGAAAGTGACGCCCAGGCGGTCGCCCATCTGGTCGCGCACCGCCGAGGAGATGCAGATGCCGCCTGCGGTGGCGAGCGGCTCGATGCGCGCCGCGACGTTGACGCCGTCGCCGAAGATGTCGCCGTCCTCGAAGAGGATGTCGCCGACGTTGATGCCGATGCGGAACTGCACGCTCTGTTCGGGCGCGACGTCGGCATTGCGCAGCGCCATCTTGCGCTGGATGTCCAACGCGCACGTGACCGCGTCGATCGCGGTCTGGAACTCGACCAGCATGCCGTCACCGGTCGTCTTGATGAGACGGCCGCGGTGCGCCGCGATGGCGGGATCGATCACCTCCAGGCGATGCGCCTTGAGGCGCGCGAGGGTGCCGGCCTCGTCGGCTTCCATGAGCCGGCAGTAGCCGGCCATGTCGGCCGCGAAGACGGCTGCCAGACGCCGCTCGCCGCGCTGCGGATCCATCGGGCGATTCTAGCAGCCTGATACGGGCTGCTAATATCGGCCGCCGTGCGTACCGCGTTGATGTCCGACATCCATGCCAACCTGGAGGCGTTCACCGCTTGCCTCGCGCACGCGCGCGAGCGCAGAGCCGACGCCTACGCGCTGCTGGGCGACTTCGTCGGCTACGGCGCGGACGCGGTGGCGGTGGTCGACGCCGTGGTGCGTCTTACCGCCGAGGGCGGCATCGCGCTCAAGGGCAACCACGATGCGGCAATGGAGCACCTAGACAGCTACTTCAACGACGACGCGCGCGCCGCGCTCGATTGGGCGAGCCGCACGCTCGCCGACGGGCACAAGCGGTTCCTCGCCGCCCTTCCGCTCACGGTCGAGCGGTCACACGCAACCTACGTGCACGCCTCCGCCGCGACGCCCGCGCGCTGGGACTACGTCGACAGCCCGTCGGCGGCGCTGCGCTGCGCGCAGGCGGCGGGCACGATCTACACGTTCTGCGGGCACGTGCACGACCAGCAGCTGTACTTCGCGACGTCGCGCGGCAGGATGAGCGCGTTCACGCCCACGCCGGGGACGCCGGTGCCGATCCGGGGCCCGCGGCAATGGCTCGCGATCGTGGGGTCGGTGGGACAGCCGCGCGACCGCAACCCCGCCGCCGCTTACGCCATCTTCGACGATGCGAAGCGGGAGATCACGTTCTTCCGCGTCCCGTACGACCATCATGCGGCGGCGGCGAAGATACGGGAGGCGGGACTCCCCGAGGCGCTCGCCTACAGAGTCGAAGCGGGCATATGACGAGCTGATGTCCGCGCAAATCCGCCCCGGCGAATCGATCGACGGCTTTACGATCGAGGGCCTCCTTCACGCCGGCGGCAACGGGTACCTGTACCGCGTCAGGCCGCCGCAGGGCGCCGACCCCGGGTTTCCGCTGCTCATGAAGGTGCCGGGCGTCGGTCGCGGCGAGCCGACGATCGGCGTCGTGAGCTTCGAGATCGAGCAGGCGATCCTGCCGCAGCTCTCCGGGCCCCATGTCCCGCGGTTGGTCGCGGTGGGCGACGATCCGCTCCGGCCGTATCTCGTGATGGAAGAGGTGCTCGGCGTAGGGCTCGCCGCGTTCGTGCAGTCCGCGCCGCTGCCGGTGGACGACGTCGTTCGTATCGGCGCCGCGCTCGCCGACGCGGTGCACGACATCCATCGCCAGCACGTCGTCCACCTCGATCTGAAGCCCGAGAATTGCATCGTGCGCGGCGACATGGAAGCCGTGCTGCTCGACTTCGGCTTCTCGCGCCACGCGCGCTTCCCCGACCTCCTCGCCGAGGAGCAGGCGTTCGCCGCGGGATCGGCTGCATACGTCTCCCCGGAGCAGCTTCAGGGCAATCGCAGCGACCCGCGCAGCGACGTGTTCGCGCTGGGCGTGCTCCTCTACGAGCTCGCGACGGGCGAACCGCCCTTCGGCGAGCCCGCGACGTATGCCGGCATGCGCGACCGGCTCTGGCGCCTGCCGGTGCCTCCCCGCCGGCTCGTGCCGTCGATGCCGCCCTGGCTACAGGAGGTGATCCTGCATTGCCTCGAGGCGAGCGCGGACCGGCGATCGCCGTCGGCCGCCCACGTCGCGTTCGATCTACGCCATCCTGACGAGGTCGAGCTCACGGCGCGCTCGACGTGGACGGAAGGCGCGGGCTTTGCTCGCCAGATGCGCAGCTGGTGGCGCGCGCGTCGCTCGACCACCGCGAGCGGCGCGACATCGTCGATCACGTCGTCGTCGCCCGTGATCCTGATCGCGGTCGACACCGAGCATCCCGACGACGAGCGGCACCCGGCGCTGCAGCGCGCCGCGGCCGCGATCGTCGCGATGTACGCGGAGTACCGCTTGCTGCTCGTCTCCGCGATCCGCGCCGCGCCGCTCGGCGAGGGCGAGCGACTTGCCGACACCGCATCCGGCAAGCACCTCATGCACCGCAACCGGCTGCGCGCTTGGATCGCTCCGCTCAGGCTACCGCCGTCGCGCACCTCGCTGCACGTCGTCGAGTCGGCCAGTCCGGCCGCGACGATCCTCGGGCTCGCCAATGCGAATCACGTCGACCTCATCATCCTGGGCGCGCCCGCGCCGGGCGAGCGCCGGCTCGCCTGGTGGCGATCGGTGGCCTCCGAGGTGACCGCGGGCGCGTCGTGCAGCGTGCACGTCGTGCGCGTGCGCGAGCGCGAGCGCCGCGAGGCCGACGAGGAAGGGTCGGACGCCTAGTTCGTGGCGAAGCAGTAGAGGTAGCCCGCACCGCCGGTGGGACGCAACAGCTCGATGCTGCAGCCGCGGGTCGGGTGCGACGAGTTCCACGATACGTCCGACGGCGGCGGAGACGTGCCGGTGCGGTCGAAGTGACCGACGATGGCCGAGCCCTCGCCGCCCTTCGTCCAGTTGCCGCACGTCTTGTCGTCGCCGGGCGTGAACGCCGTCCCGTCCGGCTGCGTTCCGGTCAGGATGTCGTGCTCGTTCGGCGTGTCGCCGCGTCCCTTGACCATGTCCCCCTTCTCGGTAAGCGCCGTCTGCTTGTTGAGGTTGTTCGCGCCATGGAGCTCCGCGACGTCCTTCGCGATCACCACACCTTTCGCGTTCTGCCAAGGTCCTTTGCCGATGCGGTCCTTGGCGTTGACCGCCGGCGCTCCGCCCATAGCCTGCGTGCTGAGGTAGGCATGCCAGGTCTTACCGCCCGCCCCCGCGGCGGCGGCCAGCGTTTGGCAATGCTTGTCGGCGCCGTCGAGGCCGCCGAAATCCGCGCCCTTGCCGGGGTTCGCGCTCGTGATGAAGAAGCTCATGTTCGATGGCTGCGCGGCGGCGACCATCGAAAGCAGCGCGCCGACGGCGAACACGATCGATGTCTTGTTCATTCTGGTTCCTCCGCAGTAGGTCGACGTTGCGCGCGCCCTTCTTGCTGCCGGCGCTTAACGCGCGGAAACACTTCCGCCGAAATTGTATTCCCCCGCCGTCGCGCCTACTCGACCAGCAGCACCGGCACCGGGCTCGTGGCGATCACCTTCTGCGTCACCGAACCCATGACCATCACGCGCAGCGCGGAGTGGCCGTGGCGCCCCATGGCGATCAGGTCTGCGTGCCATTCGTCGGCGAAGCGCACGATCTCGTGGGCCGCCTCGCCGATGCGCAGCACGCGCTCGAAGGCCACCCGCCCCTGCGCGAGGACCGCCTCCGCCGGCGCAATGGCGGCGGCGCCCTCCTCGTCGTAGTAGCGGTGCACCGCTTCCTTGCCCGCCCACGCGACCGCGCGTGCGTAGGGCAGCGCCGGATGCACGTTGACGAGCGCAAGCTGCGGCGCCGTGGCGAACCACGCAAGGCGCGGCAGAAGGCTGCGCAGGGCCGCGCTCGCCGCTTCGGAGCCGTCGGTGGGGAACAGGATCTTCATGCGCGAGCGCCTCCGGATCGAATCTTCAAGCGAGCGCCAGCACGGCTTCGACCTGCTCCGGATCTTCCGGGTCGTCGCGCAGGGTGAAGCCCAGGCTTTCGCAAAAGCGCAGCATGGTCGGATTCGAGCGCAGCACGACCCCGGCCAGCGTCCGAAAACCCTTCTCCTTCGCCCGCGTGATCAGCGCCTTCATGAGCGCGGTGGCGACGCCGCGCTTGTGCCAGGCATCGGCGACGACGACCGCGAACTCGGCGCTCTCGTGGTCGAGGTTCGCGATGTAGCGCGCCACGCCCACGATGGCGGTTCCGCCGGGCGAAGCCGGGTCGGGCGCGAGGGCGAGGAGCGCGAGCTCGCGGTCGTAGTCGACCTGCGTGAAGCGGCCGATCATCGCCGGGGTAAGCTCGTGCAGACGATAGAAGAAGCGGTAGTACTTGGTCTCGTCGGAGAGGCCGTTCACGAAGCGCCGCTCGAGCTCCGCGTCCTCGGGCCTGACCGGGCGCAAGCCGAGCACCGTGCCGTCGCGCAGCCTAAGCTGCCCCTCGAGCTCGACAGGGTACGGATGGATCGCCATGTGGCGGTACCCCGGCATCGGCTTGCGGCCCGGTTCGACGAGCGCACGCGCACCCGCGATCTGCACGCCCCTGCCGCCGAGCGTCACGGGATCGAGCGCGAGCGAACGCACCCAGGGCAGCGCGCACGCGAGCGCCGAGACCTGCAACAGGAGGCGTACCAGCGCCTGGTTCGGCGCGATGCCTGCGGCGGCGAGCAGGTCCAGGGCGAGCCTGCGGTTGAGCGGGGGCAACATCGCCGTGCGCGCGCGCGACGACGCTACGCCGCGCACGCTCGCCCCCGCGGCGATGACCGGTCCGAACACCGGGTCAGTCGTCAGCGTGATCGCACAAGCACCGGCTGAGCCTCCGGGCGCCGCGTGCTGCACCACGATCCTGCTGCCGCGCGGGGCGATGTCCGACACTTCGCGCCACGCGCGCGCGAGCGCCCGGCCCTGCGCTATGCCCGTGCGCTCGACGGACTCGTCCCCCAGCGCGAGTGTCACCGGATAATGCAGCTCGCGCGCCGCGGCCTGCGCCTGCGAAAGCGTCTCCACCTCGATGAGCGGCGCGGCATCGATGCCGAACGCGGCGAGGAGGCGGTGCGTCTGCGCGCAGGAGAGCGGCCCTTCGTTCTTGAGCCTCACGCGAATCTTCTCGGCGGCGGCGAGATCCGGGGGATCGGGATCGGGATGCGACGACGGAACCTCCAGCAGCCACTCCTGGTTGCGCCGGTAGGCCGCGAGGAACGAGAAGGCGTCGACCGCGTTTTCCGGCGTGTAGAAGTTCGCGACACCGCCGGCGTCGAGCGCCTGCCGCACCGGCGGGCGATCGATCGCGCCGAGCCACGCGCCCAACACCGGCTTGCTTGCATCGCGGGCGATCGCGGCGACGGCCTGCGCCGCCTCCAGGGCGTCGATGACCGGCCGCGGCACGTGCACCGCGAGGACGGCGTCCACGGCGGGGTCGGCGAGCACGGTCGCCACCGCGTCGGCAAAGCGCGACGGCGGCGCATCGCCGCGCACATCGACCGGATTCGAGCGCGCCATCTCGGCCGGCAGGAGCGCGTCGAGCGCACGCGTGGTGTCGGGGCCGAATTGGGCGAGCGGGACGCCGTCGGCCACCGCGACGTCGGCGGCGAGCAGGCCCGGGCCGCGGCCGTTCGACACGATGGCGAGGCGATCGCCGCGCGGGATGCGTCCGAGCGCGAGGATGCGCGCGGCGGCGAACAGCTGCGTATACGTGCGCACGCGCACGGTGCCGGCACGCTCGAGCGCGGCGTCGAACACCACATCCGGCGCGAGCGACGGCTCGCCGAGCGCGTCGAGCGCGGGCACACGCTCGCGCGAAAGCCCGGCCTTCAGGACGACGACCGGCTTCGTGCGCGCGGCCTGGCGCAGGGCGGACATGAACGCTCGGGCGTCCCCCACGGTCTCGACGTACAGCAGGATGCCGTCGGTCCCCGGATCGTGGACCAGCGCCTCGAGGAGCTCGCCGAAGCCGACGTCGAGCGCGGCGCCGACCGAGACCACGGTCGAGAAGCCGATCTCGTGCGAGCCGGCGAAATCGAGCATCGCCGTGCAGACGGCTCCCGATTGGGCGAGGAGCGCGAGCCGCCCCGGCCTTGCGCGCGGCGCGCAGAACGTGGCATTGAGCCCGATGTCCGTTCGCACTACGCCGAAGGCGCCAGGACCCAGCAGGCGGATTTTCTGCCGGCGCGCGCTGTCGAGCACCGCGCGCTCCCACGCCCGGGCCGCCGTCACGTCGCCGTGCGCGAAGGAGAGCAGCACCGCCGTGCGCACGCGCCCTCCCGACTTGTCGAGGATCCCGGCGATGGCCGGGGCCGGCGCGACGATCACGGCGAGGTCCACCGGCTCCGTCAGCGCCGCGAGCGAGGGATGCGATTCGCGCCCGAGCACCTGCCGGTGCTTCGGATTGACGGCGTGGATGGTTCCCTTGAAGCCGCCGTCCACGATGTTCTCGAGGACGATGCGGCCAAGGGACTCGGGCCGCTCGGAGGCTCCGACGAGGGCCACGGATCGCGGCACCAGGAGCGGGGCCAGGGCGTGCTGCACGTTCCGGTTTCCAGGGGAATGGCCGAGTTTAGCAGCCCGCGCTTACAGGCGTTTTGCACCGGTGCGTCCGCTCCGGCCTCCGCTATAATCGCCGCCCGCGAAGGCTGCGGCCGGCAACCGACGTGGCGGAAAGTCTAGCGGCGGGCCCGTAGCTCAGACGGTTAGAGCAGGGGACTCATAATCCCTTGGTCGCTGGTTCGAATCCAGCCGGGCCCACCCACGTTTCGGCCGCCGGTTTTGGCGCTCGCATCGCAGCGTAGCGCTTTCAGGCCGAATATTTCACAGCTTGTAGTCCCCAGCCGCGCCCTTTCCGGGGCGGAATGTGGGTCCGCGCGACACTTCCGCGCCCGCAGCCTCCCGACTGGACCAAAGGCCTTGTGGCCCCGGAAACAACTTGTTACAGTCGGATCCGCCGGCGCTTCCCGCTCTTCCGGAAATTCGCCCACGAGGATCCGCCGGCGCGCTGCCACCGCAGACAGACCGACGTCAGTCGGCAGCCACAAACGTTCTCTTCGGGGGGGATCGTGCTGTTCGAAGGACCATCCGCTACGCCGACGGAGCCGCCGTCGCTTGCGCGCGCGGCGCTTGCGCGCGCGGCGCGGCACGACATCCTGATCGTGGCCGGGACGCGGCCGGAGTGCATCAAGCTCGCCCCGGTGGTCCGTGAACTGGCGCACCGCCGCGCTTTCGGCGGCATCGTGGTCAACAGCGGCCAGCACGTGGAGGCCGTTCGTCAGACCTTCGCCGAATTCCGCGTCAAATGCGACGTCGAGCTGCCGACCCTTCCCCCGGCCGCAAACCTCCTCGCCGCGAGCCGCGGGCTCGCCGGGCGCTTGGGGGATGTCTTCGAGAGGGTAAGGCCCTCGCTGGTCGTCGTGCAGGGCGATACCCTGACGGCCTATGCTGGCGCGCGCGCCGGCGCCGATTGCGGATACCCCGTGGTTCACGTCGAGGCGGGCCTGCGCGCGCCCTCCGCGTCCGACCCGTTTCCCGAGGAGTGGTTCAGGCGGCGGATCGCGCGCCACGCGCAGTTCCACTTCGCGCCGTGCGATTCGGCGTATTTCAACCTCCTTGCCGAAGGCACGCCGCGGGACCGCATCTACCAAGTCGGCAACACCGGCATCGACAGCCTGCGCACGCTCCTCGCGCAGCATCCCGTCGCGCCGTCGCCAAGCCGGCACCGCCAGATCCTGGTGACCCTGCACCGCCGCGAGAATTGGGACAGCAAGGCGGACGTCGTCTGCGACGCGCTCATCGATCTCGCGCAGGAGCGACCCGACGTGCACATGCTGGTCCCCGTGCATCCCAATCCGCGCATCGCGCCGAGGCTGCGCAAGCGGTTGAGCGGACACGCGCAGTTCACCCTGGTCGCACCGCTGGGCTATCGCGACTTCATCACCGCCACGGCGCGCGCCGCGCTCGTGATCAGCGATTCGGGCGGCATACAGGAGGAGGCACCGCACCTGGGCGTCCCGCTGCTCGTGCCGCGGTCGTGCACGGAGCGCCCGGAGGGTGTGGCCACCGGATTCGTGCGCATCGTCGCAGTCGAGCGCGCCGCCATCGTGCGCGAAGCCCTCGCGATGCTGGCCGCGCCGCGCCGGGCCGCGGTGCCGTTCGACCGCACGGCGCCGTTCGGCGACGGCGCCGCCGCGGCGCGCATCGTCGACGTGCTGGAATCGGCGCTGGCGGACGCGGCCGCGGCATGACGGGCGCGTCTCCCACGCTCGCCACGCCCGCTGCGCAAGATGCGCAGCCCGTCGGCCCGCTCGCATCCTGGCTCTTCAACGCCGCGCAGTGTCGTGCCGGCGCGCATGCCGGCGCGATCGCCGGGTGCGTGTCGGTGTCGGGCGCGGCGTCGTACGTCTATCCCGAGATCGCAGGCTACTATCTGCAGTGGCTCGCGTGGCGCGCCGCGCGCTACGGCCACACCGCGAACCTCGCCGAGCGCGCGAGCGCCGTCCAGCAGTGGCTGCGGCAATGGCTCGCGATGCCGGGCCCGCCGACGCGCGTACATCTGGACGGCACGAGCGACGACTGGCGCAACCATGCCACGTTCTGCTTCGATCTCGCGATGGTGCTTCGCGGGATCGGCGCCGCGGCGCACGCACGCCTCATCGACGCGGACGCCTGTGTCGTCGGCGGCGTGGCGCGCGCGCTTGCACCGATGGTCGCCGACGACGGCGCCTTCGTTGCCTGCGTAGCGCGCACGCAAGACCACGCGCTCCCCGATCGCTGGTCCACGCGCCGCGGCCCCTTCCTCGCCAAGGCCGCCGCGGGCATCCTGCGCGCGCACGCAACGCTGCGCCTGCCGGACGTCCTTGCGCGCGCCGCCGAGCGAACGCTCGACGCGAGCCTCGACAAGCTCGCGCGCGAGCCACATCGTGAAGCGCATCCCCTCCTGTATGCGTTCGAGGGTGTGCTGAGCCTGCCGCGTCACCCGCGCTTTGCCGACGCGCTGCCGTCGGTATCGGCGCAGTTCGACATCCTGCTCGCGCACGCGGGCCACGACGGCTACCTCCCGGAAGCCCTCGGCATGGCCGCCGGGCACGGTCCGGCGCGTGTCGACGTCATGGCGCAGGCGCTGCGCGTAGGCTACTTGCTCGCCGCGCACCGGCCGCAGCAGCCCCCCGATCGCGTCGCGCTCGCGCGTCTTCGCCAGGCGATCACGCGCCAGATCCGGCCGAACGGCGGCGTGGCCTTCGCCCGCAGCACGTCGCGTGCGCAGGCGAACGTTTGGGCGACGATGTTCGCCGATCAGGCCCTCGCCTTCGTCAACCCGGGACGCGGCGACGACCCCTGGTGGCGGGACGATCCGCTGATAGTTTAGGCTCTGGCTCGTGTGGGGAACGAGCTGGCGCCAGCGCCTCCGCCTTTCGCCGCTCTACGCCGCGGTCCGACTTGCTGACCTGATCGCGCCGCTCGCTACCGCGAGGCAGGCGCCTTCGCCGGGTCCATGGCGCGAGGGCATCTCGGTGGTCGTTCCGGAGCGCGATGCTCCGGCGATGCTGGCGGAAGCGCTCGCCTCGCTTGCCGTCGCCCTGCGCGGGGTTGCGGAGCCGTCGCAAGTCGTCGTGATCGCCAACGGCGCCGCGGCCTCGACGTACGACGGCGTCAAGGCGCAGTTTCCCGCCGTCGAATGGGTGCACAGCGGGCCGCCGCTCGGATTCGCCGAGGCCGTCGAGCGCGGACTTGCGCACGTGCGGTTCGGCGCCACGTACCTCATGAACAACGACATGACGCTGGACGCGCGCGCGCTCGCCGCGCTGCTGCCGCTGCGAGGCGAGCGCGTGTTCGCGATCGGCTCGCAGATCGCCCAGCGCAGCGCGTCGGGCCGGCGCGAGGAGACGGGCTTCACGGACTGGTACACCGACCGCAACGGCGTTCATTTGTATCACGCGCCGCCGCCGCCGGAAGTCGCGCCGCATCTTTGCGCAAGCGGCGGCGCGGCACTGTTTCGCTCGGAACTCCTCGCGCGCTACCTGCCCGCGAGCCGCGCCTACGATCCGTTCTACTGGGAGGATGTCGAGTGGAGCGTTCGCGCGTGGCGCGACGGGTTCGACGTACTGTTCTGCACGGATTCACAGGTTGCGCACCGGCATCGCGCCACCACAGCCCGCTTCTACGCGGCGACCGAGCTCGCGCGCATCGTCGAGCGCAACCGGCTGCTCTTCGACCTGCGCCATGCGGCGAGCGGCGCGCCGGCGTCGTGGCTGCTCGCGCGCGTGTGCGAGCTCCCTTACGCAAGCCAGCGCGACCTCGCGCGTCTCGGGCAGGCGGCGTCCGTATTCCGGCAGCGTGTCGCGCGCAGCCGGTCGCCGCAGCCGCGGCCGCCGCCGCGGACCGTCGCGGCACGAGGCGCGGTGCGCCTTTCGTCGTCATACAGCTTCACGCTGGGTGCGCCGAAGCGCCCGCGCATCCTGTTCGTGACGCCGTTCGCGGCGTTCCCGCCGCGGCACGGGGGCGCGCGCCGCGTCGCCGAATTGCTGCGCGGTCACAAGGACGCGTATGCCGTGGCTCTCCTGAGCGACGAAGCCTCGCTTTACGACGCCCGAAGCTTCGCCGACTTCGACGGCCTCGCCGACGTGCGCCTCGTGCAGCGCGACGACGCGGCCCCGGCGGCGGCCGGCGGCGAACTCCCGACCCGCACGCGCGCGCATTGCCACCCTGCGCTGGTCGACGCGACCCTCGACGCGATCCGCGAGCTGGATCCGCACGTCGTCGTCGTCGAGCACGCCGAGCTCGCGCCGCTCGTGCGGGAGCGCGCGCCGCGGCCGCGCTGGGTCCTCGACCTGCACGACGCCTACGGACCCGCGGACTTCGCCGGCGAGGAGGACGCGCGTCGATTCGCCGCCGACCTCGCCGCGTACGACGCGGTGGTCGTCTGTTCCGAGGAGGATCGCGCGCTCGTCGCGCATCCGCGGGTGGTCTGCGTGCCCAACGGAGCACAGGTCCACGGGCGCGAATATCGGCCCTCGCGCCCGGGGCACCTGCTGTTCGTCGGCCCGTTCCGCTACCGGCCGAACCGCGACGGCATCGCCAAGTTCCTGCGAGAAGCGTGGCCTGCGGTGCGAGCTGCCGTGCCCGAGGCCACGCTTACGATCCTGGGCGGCGACGAGGCCGCGGGCGCGCTGCGAGACGAGCCCCTGTTCGCGCAGACGGACGTGGAAGTGCTCGGACACCGCGACGACGTGCCGGCTCTGCTCGAAGCGTGCACGCTCGCGGTCAACCCGCTCTCCGGTATCCGGGGCTCCGCGCTGAAGCTCGTCGAGACGCTGGCGGCGGGCCGCGTGTGCGTCACCACGCAGGACGGGGCGCGCGGCTTCGCCGCCGCGGCGCCGGCCGGGCTCGTCACGGTTCGCGACGTCGCCGACATGGCCGCGCCGATCGTCGAGCTCCTGCGCGACGACGCCCGCCGGCATCGTCTCGAAGCCCGCGACCCCGCAGGGCTCGACTCCTACGACTGGCATCATTCGGTGGCGCGCCAGCAGGCGCTCTTCGAGCAGCTCCTGCGCTGAAAATCTGAAATGGCCGGAACCTACGACCGCATCGCCCGCTTCTACGACGTCGACATGGGGCAGAGCATGCGCTTCGACGACGTCGCGTTCTATGCGCACCGCTGCGCGCGCGAGCGAGGGTCCGTGCTCGAGCTCGGCTGCGGCAACGGCAGGATCCTGCTGCCTCTTCTCGCGCAGGGGCTCGACGCTTACGGCGTCGACGCGTCCGCGCCGATGCTCGCCGAGCTCGCGCGCAAGGCACGTGCGAAGGCGCTGCCGCTGCGCGCCGCCCGCGCCGACGCGCGCCGCCTTCCGCTGCGCCCCGGGTTCGCAGCGATCCTCTGTCCGTATTCGCTCGTGACGTACATGACGGCGCGCGCCGACCTCACGGCCCTGCTCGCCGGCGCACGCTCGCTGCTCGCGCCGCGCGGTGTGCTGGTCGTCGACGCCTTCGTGCCGCAGCCCGTCGTCGCGACCGGCGAATTTTCGCCCGACTACCGGCGGCCGTTCGGCGCGCTCATGCTTGCGCGCAGCAAGCGAATCGCGCCGCAGGTCGACGGCACCAACCGCATCGAGCGCCGCTACGAGCTCATCGCGAGCGGAGGCCGAGTCGTGGAGACGATCGAGGCGGCCGAGACCATCCGTCCGTATTCACCTGCCGAGCTTCGCGATGCGGTGGCCGGCGCGGGTCTCGCCGTCGTCGACGAAGCGTGGGACTACGGCACGCGCCCCGCCGGCGGCGGGGCGCAGTTCTTCACGCTCGTGGCGCGCAAGCGCGGGGACGATTGACGCCTCCGCGCTCCGCCGCGCATCATCGCGCCACGCCATGACGCACAGTCCCCTCGTCTGGATCGGATTAGGCGGCGTTCCCGCCGACGACAACGACGCCGCCCATCGCTGGGAGGCCCGGCTGCACTGGGTGATGGTCGCCGTGGCGCTGATGGCGGTGCCGGCGTATCTGCTCGCCACCTCCGACCTCGACCCGGTGTGGCATCGCATCGCGTCGGTCCTCGACTTCGTCATCCTGGCGGCATTCGTCGCCGAGCTCGCGTGGATGCTCGTCGTGTCGAGCTTCCCGTTCCGCTACCTGCTCGAGAACTGGCTCAACGTCGTCATCATCGCAGGCACCGCCGCCGCCGCGCTCGGCGCCGCGACCGATTGGATCGCGATCGTCCGCGCGATGCGCGCGGCGGTGGCAATCCTCGTGATCGTGAGGACGGCCACCCAGTTCCGCATCCTGTTCACGCGGCGCGGCGCGCCGATGCTGCTCGGCATCGCCGTGATGACCATGCTGACGCTGGGCGCGCTCTTCTACTGGCTCGACCCGGCCATCCGCTCGTTCGGCGACGGGCTGTGGCTCGCGTTCGTCACGGGCTCGACCGTCGGCTACGGGGACATGTACCCTACCACCGGCGCGACGCGCATTCTCGCCGTGCTCACGGTGCTGGTCGGCGTCGCGATGATGACGATCTTCACGGCGCACGTGGTCACGTTCTTCATCGGCGGCGAGGAGGCGCGCATGCGCGATTCGCTGCAGCAGGACATCGTCGCGCTGCGCGGGCAGATCGGGCAGCTGCTCGACGCCGAGGAGCTGCGCCTCACCATCGAGCTGCACAAGGAGGTCCGCGCGCTGCGCGCTGAGCTCGCCGAGTTGCGCAGCGAGCTTCGGGTTCTCCAGGCGCCCGAGGACCGCGGCTAGGATGGCTGCCGATCCCCTCCTCGGAAGCCCGGCGCCGGGCTTCGACGACCCGCTCGGTGTGCTGCGTGCGTGCCATCGCCGCATGGAGCGCCAGCTCGCGACCCTGGTGAGGCTGCGCAAGCACCTGCCCGTGCATCACGCCGACGACGACGCGCGAGCCGCCGCGGCCGCGATCCTGCGCTACTTCGACGCCGCGGCGCCCAACCATCATGCCGACGAGGAGGCGAGCCTCCTGCCCCGCCTCGTCGCGGCGCGCCCCAAGATGGCCGCATTCTGCGCGTCAATCGAGCGCGACCACGTCGAGCTCGGCGCGCGCTGGATGCGCCTGCGGCCGCGCCTGTCGGCGATCGTCGCGCGAAGCGGCGCGCACCTGCCGATCCGCGAGGTCGAGACGTTCTGCACCGCGTACGCGGCGCACATCGCGCGCGAGGAGGACACGCTCCTCCCGCAAGCCCGGGCGGCGCTCGATGCCGCCGCGCTCGCGGCGATCGGGGAGGAGATGGCCGCGCGCAGGAGTCCGTGACGCCGGCCTAGACGGCGAGCAGCGCGCGCACGTTGTTCGCGTCCATGTCGGGGCCGTCGCCCTGTGCGACGACCTCGCCGCGCGACATCACGACGTAGTGATCGGCCAGCGACTTCGCGAAGTCGTAGTACTGCTCGACGAGCAGGATCGCCATCTCGCCGCTGGTCGTGAGCTTGCGGATCGCGCGCTCGATGTCCTTGATGATCGACGGCTGGATCCCTTCCGTCGGCTCGTCGAGAATCAGGAGCTTCGGCCGCAGCGTGAGCGCGCGGCCGATCGCGAGCTGCTGCTGCTGTCCGCCCGAAAGATCGCCGCCGCGCCGGCCCAGCATCTCCTTGAGCACCGGGAACATCTCGAAGATGAACTGCGGTATGCCCGCGCCGCGCTTCTGCGTGGCGAGCCCCATCTCGAGGTTCTCCTGGACCGTGAGACGCGGGAAGATGTCGCGGCCCTGCGGGACGTAGCCAAGTCCCATGCTGGCGCGCGCATACGGCGGCAGGCTCGCGATGCTCGCGTCGTCGAAGCGTATCTCGCCCGAGCGCGCCGGGATGAGTCCCATCAGCACGCGAAGGAGCGTGGTCTTGCCGACGCCGTTGCGGCCGAGGAGCGTCGTGCACTTGCCCGCCGGGACGTCGAACGAGACGTCGCGCAGGATGTGGCTGCCGCCGTAGTACTGGTTGAGTCGCGAGACCTTGAGCATCTTCGTGTCCGGCTAGCGTCCCAGAAAGACCTCGATCACTTCCTCGTTCTGCTGCACGTGTTGCATCGACCCTTCGGCCAGCACGCGGCCCTCGTGCAGCACGGTGACGCGGTCGGCGATGCGGGCGACGAAGTCCATGTCGTGCTCGACCACGATCAGCGTGTAGTCGCCCGCGAGCGATTCGAACAGCTCGGCGCTGCGCATCGTCTCGTCGTCGGTCATGCCGGCGACGGGCTCGTCGAGGAGCAGGAGCTGCGGCTCCTGCATCAGCAGCATGCCGATCTCGAGCCATTGCTTCTGGCCGTGAGAGAGCAGGCCCGCGGGCCGCTTCGACTCCGCCGCCAGGTGGATCGTGTCGAGGATCGCGGCGATGCGGTCGCGGGCGGTCGAGTCGAGCTTGGCCGTGAGCGTGGGCCACACGTGCTTGTCCGCCTTGCGCGCGAGCTCCAGGTTCTCGAAGACCGTGTGATCGGTGAACACCGTCGGCTTCTGGAATTTGCGTCCGATGCCGATGTCGGCGATCTCGGGCTCCGACAGGCGCGTGAGGTCGATGGTCTGGCCGAAGAAGGCGGTGCCCGAATCGGGGCGCGTCTTGCCGGTGATGACGTCCATCATCGTCGTCTTGCCCGCACCGTTCGGCCCTATGACGCAGCGAAGCTCGCCGGCGTCGACCACGAGCGTCAGGTCGTTGAGCGCCTTGAAGCCGTCGAAGCTTACCGAGACCGAGTCGAGGTACAGGATGCCGCCGTGGCTCGTGTCGACGCCGGGTGTCAGGACGCGGCCGTCGCTGATGCCGGTCGACTTCGATGTGATCGGTTCCTTCTTCGCCGCCTGCTGCTCGGCGTACACCGCGAGGTTCATCATGAAGGCCTCCGCAGCCATAGGCCCGCGATGCCGCGAGGGAGGTAGAGCGTGACGAGGATGAACAGCAGGCCGAGCACGTACAGCCAATACTCGGGCAGCGCCTGCGTGAACCAGCTCTTGCCCAAGTTGACGGTCACGGCGCCGATGACCGGTCCGATCAGCGTGCCGCGGCCGCCCACCGCCGTCCAGATCGCGATCTCGATCGAATTGGCCGGCGACATCTCGCTGGGGTTGATGATGCCGACCTGCGGCACGTACAGCGCGCCCGCGATGCCGCAGATCACGGCCGACAGCGTCCATATGAAGAGCTTGAAATAGACGGGGTCGTAGCCCGAGAACATGACGCGCGTCTCGGCGTCGCGGATCGCGGTCAGGACGCGGCCGAGCTTGGACGACACGATCGCGCGGCCGAGGAACAGGAAGCCGATCAGCGCCGCGCCGGTCAGCATGAACAGCGCGACGCGGGTCTGCGGCGCGGCGATCGTGAAGCCCAGGATGCGCTTGAAGTCGGTGAAGCCGTTGTTGCCGCCGAAGCCGGTGTTGTTGCGGAAGAACAGCAGCATGAAGGCGTACGTCAGCGCTTGCGTGATGATGGAGAAATACACGCCCTTGATGCGCGAGCGGAAGGCGAAGAAGCCGAACACGAAAGCGAGCACGCCGGGCACGAGGACGACGAGCAGCGCGCAGTACCAGAAGTGCTCGGTGAACGTCCAGTACCACGGGTAGGCCTTCCAGTCGAGGAACACCATGAAGTCCGGCAGGTCGCTCTGGTACACGCCCTCGTGGCCGATCGAGCGCATCAGGTACATGCCCATCGCGTAGCCGCCGAGCGCGAAGAACAGACCGTGGCCGAGCGACAGGATGCCCGTATAGCCCCAGATCAGGTCCATCGCCAGCGCGACGATCGCGTAGCACATGATCTTGCCGACCAGCGCCACAGTGTAGTCGGACACGTGGAAGACGTTGCCGGCGGGCACCGCCAAGTTGCACACGGGCACGAGAACGAAGAGCACGATCGCCGCGGCGCCCATGAACGCCCACGCGCGGCCCGACCACAAGCGCGGCAAGGCGCCGGCGCCGAAGGGGCCGCGCACGGGAACGAAGGCCGGCGTCATCGTCTTCACGAGCGAGCTAGGCCTCAACGGTCCTGCCCTTCAGCGCGAACAGTCCCTGCGGCCGCTTCTGGATGAAGATGATGATGAAGACGAGGACGGCGATCTTGGCGAGCACCGCGCCCTGCCACGCTTCGAGGAACTTGTTGGCGATGCCGAGTCCGAGCGCCGCATAAACGGTGCCCGCGAGCGGGCCGACGCCGCCCAGCACGACGACCATGAAGGAGTCGACGATGTAGCTCTGGCCCAGGTCCGGACCGACGTTGCCGATCTGCGAGAGCGCGCAGCCGGCGAGCCCCGCGATGCCCGAGCCCAGCCCGAACGCGAGCATGTCCACCTTCGGAGTGCGCACGCCGAGCGCGCTCGCCATCTGCCGGTTCTGCGTCACGGCGCGCACGAAAAGGCCGAGGCGGGTCCGCGTGAGCAGGACGTAGACGAGCAGCAGCACGAACGCCGCGAACGCGATGATGACGACGCGGCTCCACGGCAGTACGACGTTGGTCATGATCTCGATGCCACCCGACATCCAGGACGCGTTCTCGACCTGCACGTTCTGCGCGCCGAAGATCGTGCGCACGGTCTGGATGAGGATGAGGCTCAGGCCCCAGGTGGCAAGCAGCGTCTCGAGCGGCCTCCCGTACAGGTGGCGGATGACCGTGCGCTCGAGCGCGACGCCGACCAGGCCGCTGACCGCGAAAGCCACCGGCACCGCCGCCGGCAGGTACCAGTCGAACGCGCCCGGTGCGTATTGCCGGAACAGGTTCTGCACGACATAGGTCGCGTAGGCGCCGATCATGATGAGCTCGCCGTGCGCCATGTTGATCACGCCCATGAGGCCGTACGTGATCGCGAGGCCGAGCGCGGCCAGCAGGAGGATGGTGCCGAGCGAAATGCCGCTGAACACGCGCGCGGCGATGTCGCCCTTGACGAGGCGGCCTTCGACCGCGGAAAGCGAGCGCTGCGCCTCGGCGCGCAGCTCCTCGTCCGTTTCGACGAACTTGCCGTCCTTCTTCTCGAGGATCGCGAGCAGCAGCGTCCTGGTGGCGCCGGTGTCGCTCTGCGCGAGCTCGCGGATCGCGGCGAGGCGGGTGGCGCGGTCGGTGCTCGCGAGCTGCACCGAGGCCTGTGTCAGCGTGAGCAGCCCCTTGATCTCGGGATCGGATTCCTTGGCGAGCGCCGCGGAGATCGCCGGCACGGCGTCCTCGTCGGCGTTGCTCGACAGCTCCTTCGCCGCGGCGAGCCGCACCGCGCGATCGGGCGAGGAGAGCCTGAACGAGGCGATCGCGCCGCCGAGCGTCTTGCGCAGGCGGTTGTTGACGACCACGTCGTCGCGACTTTCGGGGAGTGGGGTCACCGCCTGGCCCGTCACCGCGTCGACCGCCTTCCCGTCCTTGACGATCAGCACGGTCTTGTCGCCGACCGTCTGCACGTCGCCGTCGATCATCGCCTGCAGGAGCGGGAGCGCGGCAGCGTCGCCGCCCGCCACGAGCGCGCCGATCGCCTTCGCGCGATCGTCGCCCTCGCCGAAGGCCAAGTCGTGCACCACGTCGGCAGGAAGCGCCGCCGCTGCGAGGCGGGCGGCCAAGAGGATGCACAACGCGACTAACAGGCGCACGGCGCGAATACCTTCACGGGGCATGGGAATGGCTCGAAAAAAACCGGCGCTTCGGAGGCTGGGCAGCTGACTCGCGCCACTGTCTTGCCTCCCCCGCGCCGGCGGGCTGTCCACCCTTTTTTCGGACGTCTTACTTCTTTTCCGGCTCGTCCTTCTTGGTCTCGTTGCCGGCGATGTACTGGCTCCACGGCTGCGCGCGGATCGGGCCCTTCGTCTTCCACACGACGTTGAATTGCCCGTCCTTCTGCACTTCTCCGATGAACACGGGCTTCCACAGATGGTGGTTCTTCTCGTCCATCTTGATGTCGAAGCCGTCCGGTGCCTGGAACTTCTGCCCCGCCATGGCGGCGACGACCTTGTCGGTATCGGTCGACTTCGCCTTCTCGACGGCCTGCGCCCACATATGGATGCCGATGTAGGCGGCTTCCATCGGGTCGTTGGTGAGCGGCTTGTCGGCGCCCGGCAGCTTCTTGGCCTTGGCGTATGCGGCCCATTGCTTCTTGAACGCGTCGTTGGACGGATTCTTCAGCGTCATGAAGTAATTCCACGCCGCGAGGTGGCCCACGAGGGGATTGGTATCGACTCCGCGCAGCTCTTCCTCGCCGACCGAGAACGCCACCACCGGCACGTCGGTCGCCTTCAGTCCCTGGTTGCCGAGCTCCTTGTAGAAGGGAACGTTCGAATCCCCGTTGATCGTGGAAACCACGGCCGTCTTGCCGCCTGCCGCAAACTTCTTGATGTCGGCGACGATCGTCTGGTAATCCGAGTGACCGAACGGCGTGTACTTCTCGTCGATATCCTTGTCATCGACGCCTTTCGACTTGAGGAATGCGCGGAGGATCTTGTTCGTCGTGCGTGGGTAGACATAGTCGGTTCCGAGGAGGACCCAGCGCTTGGCGCCGCCGCCTTCCTTGCTCATGAGGTACTCGACCGCGGGAATGGCCTGCTGATTCGGCGCGGCGCCCGTGTAGAAGACATTCTTCGACAGCTCCTCGCCTTCGTACTGCACGGGATAGAACAGGAGGCCGTTCAGCTCCTCGAACACGGGAAGCACGGACTTGCGCGACA
>DATJXV010000219.1:0-19411 GCA_035499955.1 Casimicrobiaceae bacterium
GAAGCAGCTGTACGGCTCGACCGAGACCTGCGCGTACGTGTGCCTGCAGCCGGACGGCGACGTGAAGCTCGATGCCGTCGGGATTCCGGCGCCGCGCGTGGAGGTCAAGATCGCGGCGAGCGGCGAGGTGCTGGTGCGCGGCCCGATGCTGCTCAAGGAGTACTACAAGCGGCCGGACGCCACGGCGGAGTCGATCGACGCCGAAGGCTGGTTCCACACCGGCGACGCGGGGTTCTTCGAGCCGGGCGGCCAGCTCAAGATCATCGATCGCGCCAAGGACGTGGGCAAACTGTGGAACGGCGCCATGTTCGCGCCCAACTACATCGAGAACAAGCTCAAGTTCTCGCCGCACATCAAGGAGGCGGTCACGTTCGGCGACAGCCGCGACCGCGTGTGCGCGTTCATCAACATCGACATGGGCTCGGTCGGCAACTGGGCGGAGCGGCGCGGGCTGCCGTACTCGGGGTACACCGACCTCGCGCAGAAGCCCGAAGTGTACGCGCTGGTGCGCGAATGCATCGAGCAGGTGAACGCCGACCTCGCGGGCGAGGGCGACCTCGCCGCTTCGCAGGTCCACCGCTTCCTGATCCTGCACAAGGAGCTCGACCCCGACGACGACGAGCTCACGCGCACGCGTAAGGTGCGCCGCAGCTTCGTCGCGCAGAAGTACGCCGTGCTGATCGATGCCCTGTACGGCGGCCGCGACCGCCAGCACATCGAGACGCTCGTCCGCTTCGAAGACGGCCGCACCAACATGGTCAAGGCCGATCTCGCCATCGCCGACGCGAAGACGTTCGCGCCGGGGCACGCGAAAGCGGCTTAGGGCCTATGGCCGCGCATCAAACCGGCGAGGTGCTGCTGAAGCTCGACAACATCTCGCTGTCGTTCGGCGGCGTGAAGGCGCTGACCGACATCAGCTTCGACGTGCACGAGCACGAGATACGCGCCATCATCGGGCCCAACGGCGCCGGCAAGAGCTCGATGCTCAACGTCATCAACGGCGTCTACCGGCCGCAGCAGGGCACGATCACCTACCGGGGCGAGGTGCGGCGCGACATGGACACGCACGACGCGGCCGCGCACGGCATCGCCCGCACGTTCCAGAACATCGCGCTCTTCCGCGGCATGTCGGTGCTCGACAACATCATGACCGGCCGCAACCTCAAGATGAAGACCGGCTTCCTCGCCCAGGCGATCTGGGTCGGTCCGGCGAAGCGCGAGGAGCTCGCCAACCGGCGCAAGGTCGAGGAGGTGATCGACTTCCTCGAGATCCAGCACATCCGCAAGACGCCGGTGGGCCGCTTGCCCTACGGCCTGCAGAAGCGCGTCGAGCTCGCGCGGGCACTCGCCGCCGAGCCGTCGCTGCTGCTGCTCGACGAGCCGATGGCGGGAATGAACGTCGAGGAGAAGCAGGACATGTGCCGCTTCGTGCTCGACGTGAGCGACCAGTACGGCACCACCATCGTCCTCATCGAGCACGACATGGGCGTGGTGATGGACATCTCCGACCGCGTGGTCGTGCTCGACTACGGCAAGAAGATCGGCGACGGGCCGCCGGAGGAGATCCGCGCGAGCAAGGCGGTGATCGATGCGTACCTGGGAGTCGCGCATTGAGCTTCTTCTTCGAAGTCCTCGTCGGCGGCCTGTTGTCGGGCATCATGTACTCGCTCGTCGCCCTTGGCTTCGTCTTGATCTACAAGGCCTCGGGGGTGTTCAACTTCGCGCAGGGGGCGATGGTGTTCTTCGCCGCGCTGACCTACGTCGGCCTGCTCGAGCTTGGATGGCCGTGGTGGCTATCGGTGCCGGCGACGCTGGTGGTCATGGTCCTGGTGGGACTGCTGACCGAGCGCTTCGTCCTGCGCCCGCTCGTCAACCAGCCGCAGATATCGCTCTTCATGGCGACGATCGGCCTCACGTTCTTCATCGAGGGCATCGCCCAGCTCGCATGGGGCGCGAACGTGCGCGGCCTCGAGCTCGGCGTGCAGGACGAGCCCATTCAGTGGATCATGGACAGCACCGGGATCAACCTGTCCAAGTTCGATCTCATGGCTGCGGCCGTGGCGGCGGCGCTCGTCACGCTGCTCGCGCTGTTCTTCAGCCGCACCCGCATCGGGCGCGCGCTTCGCGCGGTCGCCGACGATCACCAGGCGGCGCTGTCCGTCGGCATTCCACTGCAGTACATCTGGGCCATCGTGTGGGGCGTGGCCGGTGCCGTCGCGCTCGTGGCCGGCCTGCTGTGGGGTGCGCGCAACGGCGTGCAGTACGCGCTCACGTTCGTGGCGCTCAAGGCGCTGCCCGTGCTGATCCTCGGCGGATTCGACTCGATCCCCGGCGCCATCGTCGGCGGCCTCATCATCGGCGCGACGGAGAAGCTATTCGAGGTATACGTGGGCTCGAGGTTTCTGGGCGGCGGCACGGAAGGATGGTTCCCCTACGTGCTCGCCCTGCTGTTCCTGCTCGTGCGGCCGGAGGGGCTGTTCGGCGAGAAGATCATCCGCAGAATCTGACCACCGCCACCACCGCCCACATGCTCTACCGCGAAGCCGGCCAGTTCAAGACGTCCTACGAAAAGGACGCCGCGATCTTTCCCATCCGGCAGGACCGGATAGCGGTCGGTCTCATCGCGGCGGCCGCGTTCCTCGTCGTGCCGTTCGTCGCCACGCCGTACATGTTCACGGGCATCCTGATTCCGTTCCTGATCTTCTCGCTGGCCGCGATCGGCCTCAACATCCTCACCGGCTATGCGGGGCAGCTCTCGCTCGGCACCGCGGCGTTCATGGCCGTGGGCGCGTTCGCGACTTACAACTTCGTGCTCCGCGTGCCCGGCATTCCGATCCTCGTCGCGATCGCCGCGAGCGGCTCGGTGGCCGCCCTCGTCGGCATCGTGTTCGGGCTGCCGAGCTTGCGCATCCGCGGCTTCTACCTCGCGGTGGCCACGCTCGCCGCCCAGTTCTTCATCGTATGGTTCCTCGCCAAGGTCGGCTGGATCACGAACTACAGCAGCTCGGGCGTGATTACGGCGCAGCAGATCGCCATCCTGGGATACGAGTTCAACACGCCCACGGCCAAGTACCTGCTCGTGCTTTCGATCGTGGCGCTGATGGCGCTTGCCGCGAAGAACATGGCGCGCGGCAACGTGGGGCGGTCGTGGATGGCGGTGCGCGACATGGACGTGGCCGCCGAGGTGATCGGCATCCGCCTGATGCGCGCGAAGCTCCTGGCCTTCGCGGTGAGCTCGTTCTATTGCGGCGTGGCCGGCGCGCTGTTCGCGTATGCATACCTCGGCACCGTCGAGCCGGAGGCGTTCAATCTCGATCTTTCGTTCCGCGTGCTGTTCATGGTGATCATCGGCGGCGTGGGGACGGTGCTGGGCTCGTTCCTCGGCAGCGCCTTCGTCATCCTGGTTCCGGTGCTGCTGTCGGTGTCGGTGCGATTTCTCGACCAGAACCTCGGGCTGCACATCGCCGAGAGCACGATCAGCAATCTCGAGCTCATGGTGTTCGGGACGCTCATCATCTTCTTCCTGATCGTCGAGCCGCACGGCCTGGCACGGCTCTGGCAGATCGGCAAGGAAAAATTGCGTCTCTGGCCGTTTCCTCACTGAGTCGGCGAAACGTGAAACCCTGCTCTTCGCCGGATTTTGAACCAGCACGAAAGGCTCGGGAGCGGCCCTTCGCTTTCGTGTAGCAAAGGCTGAAAAGAACGAGTATTTTGCAAGCGGTTTTGCCACGTTTACTTCGTAGGAGGATGCAATGAAAGCCATCAAATCCGCGCTCATCGGCGCCGCGCTTCTCGCCGCGGCGAGCGTTGCAAGCGCGCAGAACGAGCAATACCTGCCCGTGCTCTCGTACCGTGTCGGGCCATCCGCCGCGGGGGGCTCCGGCTACTACGGCGGCGCCATCGACTACTGGACGCTCGTCAACATGGGCGGCGGAGTCAACGGCGTGAAGCTCGTATGGGAGGAATGCGAGACCGAGTACAACCCGTCGAAGGGCGTGGAGTGCTACGAGCGCCTTAAGAAGAAGAACGGCGGCGCGACCACGGTGGAGCCGCTGTCGACGGGCATCGCGTACGGCCTCTTCGACCGCGTCGCGCAGGACAAGATCCCGATGACGACGTTCGGCTACGGCCTCGCGAGCTCCGCCGACGGCCGCGTCTATCCGTGGGTGTTCCCGCTCGGCACGACGTACTGGGACCAGATGGCCGCGATGATCGCCTATCTCGGCCAGAAGTCGGGCGGCCTCGACAAGCTCAAGGGCAAGAAGATCGCGTTTCTCTACCACGACTCGGCGTTCGGCAAGGAGCCGATTCCGGTCCTCGACGCGCTCTCGGCGAAGCTCGGCTTCGAGGTGATCAAGATTCCGGTCACGCCTCCCGGCCAGACGATGGAATCGCAGTTCCTGCAAATCCGCCAGGCGAAGCCCGACTACGTGATCATGTGGACGTACGGCGTCATGAGTACGGTGGCGCTCAAGACGGCCGCCAAGACCGGCTTACCGCGCGACAAGCTCCTCGGGGTGTGGTGGGCGGGATCGGAAGAGGACGTCATTCCCGCCGGCGAGGCGTCGAAGGGTTACGTCAGCGCGTCGTTCACGGCCACCGGCACCGACTTCCCGGTGATGCAGGACATCAAGAAGAAGGTATACGGTGCGGGCAAGGGCAATCTCGAGGATCCGTCGCGGCTCGGCAACGTCATGTACACGCGCGGCGTCGTGTACGGAATCATCCTGGTCGAAGCGCTGCGGGTCGCGCAGGCGAAGTTCGGCAAGGGCAAGGTCATGACGCCCGATCAGCTGCGCTGGGGCTTCGAGCACCTCAATCTGACCGAGGCGCGCATCAAGGAACTCGGCGCCGGCGGCTTGTTCCCGGCCATCAAGACGAGCTGCGAGGACCACGAAGGCTCCGGCATGGTCAAGTTCCAGGAATGGACCGGGAACGGCTTCAAGCAGGTCACGGGCTTCATGGCCGGCGACCGCGACATGGTCCGCAAGATGGTCGAGGAAACCGCGGGCAAGTACGCCACGGAGAAGAAGATCACGCCGCGCGACTGCGGCAAGGAAGGGTAGCGGGTAAACAAAAGCCTGCGAGGACGATAACGCCCCCTCGCGACGCGAGGGGGCGCCTTTTGATTGCTTGAATCGATGAGCGCGGCCGTCCAACCTAACGCATCGCTGCAGCGTTATCTCTCGGTGAACAACATCGAGGTGATCTACGACCACGTGATCCTCGTGCTGAAGGGCGTGTCGCTCGACGTGCCCGAGGGGCGCATCGTCGCGCTCCTCGGCGCCAACGGCGCGGGCAAGAGCACGACGCTCAAGGCCATCTCGAACCTGCTCGCCGCCGAGCGGGGCGATGTGACCAAGGGCACCATCGAGTTCCGCGGCAAGCGGGTGGACAAGCTTACGACCAACGCGCTCGTGCGCATGGGCGTGTGCCAGGTGATGGAGGGCCGCCACTGCTTCGCGCATCTCACGGTGGAGGAGAACCTGCTGACCGGGGCCTTCACGCGCAGGGCCTCGCGGGGCGACATCGGCGTGGCGCTCGAGCGCGTGTACCACTACTTTCCGCGCCTGAAGCAGCGGCGCGCGAGCCTCGCGGGCTACACCTCCGGCGGCGAGCAGCAGATGACGGCCGTCGGGCGGGCGCTGATGGCGCAGCCGTCGATGATTCTGCTCGACGAGCCCTCGATGGGGCTTGCCCCGCAGATCGTCGAGGAGATCTTCGAGATCGTGCAGGACTTGAACGCGAAGGAGCGCGTTTCGTTCCTGCTCGCCGAGCAGAACACGATGATCGCACTGCGCTATGCCAACTACGGCTACATTCTCGAGAACGGCCGCGTGGTCATGGACGGCGCCGCCGCGGATCTCGCCGCCAACGAGGACGTCAAGGAGTTCTATCTCGGCCTGTCCTCGGCCGGCCGCAAGAGCTTCCGCGACGTGAAGCACTACCGGCGCCGCAAGCGGTGGCTGTCGTAGCCCCTCGGGGCGGCCCTTCGGGACCGACATAGTGCCCCCACGCTCACACCAAGGCGATGTTCGCTGCTCCCGAGGGGGCGCCGTCAGTCCCTCGGGGCGGCCCTTCGGGACTGACATATGAGCGATTACTTCGACCGTCTCGAAACGCGCGATCCCGCATTGCGCGAGCGCGATCAGCTCGCGGCGCTGCGCCGGCAGGTCGCGCACGCCAAGGCGCATGCGCCCGCGTTCGCGCAGCGCCTGGCGGCGGTCGATCCCACGGCGATCGACTCGCGCGCGGCGCTCGCGGCGCTGCCGGTGACGCGCAAGTCCGAGCTCGCGGAGCTTCAGAAGGCTAGGCCGCCGTTCGGCGGGCTGGCCGCCACGCACTGGGGTGAGGCGCGCCGCGTGTTCCAGAGCCCCGGGCCGCTGTATGAGCCGGAAGGCGCGCGGCCGGACTACTGGCGGCTCGGCCGGGCGATGTTCGCCGCCGGGTTCCGCGCCGGCGACCTGGTCCACAACTGCTTCTCGTACCACCTCACGCCGGCCGGCTCGATGGCGGAGTGCGCCGCGCACGCGCTCGGCTGCACTGTGTTTCCGGGGGGCACCGGTCAGACCGAGTTGCAGGTGAAGGCCGTCGCGGACCTCGGCTGCAACGGTTATGTCGGCACGCCGTCGTTCCTCAGGATCATCCTCGAGAAGGCCGACGAGCTCGGCGTCGCGCTCCCGTCGCTCACGAAGGCCCTGGTGTCCGCCGAGCCGTTCCCGCCGTCCCTGCGCGACGCGTGGAAGGCGCGCGGAATCGCGGGCTACCAGGTATACGCGACCGCGGACCTGGGCGCGATCGCCTACGAGACCGAAGCCCGGGATGGCCTCGTGATCGACGAGGCGGTGCTGGTCGAGATCGTGCGCCCCGGGACCGGCGATCCCGTTGCGCCGGGCGACGTCGGCGAGGTCGTGGTCACCACGCTCTTCAACACGGACTATCCGCTCGTCCGCTTCGGCACCGGCGACCTCTCGGCCGTCCTGCCCGGCGCGTCCCCGTGCGGGCGCACCAACATGCGCATCAAGGGCTGGATGGGGCGGGCGGACCAGACGACGAAAGTGAAGGGCATGTTCGTGCATCCGTCCCAGGTCGCGGCGATCGTCAAGCGCCATCCGGAGATCGCGCGGGCGCGCCTCGTCGTCGACAATCCCGAGGGCGGCGACCGGATGACGCTCATGGTGGAAGTGCCCGGCAATGCATCGTCGCACGCGGAGGCCATCGTCGCGTCGATTCGCGAGGTCACCAAGCTGCGCGGTGAAGTCGCCTTCCGCTCGCCGGGCGAGCTGCCGAACGACGGCAAGGTGATCGACGACATCCGTAAATACACCTGACGGCGTGCTAGCATTCCCCGCGATGCTTTGATCCTTGCGGGAGATCGTCAATTGCCGGAGACCGGTGCCAACCTGGGCTCGCCACTTCGCGAGGACGTGTGCAAGGCGATCGCGGCGTCCGGCGTCGTCCGCTCGTATCCCAAGCAGACGGTTCTCATCGCCGAAGGCGACGTCGGCGACTCGCTCTACATCATCCTGGCCGGGCGCGTGAAGGTCTACGCGAGCAACGCCGCGGGCCGCGAGGTCGTGCTCAACTTCCACGGCGCGGGCGAGTACGTCGGCGAGATGTCGCTCGACGGCGCGCCGCGCTCGGCCTCGGTCATCACGATGGAGCCCACGACCTGCGCGATCGTCAACCGCGCGCAGTTCCGCGACTTCCTCGCGGCCAATCCCGACTTCGCACAGCACCTGATCCACACGCTGATCCGCCGCGCGCGCTCGGCGACGGAGAACGTCAAGAGCCTCGCGCTGTCGGACGTGTACGGGCGCCTCGTGCGTCTGCTCAATGCGCTTGCCGTGGAGCACGACGGACGCCAGGTGGTGCAAGAGCGCCTGACGCAGCAGGACATCGCCGATCGCGTCGGTGCTTCGCGCGATATGATCGGCAAGCTGATGAAGGACCTGGTCGGGGGCGGCTACCTCGTCATCGAGGACCGGCAGATCACGATCGTCAAGAAGCTTCCGCCGGGCTGGTAGCCCGCAGTCTCCCTCGGCGAATATTCCGCCGCTCGGGCGGCGAATTCTCCGTCTCCGCGCTATGCCGCGCCGCCTACAGTGGCGGCAAGCGTGAGCCATGCCTCACGCGAGTCACCCCATCGAGGCAAGGAGAATGACATGGAACCGCGTCGAATCGACCTCTACAAGCGCAGCCGCGTCCAAAGCGGCCTCAAGACCGCCATTTTCATCATCGTGCTCGGACTCGTCGCGGTCCTGGCCGATCGCGCGTACTTCGTGTCGCCGCATGCGCACGCAATCGCTGCGATGCCGCCCGCAGCCGAGCTTCCGGTGAGCGTGCGGATGGAGGGCTTCGCGCTGCCCGACAGCATCAAGCCGACGACGGCGGACGTCGGAACACAAGCGCCGTCGTTCTAGGCGCTAGATCCCGCCGAAGCAGATGTATTTGACTTCGACGTACTCATCGATGCCGTACTTGCTGCCCTCGCGCCCCAGGCCCGACTGCTTCACGCCGCCGAAGGGCGCGACCTGAGTGGTGATGAGGCCGGTATTGACGCCGACCATGCCGGCCTCCAGCTGCTCCGCCACGCGCCAGCCGCGTCCCAAGTCCCGGCTGTAGAAGTACGAGGCGAGCCCGAACTCGCTGTCGTTGGCGAGCTCGACGACCTCCGCGTCGGAGGTAAAGCGGATAAGCGGCGCCACGGGCCCGAACGTCTCCTCGGAGAAGATCTTCATCTCGCGCGTGACCTCGGTGAGCACGGTGGGCTCGTAGAAATTGCCGCCCATCGCGTGGCGCCTGCCGCCCAAGGCGACTTTCGCGCCGCGCTTGGTCGCGTCGGCGACGTGCTCCTCGACCTTGGCGACGGCGTCGGCGTTGATGAGCGGGCCTTGCGTGACGCCCGGTTGCACGCCGTTGCCGACGATGAGCTTGCCCACGCGCTCGGCCAGCTTCGCGGCGAACGCTTCGTAGACCTTGTCCTGCACGAACAGGCGGTTCGCGCACACGCAGGTCTGGCCCGCGTTGCGGTATTTCGAGATGATCGCGCCCTCGGCCGCCGCATCGAGGTCGGCGTCGTCGAACACGATGAACGGCGCGTTGCCGCCGAGCTCGAGCGAGAGCTTCTTGATGGTCGGCGCCACCTGCTGCATCAGCAGACGCCCGACTTCGGTCGATCCTGTGAACGAGAGCTTGCGCACGATCGGATTCGCGCACATCTCGCCGCCGACCTTCGACGCCTTGCCGATGACCACGTTGAACACACCCGGCGGAAAGCCCGCGCGATGCGCGAGCTCGGCCAGCGCGAGCGCGGAGTAGGGTGTGGCTTCCGCCGGCTTGCTCACGACGGTGCAGCCGGCGGCCAGCGCGGGGGCTACCTTGCGCGTGATCATCGAGTGCGGGAAGTTCCACGGCGTGATGGCTGCGCACACGCCGACAGGCTGCTTGACGACGACGAGGCGGCGATCGCTGCCGATGGTGGGAATGACGTCGCCGTACACGCGCTTGCCTTCCTCGGCGAACCACTCGACGTAGGCGGCGCCGATGGCGATCTCGGCGTTCGCCTCCGCGAGCGGCTTTCCTTGCTCGGTGGTGAGGATCAGCGCGAGGTCGCTCGCGTTGGCGAGGATCAGGTCGTACCACTTGCGCACGATCGTGCAGCGGTCCTTGGCGAGCATGTCGCGCCAAGCCGGCCAGGCGCGATTCGCGGCCTCGATCGCGCGCCGCGTCTCGGCGGCGCCGCACACCGGCACGGTACCGATCGTCGCGCCCGTCGCGGGGTTGCCGACCTTGCGCGTGGCGCCGTCGTCGGCGTCCGTCCACCGTCCGTCGATGTAGCACTGCATGCGAAGCAGCGAGGGATCCTTGAGCGCGGGAGCCGCGCGTTCGAGCGTGTCGGGGGGCATGTTCGCCTCCGGGGCGAAGGTGGGTGCGAGCCTTCTATTCTACTGCGCGGCGGGGGACCGCGGCGGGGGCGGCCGATGCCTACGACCAGGAGACGAGGTTCATGTACGCCGTGACCAGGATGACGGCGCCGAACGCGATGCGGTACCACGCGAAGGGGACGAAGTCGTGATGGCTCACGTAGCGGATGAGCCAGCGCACGCACAGGAACGCCGACACGAACGCAGCGGCGAACCCCACGCCGAACGCCGGCAGGCCGGCGCCCGAGATCAGGTGCCGGTTCTTGACCGCTTCGTAGGCGCAGGCGGCGAAGAGCGTCGGAATGGCGAGGAAGAACGAGAACTCCGTTGCCGCCCGCCGCGACATCCCGAACAGCATGCCGCCGATGATGGTGGCGCCTGAGCGCGATGTCCCGGGGATGAGCGCGAGCGCCTGCGCGCAGCCGACCTTGAGTGCGTCCGTCCAGCGCATCGCGTCGACCTCGTCGATGCGCACCGTATCGGGCCGCGCCCGCTGCCGCCGCTCGGCCCACAGGATGACGAAGGCGCCCACGACGAACGCGACGGCGACCGGCACGGGCGCGAAGAGCGAGTCCTTGATGCGGCTTCCGAACAGCAAGCCGAGGACGGCGGCGGGCATGAATGCGATCGCTACGTTGAGCGCGAAACGATTGGCGGCGGGATCGCGGAACAATCCGCGCAGCACGGCGAGCAGGCGGGCGCGGAACTCCCAGCATACCGCGAGGATCGCGCCGGCCTGGATCACGATCTCGAAGACTTTCGCCTGCTCTCCCGTGTAGCCGAGGAGGGAGCCCGCGACGATGAGGTGGCCGGTCGACGATACCGGAAGGAACTCGGTCAGGCCCTCGACGATGCCGAGGAGAAGTGCGACGACGAGGGAAGGCGACGATTCCAAGGAGCGGCGATTGTCTCACATCGATCACGCGGTTCCGGCGCGTACTAGAATGACCGCATGGCCGACGATGCACGCACGCAGGCGATCTTCGACGCCGCCGCCGCGCGCGCGAAGCAGAAGAATGCGCCGATGGCCGGGCTCCTCACGCCAGTGGAGGCCTGGGAGTTGTTCAAGGGCGGGCAGATCGAGCTCGTCGATACCCGTACGCACGCGGAGCGCGACCTCATCGGCTACGTCCCCGGAACGCGCCTCATCGAGTGGTACGACTACCCGGGGAAGGTCAGGAACGCGCGCTTCCTGACCGAGCTTCGCGACGCCGTGCCGACGGACAAGCCGGTCGCGTTCCTGTGCCGCAGCGGCGTGCGCTCGCATCACGCCGCGGCGCTCGCGGCCAGCAACGGCTATCGGCGTGCCTTCAACGTGATCGAAGGCTTCGAGGGCGACAAGAACGCGCAAGGACAGCGGCGCGTGAATGGCTGGCAGATGGCGGGCCTGCCGTGGAAACAGGACTAGGCGCGGCGGCGGCCTGAAGGCCGCCTCGGGTTCAGCGCCGCTGCGTCAGCTCCTGCAGCGTCCTTGACACGAGATCGTCGTGATCCGCCGGAATCGATCCGTCGGGGGTCATGTGGTCGACCACCTGCGGGAGCGCCTGCGCGACGGTCCCCGCGGCGTCCTGGTGCGACAAGCCGAGCTGCTGCGCGATCTGCGAAAGCTGTCCCTGGCCGAAGATCTGCGACAGCACGTCTGGCGAGATCGGCTGGTTCTGGCCGGTGCCGATCCACGACTGCGCCTGCGCGCCGTAGCCCGCCTGCTGCATCTTGGCGAGGATGCCGGAGATTCCGCCATTTTGTTCCAGCAACTGCAGGACGGCGGTGATCACCGCGTTGCTTCCCGCTCCCTGCGCGCCGGGGAGGCTGCCCGGCTGCGCGCCCTGCAACCCGCCTCGCATGAATTCGTTGAGCAATCCGTCGAGCAATCCCATGTCGGCCTCCGGTCGCATGCACGCGAAGGGCATTGTGGCACGAACTGGGGCTCATGACTCCGGCGGCAGCCCCAGTTCCTTCTGCAGGCGCTCGACGCTGCGGCGCAGGCTCGCGATCTGCTCCTGCAGTCGGGCCACGTTCGCGCGCAGCGTCGCGAGCTCGCCCACGCTGACGCGCTCGTCGGCGGGTATCGGATCGACCGCGGCCGGCTGGGCGGGCGCACCCGACAGAAGATGCGCCCACCGGGTCTCGCGCGCCCCGGCCTGACGCGGGAGCTCGACGACGAGCGGTCCGGCGGGGCGTGCCGCGAGCTCGCTCAGGAAACCCTCCACGGCGGAGATGTCGCTGAAGCGGTGCAACCGCTCGCTGTGGATGCGCAGCTCGCCCACCGTCTGCGGACCCCGCAGCATGATCACCGTCAGGAGCGCGACCGACTGCACCGGAATGCCGAGCACGCGCCCGACGTTCTGCGAGTAGCGCATCACGCGGCCACCGCTCGATTCCATCACGAGCGAAAGGGCCTTGAGGCGGTCCAGCGCGGCCCCAACTTCCTCTTCACTGGCTTCCAGCACCGGATCGCGGCTCGACTTCTGGTTGCAGCCCGCGACGAGACTGTTCAGCGTGAGCGGATAGGTGTCGGGGACGGTGAACTGCTTTTCGACGAGGACGCCCAGAACGCGGGTCTCGAGCAGGGAAAGTGGCGGCAGCGACATGGCGGCAGGCGAGGGGCACGAGTGTAGCGCGAAGCCGTGACCGCGAGCCCGCGGGGTAATATGTTCTTTCGCAAGGAGCATGCGATGCACGAGGTGCGACCGGCCGCCGTGGCCGGCATGTTCTATCCCGAGGCGCCCGAGCGCCTGGGCAGGGACGTGCGCGCCTACCTTGCGCAAGCGCCGGCGGCTGCGGCCGACGCGCCCAAGGCCATCATCGTGCCGCACGCGGGCTACGTCTACTCGGCCCCGATCGCCGCCGCTGCGTACGCCGGTCTTGCGCCGCTTCGCGATATCGTGACCCGCGTCGTCCTGCTCGGGCCCGCGCATCGGGTCGCGGTGCGCGGCCTTGCGACCACCGGCGCGCGGGCGTTCGCCACACCCCTCGGCGACGTGCCGATCGACCGCGACGCCGTGGCGCGCGCGCTCGAATTCCCGCAGGTGGCGGTGAGCGACGCCGCCCATGCGCAGGAGCACGCGCTCGAGGTCCAGCTCCCCTTCCTGCAGGAGGTGCTGCGCGGCTTTTCGCTCGTCCCCTTCGCGGTCGGCCACGCGACGCCGCGCGACGTGGCCGAGGTCGTCGATGCGCTTTGGGGCGGCCCCGAGACGCTGGTGGTCATAAGCTCGGACCTGTCGCACTACCATCCCTACGGCACGGCGCGCAGGATCGACCGCGAGACGGCCGACGCGATCCTCTCCATGTCGCCCACGCTGGATCACGAGCAAGCCTGCGGCGCGACACCGATCAACGGGCTCCTCGTGTGCGCCGCCCGGCGCGGCCTAACGCCTTCGCTTCTCGATTTGCGCAATTCCGGCGATACCGCGGGCGACCGCACGCGCGTGGTCGGCTACGCCTCGTTCGCCTTCCGCGGCCATGCAAGCTGACCTCGGAACCGCGTTGCTGCGCCACGCGCGCCGGGCGATCGGCGAGACGTTCGGCGTGCGCAGCCGTGCGCCGGAACACGTCGCCGCGATCGAGGAGATCGGGGCGACGTTCGTCACGCTGCGCCGTCGTGGGGACCTGCGCGGCTGCATCGGCACGGTGAGCGCCTTTCGCACGCTGCGCGAGGACGTGCGCGCCAACGCAGCCGCCGCGGCGTTCCGCGACCCGCGCTTCAAGCCGGTCTGGCGCGAAGAGTTCCCGGACATCGCGATCGAGGTGTCGCTGCTCGGCAGGCCCGAGCCCATGATGTTCCGGAGCGAGGACGAGGCGCTCGCCGGGTTGCGGCCGGGCATCGACGGCGTGATCCTCGAGTGCGGCCGACGCCGCTCGACCTTCCTGCCGCAGGTGTGGGAGCAGCTGCCCGCGCCGCGCGACTTCCTCGGCGCATTGAAGCAGAAGGCGGGGCTGGGCGAGGGATTTTGGAGCGACGACGTGCGGCTCGCGCGCTACAGCGTCGAGAAATTCGTCGAGGAAGCGGTGACGCCGTGACCGACTACCCAGGCAGATGGTGGCAGCGCCTCGGTGACGGCCGCATCCAGTGCGACCTGTGCCCGCGCGAGTGCCGCCTGCACGAAGGGCAGCGGGGGGCCTGCTTCGTGCGCGAGCGCAAGGGCGACGCGATGGTGCTCACCACCTATGGCCGCTCGTCGGGCTTCTGCATCGATCCCATCGAGAAGAAGCCGCTCAACCATTTCTATCCCGGGTCTTCGGTGCTCTCGTTCGGCACCGCGGGCTGCAATCTCGCCTGCAAGTTCTGCCAGAACTGGGACATCTCGAAGTCGCGCGAGATGGACACGCTCATGGACCGGGCGTCGCCCTCGGCCATCGCGGCCGCGGCCGAAGCCAACGGCTGCCGCAGCGTCGCGTTCACGTACAACGATCCCGTCATCTTCGCCGAATATGCGATGGACGTCGCCGACGCCTGTCACGCGCGCGGCATCGCCACGGTCGCCGTGACCGCGGGCTACATCGGCAACGAGGCGCGGCGCGACTTCTACGGGAAGATGGACGCCGCGAACGTCGACCTCAAAGGCTTCACCGACGAGTTCTACGTCAAGCTCTGCGGCGCGCGCCTGCAGCCGGTGCTCGACACGCTCGTCTACCTCGTGCGCGAGACCGGCGTCTGGACCGAGATCACGACGCTCCTCATCCCGGGGAAGAACGATTCGAGCGAGGAGATCGAGGCGATGTCGGCGTGGATCGTGCGCGAGCTCGGCGTCGACGTGCCCTTGCACTTCACGGCGTTCCACCCCGACTACAAGCTGACCGACCTTCCGGGCACGCCGGCCGCCACGCTCACCCGGGCGCGCGCCATCGCGCAACGCGCCGGCCTGCGCTACGTGTACACCGGCAACGTGCACGACCGCGACGGCGGCACGACGTTCTGCCCGGGGTGCGAGAAGCCGCTGATCGTGCGCGACTGGCACGACGTGGTGCGCTACCGCGTGACCGACGAAGGCGGGTGCAGCCACTGCGGGGCGGCGCTTCCGGGCCGCTACGCGCCGTACGAGGGGGCTTGGGGCCGCCGCCGCATCCCCGTGCGCATCGCCGCGCCGTCGGCGGTGTAATCGGTTGTAACGCGCCTGCGCGCGGCGCCGCCGTTTCGTGCGACGATACGGCATCCAAGACCCGACAAGTCCGGCATGCCCGCTCCCTCCGACGTCACCAGCATGGCGCTGTTCTGCGACTTCGAGAACATCGCGCTCGGCGTGCGCGACGCCAACTACGAGAAGTTCGACATCGGCAAGGTGCTCGAGCGCCTGCTGCTCAAAGGCAGCATCGTGGTGAAGAAGGCCTATTGCGACTGGGAGCGCTACAAGGCGTTCAAGGCGCCGATGCACGAGGCTTCGTTCGAGCTGATCGAGATCCCGCACGTGCGCCAGAGCGGCAAGAACTCGGCGGACATCCGCATGGTGGTCGACGCGCTCGACCTGTGCTACACCAAGACGCACGTCGAGACCTTCGTCATCATCAGCGGCGACTCGGACTTCTCGCCGCTCGTGAGCAAGCTGCGGGAGAACGACAAGGTCGTCATCGGAGTCGGCGTCAAGAACTCGACGTCCGACCTGCTCGTCACCAACTGCGACGAGTTCATCTTCTACGACGACCTCGTGCGCGCGAAGAAGAAGGCACCGGCCAAGCGCGGCGCGGCGAAGACGGCGGGCAGCAAGGGCAAGTCGAAGGCGCGCAAGCCGGACGAGCCTCAGTCCGCGCCCGAGACCGCCGGCGACGCGCCGCCGCCGCGCAAATCCGAGGAGGAGCGGCGCGAGGAGGCGCTGGACCTCATCGTCGAGACGGTCGATGCGCTCATCTCCGAGCGCGGCGCCGAGGAAAAGATCTGGGGCTCGATGGTCAAGCAGGCGCTCAAGCGCCGCAAGCCGGGATTCAACGAGTCCTACTACGGGTTCCGGTCGTTCAACGGCATGCTCGAGGCGGCCGCGCAGGCCGGGAGCCTCGAGCTCGAGCGCGACGAGAAGTCGGGGGGCTATCTCGTGCGGCTCGCCACCTCCGAGGAACAGGAATGACGACGGCAGGGATGCGGTTTGCGCCGCCCCCGCAATGGCTCATGGGCGCGCTTCTCGCGCTGGCGCAGATCGTGGGTGAGGCCAGCGCGGGGGAGCTTTCGGTCTCGGTCAACGGCCGCGGCCAGAAGTACACGACGGACACGCTGCTCGCGCATCCCGCCGCGGTCACCATCACGGTGCCGCAGGACGTTGCGTACAAGCGCTCGATGACCTATCGCGCGGTGCCCGCTTCGGTGCTGCTCGCCGCGCTTCCGCACGACGATTCCGTGCGCTTCGTCGCCGCCGATGGCTTTGCCGCCGTGATTCCCGCGGCGCTGCTCGTTTCCGCGTCCGAGGACGTGCCGCGCGCCTACATCGCCATCGAGCCGCCCGGCGCCGCGTGGCCGCCGCTGAAGGCCGGTGCGCGCGAGACCGCGGGACCGTTCTATCTCGTGTGGCTGCGTCCCGAGAAGGGGAAGGTTTCGCCGGAGCAGTGGCCGTACCAGGTCGCGCGCATGGAAGACGTCCCGTCGGTTGCGATTCGCTACCCCGCGCTCGCGCCGGCCATGAACGTGTCGAGCAACGACCCCATCCGCCACGGATTCGCGGTGTTCTCCACCAACTGCCTTCCGTGCCACACGCTGAACCTCGCGGGCGACGGGCGCGTCGGGCCCGACCTCAACGTTCCGTTCAGCCCGACCGAGTACATGCGCGACGATTACCTGCGCATGCAGGTTCGCAACCCGCAGTCGGTGCGGGTGTGGCCCGGGTCGAAGATGCCGGGGTTCGACGTCAACGCGCTCAGCGACCGCGACCTCGACGATCTCATCGCGTATCTCAATCACATGGCGCGGCGGAAGGTCGAGTTGCCGAAGGGATAGGAGCTAGCGCAGAACCCGCGCCATGGGCCCGTGGATCTTCGGAGCGCTGCCGGTCCTGGTTGGAGTCTCGCTCGTCACGGCGCCGTGGTGGTCGCCCACGCTGCCGCGCACGGACTACGCGCTCACGATCGTGCTCGGCGTCATCTCTGCAAGATTTGCTCGAGCATCCTCCGGACTTGCCGCCTAGATCCTAGATATTTGCGCCCGGGATCTCCTCGCTTTAGGGCTCGACGGTCAAGTCATAGGTGACCTTCGCCCCGTCCACATTGACGACTCCGCGCTTACACAGAGAAGCGAACAATTGAGCGAGTTGCTCTTCGGAGAGTTCCTTGCGAAAGAGCGCGTGCAGGGTACCGAGCAGCGCCTTCTGGGTTCGAGGTCGCGCCGATCTACGACGAATCAAGTCCGCGACCACTACTTCGATTTGCGCTTCCGGAGCGGCCGGAAGCTGTGGCTTGAAATAGGGCATATCTGCGATACAGGGCGATCGCTGCGCGAATATCTTCCGTTCCTTGAGATGCTTGATCAGGGGGTCGAAGCCGGAGTCCTTCGAGATAATGTGAAAGAACGCAGTCGGCTCATTGGACGACAGGACCCCTATGTAGTAGGCAATGTGGAAATCGAGCGCGTTCTTTCCGGCGGTCTCCAGGATTACGTATTCCGCGTTGCTACCCAAACTCTGCAGGGCAGCGGCGTGAGCAACTGGAATCTTCGATTGATGAGGCCCGAGGAACATCTTCACCTTGAACGGGCCATCCTTCAGCAGGACGACGTCGTCGGGCTGCACGTTCTCGAAGTCGATAAGGACGAAATTCGTCCGCATGAAGGTCCCCGATCTGTCCGCGCGGGCCTTGGAGGCGAGAATAGATCGAATCAAGCGCGCCCTTGCGCCGCCGGATCGCCAAGCCGGCGGCTACCGACACGCTGCGGCACGCCGACGCGACGAATCCCCCTGGCGTGACCGGCGAGGTCGGCAATGCGAGCCTCGCCGTGCGAGCCGAATCCGCAACACAGCTATGCCTTCGAATAGATCTCCGCCCCCTTCTTCACGAACTCCACAGCCTTCGCCTCCATGCCCTTGGCGAGCGCTTCGCTTTCGGCGAGACCCTGCTTCGCCGCGTATTCGCGCACGTCCTGCGTGATCTTCATCGAGCAGAAGTGCGGCCCGCACATCGAGCAGAAGTGCGCGAGCTTGGCGCCGTGCTGCGGCAGCGTCTCGTCGTGGAACTCGCGCGCCTTGTCGGGATCGAGGCCCAGGTTGAACTGGTCCTCCCAGCGGAACTCGAAGCGCGCCTTGGACAGCGCGTTGTCGCGAAGCTGCGCGCCCGGATGGCCCTTGGCGAGGTCGGCCGCGTGTGCGGCGAGCTTGTACGCCATGATGCCGTCCTTGACGTCGGCCTTGTTGGGCAGGCCCAGGTGCTCCTTCGGCGTCACGTAGCAAAGCATCGCCGTGCCGTACCAGCCGATCATGGCCGCGCCGATGGCGCTCGTGATGTGGTCGTAGCCCGGCGCAATGTCGGTGGTGAGCGGCCCGAGCGTGTAGAACGGCGCCTCGCCGCACAGCCGAAGCTGCTCGTCCATGTTGTGCTTGATCATGTGCATCGGCACGTGGCCGGGGCCCTCGATCATCACCTGCACGTCGTTGGCCCACGCAATCTGCGTGAGCTCGCCCAGGGTCGCGAGCTCGCTCATCTGCGCCTCGTCGTTGGCGTCGTGGATCGAGCCCGGGCGCAGGCCGTCGCCCAGCGAGAAGGCGACGTCGTACGCCTTCATGATTTCGCAGATCTCGGCGAAGCGCGTGTAGAGGAAGCTCTCCTTGTGATGCGCGAGGCACCACTTGGCCATGATCGAGCCGCCGCGCGACACGATGCCCGTCATCCGCTTCGCGGTGAGGGGGATGTAGCGCAGCAGCACGCCGGCGTGGATCGTGAAGTAGTCCACACCTTGCTCGGCCTGCTCGATCAGCGTGTCGCGGTAGATCTCCCACGTGATCTCTTCGGCCTTGCCGTCGACCTTCTCGAGCGCCTGGTAGATCGGCACCGTGCCGATGGGCACCGGCGAGTTGCGCACGATCCACTCGCGCGTCTCGTGGATGTTCTTGCCGGTCGACAGGTCCATCACCGTGTCGCCGCCCCAGCGGATCGACCACGTCATCTTCTCGACTTCCTCGCCGATCGACGACGACACCGCGGAGTTGCCGATATTGGCGTTGATCTTCACGAGGAAGTTGCGGCCGATGATCATCGGCTCGGTTTCCGGGTGGTTGATATTGCACGGAATGATGGCGCGGCCGCGCGCCACCTCGTCGCGCACGAACTCGGGCGTGATCCGTTCCGGTATCGCGGCGCCGAAGCTCTGCCCTGCGTGCTGCCTGCGCACGCTGTCCGGAAAGCGCGCGGCAAGCTCCTCGCGGAGCAGGTTCTCGCGAATCGCGATGAACTCCATCTCGGGCGTGACGAGGCCGCGGCGTGCGTAGTGCATCTGAGTGACGTTCGCGCCAGGCTTGGCGCGGCGCGGCCTGCGGTGCAAGTCGAAGCGCATGCCGGCGAGCGAGGCGTCCGCCAGCCGC
>DATJXV010000220.1:0-37235 GCA_035499955.1 Casimicrobiaceae bacterium
CTTTGCCGGCGTGCTCGGCGGCCTGGTCGCGTTCGGCATCGTCGGGCTGTTCGTGGGCCCGGTCGTCCTTGCGGTCACCTACACGTTGCTCGCGGATTGGGTGCGCGAAGGGGACCTCGGGTCCGCCCCTCCGGCGCCATAGTTCCAAAGAACTACCCCGCCTCCTCCTTTCGCACTGCCCCGACTCGTCCACGGAAGGATGTGACGAAGCCCCCCCTTTGCTTACGCTTTCGCTGACAGATCAATGGCGAAACCAGGGGAGGTTGAGGGTCATGAGCAAGCGAACCAAGGCGCTGTCGGTGCTGATCGCGAGCACGCTCGGGTTCACCGTGTGCTTCATGGTGTGGATGATGTTCGGCGTGATCGGCATCCCGATCCGCAAGGCGCTCGACCTCAACGCCACGCAGTTCGGGCTGCTGACGGCGATGCCGGTGCTCACGGGCTCGCTCATCCGCGTGCCGCTCGGCATGTGGACCGACAAGTTCGGCGGGCGCATCGTGATGTTGATTCTCATGCTCTCGTGCGTCGTGCCGATCTGGCTCATCGGCTACGCGACGCAATACTGGCAGTACCTCGTCCTCGGTCTCTTCGTCGGCATCGCCGGCGGCTCGTTCTCGGTCGGCACGCCCTACGTCGCGCGCTGGTTCGCGCGCGACCGCCAGGGCTTCGCGATGGGCGTCTACGGGGCGGGCAATTCGGGCGCGGCCGTGAACAAGTTCGTGGCCCCTGCGCTGATCGTGGCGTTCGGATGGGCCGCGGTGCCCAAGGTGTACGCGGCGATCATGCTCGGCACCGCGCTGCTGTTCTGGTTCCTTAGCTACTCGGACCCGCACCACAAGGTCGACTCGAAGATCACGTGGCGCGAGCAGCTCGCGGCGCTCTCGGATCCCAAGGTGTGGAAGTACTGCCAGTACTACTCGATCGTGTTCGGCGGTTACGTCGCGATGAGCCTGTGGATGGTGCAGTACTACGTGGGTGAGTACGGCCTCGACATCCGCGCCGCGGCGCTGCTCGCCGCGTGCTTCTCGCTGCCCGGCGGCGTGCTGCGTGCCGTCGGCGGCTGGCTCTCCGACAAGGTCGGCGCGCACGTGCTCACCTGGTGGGTGATGTGGGCGAGCTGGATCTGCCTGTTCATCCTTTCTTATCCGCAAACCGATTTCACGGTGCTGACCGTCGACGGCCCGCGCACCTTCCACGTCGGCCTCAACGTGTGGGTGTTCACGGCCCTGCTGTTCGTCCTCGGCATCGCGTGGGCGTTCGGCAAGGCCTCGGTGTTCAAGTACATCGCCGACGATTACGCGCACAACATCGGCGTCATCTCCGGCGTGGTGGGCCTCGCCGGTGGCCTGGGCGGGTTCGTCCTCCCGATCATGTTCGGGGCGCTGATGGACCTCACCGGCATCCGTTCCTCCGCCTTCATGCTGATGTACGGCGTGGTCTGGGTGTCGCTCATCTGGATGTACTGGACCGAAGTGCGCGGCGCCGAGGTCATGGGCCGCAACGCGAAGCCTTTCATGCTGCACGGCGCGACCGCCGACTGACGAAAGAAGGACATGAACACGACACTCGACACGGCCTTGCCGGCCAAGACCGCCCGGCAAGGCGCGACCATCATCGACTGGCAACCCGAGGACGCGACCTTCTGGCAGAGCACGGGCAAGCGCATCGCCTACCGCAACCTCGCGATCTCGGTCCCCGCGCTCCTGTGCGGATTCGCCGTGTGGGGCATGTGGGGCATCATCACCGTGCAGATGCTCAACCTGGGGTTCCCGTTCACCCAGGCCGAGCTCTTCACCCTGACCGCTATCGCCGGGATCGCCGGCGCAACGATGCGCATACCGGCGTCGTTCTTCATCCGCCTCGCGGGCGGACGCAACACGATCTTCCTCACCACCGCCATGCTGCTCGCGCCGGCGATCGGCACGGGCATCGTCCTGCAGCACAAGGACTGGCCGCTGTGGGCGTTCCAGCTGATGGCCCTGTGGTCGGGGGTGGGCGGCGGCAACTTCGCGAGCTCGATGTCGAACATCAACACGTTCTTTCCGAAGCGCCTGCAGGGTACGGCGCTGGGCATCAACGCCGGCATCGGCAATTTCGGCGTCACGACGATGCAGATCGTCATTCCCATGGTGATGACGGTCGGTCTCTTCGGCGCGCTCGGCGGAGACCCGATGACGCTCGTGAAGGACAGCGGCTGGATCTTCGGCAAGATCAAGGCCGGCACGCCGACGTGGATCCAGAACGCGGGGTTCGCGTGGCTGGTGTCGCTCGTTCCGCTTTCGATCCTGTGCTGGTTCGGAATGAACAATCTCAAGACCGTCTCCCCCGACAGCGGCAACCCGATCGTCGCGTTCCTAAAGGTCACCTATCTCTACACGCTGGCGTTCATCCCCTCCATCCTCGGGCTGTACCTGTACCTGCCCAAACCGACGGGCCTCGGCGTCATCAGCATGTGGGTAGCGATCCCGCTCGACATCGTCGCGGCGCTGCTGGTCATGCGCCTCGCCGCGTTCGGCACGATGAAGGACAACATCCAGAAGCAGTTCGCGATCTTCCGCGACAAGCACACGTGGTCGATGACCGCCCTCTACATCGTCACGTTCGGCTCGTTCATCGGCTTCTCGATGGCGCTGCCGCTCGCGATGAAAGTGATCTTCGGCGTGAGCCACGTGCCCGACGCCAACGGCGTGATGCAGCACACGACAAACAACCCCAACGCCCCGACGATCCTCGCCTACGCCTGGATCGGCCCGTTCGTCGGCGCGGCGGTGCGCCCGATCGGCGGCTGGATCTCCGACAAGGTCGGCGGCTCGATCGTCACGCAGGTCATTTCGGTCGTGATGGTCGTCGCGTCCGTCGCGGTGGGCTACGTGATGATGCTTGCGTACAACTCCGCCACCCCGGAACAGTACTTCTTCGCGTTCCTCGCGCTGTTCATCGTGCTGTTCGCCGCCTCTGGCGTCGGCAACGGATCGACGTTCCGCACTATCGGCGTGATCTTCGACCGCACACAGGCCGGCCCGGTGCTCGGCTGGACGTCGGCAGTGGCCGCCTACGGCGCGTTCGTCGCGCCGATCGTCATCGGCAACCAGATCAACGCCGGCGCGCCGCAGCTCGCGATGTACGGCTTCGCCGTGTTCTACGCGCTGTGCCTCGTCCTCAACTGGTGGTTCTACCTTCGTCGCAACGCGTACGTGAAGAACCCGTGATCGACCTGACGGAAGATTCCCTATGAGCCATTTTCTCGATCGCCTCACGCATTTCTCGCAACCCAAGGAGATCTTCGCGGACGGCCACGGCGTGGCCACGGGTGAGGACCGCACCTGGGAAGACGCCTACCGCGACCGCTGGGCGCACGACAAGATCGTGCGCTCGACCCACGGCGTGAACTGCACGGGCTCATGCTCCTGGAAGATCTACGTCAAGGGCGGCATCGTGACGTGGGAGACGCAGCAGACCGATTACCCACGCACGCGCTGGGACATGCCGAACCACGAGCCTCGCGGCTGCGCGCGCGGGGCTTCCTATAGCTGGTACCTCTACAGCGCGAACCGCGTGAAGTATCCCCTCGTGCGCGCGCGCCTGCTCAGGCACTGGCGCAAGGCGCGGCTTTCGCACGATCCTGTCGGCGCATGGGCGTCGATCGTCGAATCGGAGCAAACGCGGCGCGACTACCAGCGCGTGCGCGGCATGGGCGGCTTCGTGCGCTCGAGCTGGGACGAGGTCAACGAGATCGTCGCCGCGGCCAACGTCTACACGATCAAGAAATACGGGCCCGACCGCGTGATCGGCTTCTCCCCGATTCCCGCCATGTCGATGGTGAGCTACGCGGCGGGCAGCCGCTACCTGAGCCTGATCGGCGGCGTCTGCATGAGCTTCTACGACTGGTACTGCGACCTGCCGCCGTCGAGCCCGCAGATCTGGGGCGAGCAGACGGACGTCCCCGAGTCAGCCGACTGGTACAACAGCACGTACATCATCGCGTGGGGCAGCAACGTACCGCAGACGCGCACGCCCGACGCGCACTTCTTCACCGAGGTCCGCTACAAGGGCGCGAAGACGGTCGCCGTCACGCCCGACTACGCCGAAGTGAGCAAGCTCGCCGACCTGTGGCTGCACCCGAAGCAGGGCACCGACGCCGCGCTCGCGATGGCGATGGGGCACGTGATCCTCAAGGAGTTCTACGTCGACCGCCGCAGCGCCTACTTCGACGACTACGCGCGCCGCTACACCGACCTGCCGATGCTGGTGCTGCTCAAGGAGCACGCGCTCGCCAACGGCGAGAAGGTGATGGTGCCGGACCGCTACGTGCGGGCGTCCGACTTCAACGGGCGGCTCGGTGAGCCCAACAACCCGGAATGGAAGACGGTCGCGTTCGACGAGCAGGGCAAGGTCGTGCTGCCGAACGGTTCCATAGGCTTCCGCTGGGGACCGGAGGGGCGGCCCGACCAGGGCAAGTGGAACCTCGAGGCGAAGGAGGCGCGTCACGGCAGCGAGGTCAAGCTCAAGCTCTCGGTGCGCGAGAACGACGAGCAGGCGCCGACCGCCGAGGTCGGCTTCCCGTATTTCGGCGGCATCGTCAACGAGCACTTCCCTAACAACCCGGGCGACGAGGTGATCGTGCACACGGTGCCAGTGCAGCGGATCATGCTCGGCAAGGAGGGCGAGAAGCGCGAGGCGCTGGTCGCCACGGTGTTCGACCTCACGCTGGCGCACTACGGCGTGACCACCGCGACGAACTACGACGAGGACGCGCCCTACACGCCGGCCTGGCAGGAGCGCATCACCGGCGTTGCGCGCAACCAGGTGGTCACGGTGGCGCGCCAGTTCGCCGACAACGCCGAGAAGACGCACGGCAAGTCGATGGTGATCATCGGCGCCGCCATGAACCACTGGTACCACTGCGACATGAACTACCGCGGCATCATCAACATGCTGATGATGTGCGGCTGCGTCGGCCAGAGCGGCGGCGGCTGGGCGCACTACGTGGGGCAGGAGAAGCTGCGCCCGCAGACCGGGTGGACCGCGCTCGCCTTCGCGCTCGACTGGATCCGCCCGCCTCGGCAGCAGAACTCCACCTCGTTCTTCTACGCGCACACCGACCAGTGGCGCTACGAAAAGCTCGCGGTAGACGAGATCCTCTCGCCGCTCGCCGACCGCAAGGCGTTCGGCGGCAGCATGATCGACTACAACGTGCGCGCCGAGCGCATGGGCTGGCTGCCGTCGGCGCCGCAGCTGAAGACGAATCCGATCAAGGTCGTGCGCGACGCGCAGGCCGCGGGCATGGATCCCAAGGACTACGCGGTCGAGGGGCTCAAGGACGGCACGCTCGCGATGAGCTGCGAGGACCCCGATCATCCCGACAACTGGCCGCGCAACCTCTTCGTATGGCGCTCCAATCTGCTCGGGTCGAGCGGCAAGGGCCACGAATATTTCCTGAAGCACCTGCTCGGGACTTCGCACGGCGTCCAGGGAAAGGACCTTGGCGAGGACGACGCGAAGCCGAAGGAAGTCGTGTGGCACGAGCAGGCGCCGGAGGGGAAGCTCGACCTGCTCGTTACGCTCGACTTTCGCATGAGCACGACGTGTCTGTACTCGGACATCGTGCTGCCCACGGCGACCTGGTACGAGAAGAACGACTTGAACACGAGCGACATGCACCCCTTCATCCACCCGCTGTCGACCGCGGTCGACCCGGCGTGGCAGTCGCGCAGCGACTGGGAGATCTACAAGGGCTTCGCCGCGAAGTTCAGCGAAGTGTGCGTCGGCCACCTGGGTGTCGAACGTGAGCTGGTGCTTACGCCGCTCATGCACGACAGCCCGGCCGAGCTCGCGCAGCCGCTCGGCGTCAAGGAATGGAAGCGCGGCGAGGTCGACCTCATTCCGGGTAAAACCGCCCCGCAGATGACGGTGATCGAGCGCGACTACCCGAATGTCTACAAGCGCTTCACCGCCCTCGGCCCGCTGATGGGCAAGGTGGGCAACGGCGGTAAGGGCATCGCCTGGAACACGCAGGACGAGGTGAAGCAGCTCGCGGAGCTCAACGGCACAGTGACCGCTGAGGGCGCGACCAACGGCATGCCGAAGATCGAGAGCGACATCGACGCCTGCGAGGTCATCATGATGCTGGCGCCGGAGACCAACGGTCACGTCGCGGTGAAGGCGTGGGAGGCGCTGGCGAAGATTACCGGGCGCGAGCACGCGCATCTCGCGCTGCATCGCGAGGACGAGAAGATCCGCTTCCGCGACGTGCAGGCGCAGCCGCGCAAGATCATCAGCTCGCCGACGTGGAGCGGCCTCGAGAGCGAGAAGGTGAGCTACAACGCGGGCTACACCAACGTGCACGAGCTGATCCCGTGGCGAACGCTCACCGGTCGCCAGCAGTTCTACCAGGATCACCCGTGGATGATCGCCTTCGGCGAGGGGCTCGCGAGCTACCGGCCGCCGGTCGATTTGAAGACCACGGCCGGCATTCACCAAGTCCGCAGCAACGGCAATCCTGAGATCCTGCTCAACTTCATCACGCCACACCAGAAGTGGGGCATCCACTCCACCTACAGCGACAACCTCATCATGCTGACGCTCAACCGCGGCGGCCCGGTGATCTGGCTGTCGGAGGACGACGCGAAGAAGGCGGGGATCGTCGACAACGACTGGGTCGAGCTGTTCAACGTCAACGGCGCGATCGCCGCGCGCGCGGTGGTGAGCCAGCGCGTCAACCCCGGCATGGTGCTCATGTACCACGCGCAGGAGAAGATCATCAACACGCCGGGATCGGAGATCACCGGCGCGCGCGGCGGCATCCACAACTCGGTGACGCGCATCGTGCTCAAGCCGACGCACATGATCGGCGGCTATGCGCAACTGAGCTACGGCTTCAACTACTACGGCACGATCGGCACCAACCGCGACGAGTTCGTCGTGGTGCGCAAGATGGCCAAGGTCGACTGGCTCGACGAGCCGGCGTCGGCCGAGAACGCTTAGTCCAAGGAGCGGCCATGAAAGTACGCGCTCAAGTCGGCATGGTGCTGAACCTCGACAAGTGCATCGGGTGCCACACCTGCTCGGTGACCTGCAAGAACGTGTGGACCAGCCGGCCCGGCATGGAATACGCGTGGTTCAACAACGTCGAGACCAAGCCGGGCATCGGCTATCCCAAGGAGTGGGAGAACCAGGACAAGTGGAACGGCGGGTGGGTCCGCAAGAGCGACGGCAGCATCGAGCCGCGGCAGGGCGCGCGCTGGAAGCTTCTGATGCGCATCTTCGCCAACCCGAACCTTCCGCAGATCGACGACTACTACGAGCCGTTCACGTTCGACTACGACCACCTGCACTCGGCCCCCGAGATGAAGGCGGCGCCCACGGCGCGGCCGCGCAGCCTCATCACCGGGCAGCGGATGGAGAAGATCGAGTGGGGTCCGAACTGGGAGGAGATCCTGGGCGGTGAATTCTCGAAGCGGTCGGCCGACAAGAACTTCGACGACGTGCAGAAGGACATCTACGGGCAGTTCGAGAACACCTTCATGATGTACCTGCCGCGCCTGTGCGAGCACTGCCTCAACCCGGCGTGTGTGGCGAGCTGCCCGTCGGGCTCGATCTACAAGCGCGAGGAAGACGGCATCGTGCTGATCGACCAGGACAAATGCCGCGGTTGGCGCATGTGCGTGTCGGGTTGCCCGTACAAGAAGATCTACTACAACTGGCAGTCGGGCAAGGCGGAGAAGTGCATCTTCTGCTATCCGCGCATCGAGGCGGGCCAGCCGACCGTGTGCTCGGAGACCTGCGTTGGACGCATCCGCTATCTCGGCGTGCTGCTCTACGACGCCGACCGCATCGGCGAGGCCGCCTGCGTCGAACGCGACCGCGACCTGTATCGCGCGCAGCTTGCGATCTTCCTCGACCCCAACGACCCGGCGGTGATCGCCCAGGCGCGCGCCGACGGCATTCCCGACAACTGGCTCGAGGCGGCGAAGGCGAGCCCGGTCTATCGCATGGCAGTGGACTGGAAGGTCGCGCTGCCGCTGCACCCCGAATACCGCACGCTGCCGATGGTGTGGTACGTCCCGCCGCTGTCGCCGATTACCGCGGCCGCCAACGCGGGCCAGGTCGGGATCAACGGCGAGATCCCCGACGTCAACCAGCTGCGCATCCCGGTCAAGTACCTCGCGAATCTCCTCACCGCGGGCGACACCGGACCCGTCGTCCGCGCCCTCGAGCGCATGCTCGCCATGCGCGCCTACCAGCGCGCAAAGCATGTCGACAACCGCATCGACACCAAGGCGCTCGCGCAGGTCGGGCTGACGCAGGCCGAAGTGGAGCTCATGTACCAGACCATGGCGATCGCGAACTACGAGGACCGCTTCGTGATCCCGAGCACGCACCGCGAGTACGCCGAGAACGCCTTCGACGTGCGCGGCGGCTGCGGCTTCTCGTTCGGCAACGGCTGCTCCGAGGGCGCTACCAACGTGAGCCTCTTCGGCGGCAACAAGCGGCGCACGATCCCGATCAAGGCCCAGGTGTGACCATGAAAAGCGAAACCGGCCTTGCGCGCAGCCTGCGCTTGCTCGCGCGCCTCATCGCCTACCCCGACCAGGCGAGCCTTCCACTGCTGCGCGACGCGCTCGAGGAAGATCGCACGATTCCCCGCACGCGGCGAGTGGAGCTCGCACGCCTCGTCGATTGGCTCCTCGACTTGGACGCGCTCGATGCCGAAGCCTGCTACGTAGCGCTGTTCGACCGCGGCCGCGCGGCTTCGCTGCACCTCTTCGAGCACGTGCACAGCGACTCCCGCGAGCGCGGCCCCGCCATGATCGACCTCGTGAAGACCTACGAGGCGGCCGGGCTGTATCTCGCGCCCGGCGAAATGCCGGATTACCTGCCCGCGTTCCTCGAGTTCGCGTCCACGCAGCCGCCGCGCGAGGCGCGCGCCTCGCTCGCCGAGATCGCGCACATCCTCAACCGGATCATGAGCGCGCTCGTGGATCGCAACAGCCCGTACGCGAGCGCGATCGGCGCGCTGCTGGACCTCGCGGGCGAGAAGGCGAGGGCCGTGAAGCTCGCGCCCGAGGAGCCGATCGACGCGACGTGGGAAGAGCCGCCGGCGTTCGCCGGGTGCTCGTCGCACGGGCAAGCGCGTCCCGATGCACCGCAACCCATTCAGTTCGTCCGGTAATCATGAGCTATCTACAGACCTTCCTGTTCGGCTACTACCCGTACGTGTGCCTCACGGTGTTCGCCGTGGGCAGCCTCGTGCGCTTCGACCGCGACCAGTACACGTGGAAGAGCGACAGCTCGCAGCTCCTGCGCACGGGTAGCCTGCGCTGGGGCAGCAACCTCTTCCATATCGGCATCCTGTTCCTGCTGTTCGGCCACGTCGTTGGGTTGCTGACCCCGCACGTCGTGTACGAGCACTTCATCTCGGTGCCGGCGAAGCAATTTTTCGCGGTGATCTCCGGGGGCACGGCGGGCGCGCTTTGCTTCGTCGGGCTCACGCTGCTCATCCACCGCCGCCTGTTCGACGCGCGCATCCGCGCCACGAGCAAGCCGATGGACATCGCGATCCTCCTCGTGCTCTGGGTGCAGCTCGTGCTCGGCCTCGCCACGCTCCCGCTGTCGCTCCAGCACAGCGACGGCAGCGTGATGCTCGTCCTCTCCGACTGGGTGCAGAGAATCGTCACTTTCCGCTCGGGCGCCGCCGAAGTCGTCGCGGGCGCGCCGTGGGTCTATCTCGTGCACCTCGTGCTCGGTATGACGATCTTCCTGCTCTTCCCGTTCACGCGCCTCGTGCACGTGTGGAGCGGCTTCGGGTCGCTCGCCTACCTCGCTCGCCCTTACCAGGTCGTGCGTGCACGGCGGCTCAACGTGCCGCGTGACGACGACCTGCCGCGCGTCACGTCCGTGGGGGACTGACGATGGACGACGTCGCACGCATCAACGGCGTACCGCTGCACGCGCCCGGCGAGAGGCCCGCCGCGGAGGAATTGCGGCAGCGCGCCTGCATGGAGCTCCTGCGCCAGGCGGCGCAGCGCGAAGGCCTGCTTGCCGCGACGGACACCCCTTCCGCCGACGGCACGATCAGCGAAGCCGCATCAGCGGCCGTCGACGCTCACATCGATCGCGCGGTCCGCGTTCCGCCGCCGTCGGATGCGGCGTGCCGGCGGCACTTCGCGGCCAACGCGCGCGCTTATGCCAAAGGCGAGCGGCTGCGCCTGCGGCACATCCTGTTCGCGGTGACGCCGGGCGTGGATGTCGCCGCGCTTCGCCGCCGTGCCGAGGCTCCGCTGCTCGAGCTGCGCTGCGACGACGGCACGGGCTTCCCGGCCGCCGCCCGCACGCTGTCCAACTGCCCGAGCGGCGCAGAAGGCGGTGACCTGGGCTGGCTCGCAGCGGAGGATTGCGCGAGCGAGTTCGCGAAGGACGTGTTCGCGCACGCGGGCCTGGGGGTGCTGCCGCGGCTCGTGCACAGCCGCTTCGGGCTCCACATCGTGGAAGTGCTCGCGCGCGAGCCCGGGGCGGCGCCAGAATACGAGACGGTGCGCGACGCGGTGGCGACGACGCTCACGCGCCACGGCTTCGTGACGGTGCTGCGCCAGTATCTGCGCGTGCTCGCGGGCGATGCTCGGATCGAGGGTGTCGACCTCGAGGGCGCGCAGACGCCGCTCGTTCAATAGGAGATTGCACATGAAGCTCACGGAGACGCTGTCGTCGGAGCACCGCGTGATCGAGCAGGCGATCCTGGCGCTCGAGGCTGCGGCCGACCTCATCGACGGCGGCGGGCAGGTGCGGCCGGGGTTCATCCAGGATGCCTGTGGCTTCATCGCCGGCTTCGCCGACGGCTACCACCATGCGAAGGAGGAGCGCGTTCTGTTCGAGGCGATGGCGCGCCACGGCATGTCGACCGAGAGCGGTCCGATTGCGATGATGCTCTACGAGCACGACGAAGGGCGCCGCCTCACGGCCGGCCTGCGCGATGCCGCGCAGCGGCTCGCCGCCGGGGACGCGAGCGCGTCAGGCGTCGTGGCCGACTACGCGCGCGCGTATGGCGAGCTGCTTCGGCAGCACATCTTCAAAGAAGACAACATCCTCTTTCCGATGGCCGCGCGCGTCATCGCGCCGAGCGCATGGGAGGCCATCGAGCGCGAGGCCGGGCGTGTCGAGGCGGAGCGCGCGGGCGGCGATTCCAAGGCGCATTACGTGCACCTGGCGCGGGCGCTGTGCGAGGAGATGGGCGTCGATCCGGCCGCGGCGCGCGGTCGCCCGGTCGATCTGCCCTGCCATACACGCTGATCGTCGGCGTCAGCTCAGCTTCACGGCGAAACCGCGCTGCACACCCGGACGCGCCATCATCGTCTCGTACCATCGCTTGACATTCGGATACTCGGCCAGGTCGACCTTGTGTCGCGGATGCCGCCACGCCCACCCGAGAATCGCGAAGTCGGCAATCGATAGCTCGTCGGCGAAGAACGCGTGCTCCGCCAAGCGGCGGTCCATGACCGCGTAAAGGCGCCGCGTCTCCTTCGAGAAGCGCTCGAGTCCATAGCGGCGGTCACGCTCGTCCTCGACCGCGAGGAAGTGATGGACCTGCCCGGGCACCGGCCCGAATCCGCCGTGCTGGAACATCAGCCATTCCAGGACCGGAATCCGGGCCTGCAGGTCCTGCGGCCAGAACCTGCCGGTCTTCTCGCCGAGGTAGATGAGGATTGCACCGGATTCGAACACGCTGACCGGCGTACCATGCGGCCCGTCGGCGTCGATGATCGCGGGGATCTTGCCGTTCGGACTGATCTTGAGAAAATCGGGGTCGCGCTGCTGCCCCTTGCGGATGTCGACGATCCTGACGCTGTAGGCAAGCTCCATCTCCTCCAGCGCGATGCTAATCTTGCGCCCGTTAGGCGTGTCGAACGCGTGCAGTTCGATGGACATCGGGCGCCCTTCTCGATCTCGATCGCGAAAAAGAGGAAATTATGGCATCGCCCACGTACAAGTCCGCGCTGATCGTCGGCGCCGGCCAGGGTCTGAGCGCATCGCTTACCCGCCTCCTGAGAAGCGAAGGTCTCGCCGTCGCGCTCGCCGCCCGAAACGCTTCGAAGCTCGGCCCGCTGTGCGACGAAACGGGCGCCCGCGCGTTCACTTGCGATGCCCAGGACCCGGCGCAAGTGCAGGCGCTGTTCGAGGAGATCGACCGCGGGCATGACGCACCGGACGTGGTCGTGTACAACGCGAGCGCACGCACGCGCGGTCCATTCGTCGAGATCGCCCCCGCCGATGTTCAGCACGCACTGCAAGTCACGGCCTTCGGGGCTTTTGTGGTGGCGCAGCAGGCCGCATTGCGAATGCTTCCCGCCGGGCACGGCGCGATCCTGCTGACGGGCGCTTCCGCAAGCGTGAAAGGCTATGCGCAATCGGCTCCCTTCGCGATGGGCAAGTTTGCACTGCGCGGGCTCGCTCAAAGCCTCGCGCGCGAGCTCTCGCCACAGGGTATCCACGTTGCGCACTTCGTGATCGATGGCGGCATACGCGATGCCGGACATCGCGAGGACGCGAGCAGGCCCGACGCTCAGCTCGACCCCGACGCGATCGCTTTCACCTATCTCAACGTCCTTCGGCAGCCACGCAGTGCCTGGACTTGGGAGGTCGAGTTGAGGCCCTGGGTCGAGCGCTTCTGATCGGGATCGGGTGGCGGCGTTGCGGGCGCCCGACAACGCACTCGCCCGGACGGCCGCGGCCGTCTGGCGTTACAGGCGCGTGCTCGGCGTGGCGCTGTTCCTCGCGATCCTGCTTGCGATCTTCGAGGTCTCGGGGCTGCGGGAGCACTTCAGCGTGCCGTATCTTCGCGACCTCATTCAGCGCCACCGGCTGGGCGGACTCGTGCTTTTCGTCCTCCTCTTCTGCCTCGGCAACCTGATCCAGATTCCAGGGTGGGTATTTCTCGCCGCCGCCGTGCTCACGCTGGGCCGGACCTGGGGGGGCATCGTCACCTACGTCGCTGCGATGAGCTCGTGCGTCCTGACCTTCCTGACGATCCGCGCCGTCGGCGGCGACGCCTTGCGATTGCTCAAAAATAGGATCGCGGTTCGCCTCCTGCGCGGACTCGACGCCCATCCGGTCGCAAGCGTGGCGATGCTGCGGGTGCTGTTCCAGACGGTGCCGGCGCTCAACTTCGCGCTCGCGATGTCCGGCATCAGGTTTCGCAGCTACTTCATCGGCACGCTCATAGGACTGCCGCTTCCGATCACCTTGTACTGCCTGTTTTTTGATGTTCTGGCGACCGCGCTGCACCTGGAGTAGCAGGGTCGGCTAGCTACGCGTCCAAAGCGAGCCCAGGAGATCCTCGCGCACCGGCGTGAACACGTCGACGAGCACGCCGGCCTCCAGCGCCTTCGCCCCATGCCGTGCGTTGCTCGGCACGTACACCGACTCGCCCGCCGACAGCAGCAGCGTGCGGCCGCCAAGCGAATACTCGAAGGCTCCGGCGACGCAGTAGCTGATCTGCTCGTGAACGTGGCTGTGCTCGTAGCCCGCGGCCCCCGCGGCGAACCGGACCTCCATCATCATCAGCCGCCCCTGCGCCTGCAGTATCCTGCGGCGAACACCCGGCTCCGCGTCTTCCCAAACGCCAATCTCGGCCATGCGACCTCCCGCTTGCGACATCTAATATATTAGATATACTAGATGCGTGCAATGAGGCCGAGGCGGCAGCGATGCGCGTCAGCGAAGCCAGGCAGCGATCTCCCGCGCGCCCGAATCGACGGCGCGGCGTCGCCGCGCCGTCGGGCGACGGTGGTCGTCGCGAATCGGCATCCGCGACGGTCTACCGGGCGTTGCGCGAGGAGATCATCCGGCTCAAGCGCAGACCCGGTGAGCCGATCGCCGAGATGGAGATCGCGCACCGGCATGGCGTCAGCCGCACACCCGTACGCGAGGCGCTGCTTCGCCTTGCCGCCGAAGGGCTGGTCGACACCATCGCGAAATCCGGAACCTTCGTGGCCCGCATCCCGGCGGCCGAGCTTCACGAAGCGATCGTCGTTCGCAAGGCGCTCGAGGAGGTCACCGCGCGGGCCGCGGCGGCGAGCGCGCGGCGCAGCGACGTGACGAACCTGCGCGCGCTCGTCGAGCGGCAGCGTGAAGCCGCGGCCCGGGGCGACTACTTTGCCTTTCACCGCGCCGACGAAGCCTTTCACGCGATGGTGGCGGCAGTCGGCGGTTACCCCGGCATCTGGTCGCTGGTACAGAAAGTGAAGGCGCAGATCGACCGCTATCGTCGGCTGACGCTGCCCCAGCCCGGGCGCATGACGCGCGCCATCAAGGAGCACGCGACCGTGCTTGTCGCCATCGAGCAGCACAACCCGGACCGCGCGGCCTCCGCCATGGGAGCGCACATCAACGGCCTCTGCGTCAGCATGGACGACATCCGTCGCTTGAACCCCGATTTCTTCTACGAGGACATTCACGCCGGCGATGGCCCCCTGCCATGAGAAAAGAAAAGCCATCCGCAGCAAAAGACTCGTTGCCCGGCCGCGCGGCGCCGGACGAGGACTACACGTTCCGCGCATTGCACAGTGAGACATCCAAAGGAGGATGAGATGATCGAAAGACGCGACGCATTGCGGCTCACCGCCGCGACGATGTTCGTTTTTGCAAGCGCGCTTCCGCACGGGGTCGCGCTTGCGCAATCGAAGGTCGTGCTCAAGGCCTCCGACGTGCATCCGGCCGGCTACCCGACCGTCGTGGCCGTGGAGGACATGGGCAAGAAGCTCGACAAGGCGACCAACGGCCGCATTACCGTGCAGATGTACCCGTCGATGCAGCTCGGCGGCGAAAAGGAGGCGATCGAGCAGGCGCAGGTCGGCGCGCTGGCGCTTGCGCGCGTGAGCGTCGGCGCCCTCGGTCCCGTCGTCGACGACCTCAACGTCTTCAACCTGCCGTATCTGTTCCGCAACACCGCGCACATGCAGAAGGTGATCGACGGACCGATCGGCCAGGAGCTTCTCGACAGCGTGAGCAACAACCCGAAGGCCGGACTCATCGGCCTTTGCTGGATGGATGCCGGTGCGCGCAGCCTCTACGACACGAAGAAGCCCATTCACAACATCGCCGACCTGAAGGGCATGAAGTTCCGCGTGATGGGCAACCCGATGTTCGTCGACATGATGAATTCCCTCGGCGGTAACGGCGTCGCGATGGGCTACGACCAGGTTTTCAACGCGCTGCAGACAGGTGTCGTCGACGGTGCCGAGAACAACCCGCCGAGCTTCGTGTTCGACAACCACTACACCGTGGCGAAGTACTACACGCTGGACGAGCACCTGATCGTTCCCGAGATGCTCGTGATGTCGAAGAAGATCTTCGACAGCCTGTCTCCCGCCGACCAGGCGCTGGTGAAGAAATTCGCGCGCGAGGCACAGGGCGAGGAGCGCGTGCTGTGGCAGAAGTACGAGAAGGAAGCCATGGACAAGGCCAAGGCCGCGGGCATCCAGGTGATCGAGATCGCCGACAAGAAGCCGTTCCAGGACGCGGTGAAGCCGGTGTGGGACAAGTACGGGCCCAAGTACGCCGACATGATCAAGCGTATACAGGCGGTCCAGTAGTCTCGCGGCCTTCCGGCCGGGTGCCGGAGCGCGACGTCATCACCGGGCAAGGCGCGACGCGGGGTTGCCGCCTCGCGTCCTGCTCGCTCGAGTCGGGAGTCTGACATGGCCAGTCTCTATCGCAGCGCGATGAACGCGCTGTACCTCGCGTGCGTGTTCATCGCGGGCGTCGCGCTCGTGGCCATCTCCGCCGTCATTCCCTGGGCGGTGTTCACCCGCTACGTGCTCAACAGCGCCGCGTCCTGGCCAGAGCCGGCGGCCGTGCTCCTGACCATCGTGCTCACGTTCTTCGGCGCCGCGGCCTGCTATCGACTCGGGCTGCACATGAACGTTAAGCTCGCGGTGAATTTCCTCCCGCCGGTGCTGCGCCGCCTCGCCGACATGCTGGTGGAGCTTCTGATGGCGGCGATGGCGCTCTTCATGGTGGTGTGGGGGGGCAGGCTGTGCGAGGCGACGTGGGGCAACACGATCGCGGACTTCCCGTTCCTGTCGACGGGTGTGACCTATCTCCCGATTCCGGTAGGCGGCGCGATCCTGTTCCTGTTCGTCGTCGAGCACCTCACCCTCGGGCGGCCCGCCGACACCTCCGGCGACGCGCACTCGGCCGCGGCTTTCGACTAGGGACGCGACGATCATGGATATCGCCGTCCTGCTGGGGGTTCTCTTCGCGCTCTTCGCGCTGGGCGTCCCGATCGCCTATTCCCTCGGTCTCGCCGCGATCGCCGGCGCGCTGTGGATCGGCGTTCCGCTCGAGGCGGTGATGCTCAAGATCTCCGACGGCGTCAGCAAGGTGGCGATGCTGACGATTCCGTTCTTCGTGCTCGCGGGGGCGATAATGTCGGAAGGCGGCATGGCGAGGCGCCTCGTCGCGTTCGCCAACGTGCTGGTGGGCGTCGTGCGCATCCGCGGCGGGCTGTCGGCGGTCAACATCATCGCCACCACGTTCCTGTCCGGCATCTCCGGGTCCTCGGTTGCCGATACGTCGGCCATCGGATCGGTGATGATTCCGCAGATGGCGAAGGTCGGTTATCCGCGCGCCTTCGCGACCAACGTCACGATCAGCGCCTCGGTGCAGGCCATCCTCGTCCCGCCGTCGCACAACGCCGTGATCTATTCCCTCGCCACCGGCGGCGCGATCTCGATCACGAGCCTGTTCATGGCGGGGGTGGTGCCGGGGCTGCTGCTCGGGCTCGCGCTCATCGTCCTCTGCGTATACATCGCCTATCGCGACGGCCATCCGACCGGCGAATCGGTGCCGCTTCGCGACGCCGTGAAGATATCCGTCGACGCGCTGTGGGGCCTCATCACGATCGTCATCATCATCGGCGGCATCCTCGGCGGTGTGTTCACGGCGATCGAGGCCGGCGCGGTGGCCTGCTTGTGGGCTTTTTTCGTAACCATGTTCATCTACCGTGACATCCCGTGGAGCCAGCTGCCCGGACTCGTGCATCGCACGCTCAAGACCGTCGCCATGGTCATGACGCTCATCGCCTGCGCGTCGAGTTTCGGCTACATCATGGCGCTGATGCAGCTCCCGGCGAAGATCACGGCGTTCTTCCTCACGCTGTCGCACAACCCGAATGTGATCCTGATGATGATCAACATCCTGCTGCTCGTGCTGGGCTGCCTCATGGACATGGCGCCGCTCATCCTGATCTGCACGCCGATCATGCTGCCGGTCGTGACGACGCTCGGGGTCGATCCGGTCCATTTCGGCATGATCATGCAGCTCAACCTCGGCATCGGGCTGCTGACGCCGCCGGTCGGGGCGACGCTCTTCGTCGGCTGCGCCGTGGGCAAGGTGACGATGGAAGAGGTGATGCGCAGCATCTGGCCGTTCTACGCCGTGATGTTCGCGGTGCTGATGCTCGTCACCTACGTGCCCACGTTCTCGCTCTGGCTGCCGCACCTTTTGAAGCTGTGAGCGCCGCCGCGAACGCTCGAGCTCGCGACGCTACAGCGTCTGCAGGAACGCGACAAGCGCGTCCACGTCGTACTTGTCGAGGTCGAGCGGCTTCAGGATCCGCTCGCCGTCGGCGTGCAGGCGGTCGAGGTCGAGGTTCGAATAGTGGCGCACGACCTCGCGCAACGTCGCGAGGCTCCCGTCGTGCATGTAGGGCGCGGTTCTCGCCACGTTGCGCAGCGACGGCACCTTGAACTCGCCGTAGTTGCGGTGGTCAAGCGCGACGAAGCGCGTGCTGGTCGCGGTGGATCGCGTCGGGTCGTCGTTGAACGCGCCCAGCAGGTTGTAAGGGCTCGCTTGCAGGCTTCGGATGCCGCCGAAGCGTCCGGGGTCGACGCGCCCCGGCTCGGCGAAGAAGGGGATGCCAACGTCGCCGAACTCGCCGTTGGACAGCCGCGGTCCGCTGTGGCACGCCGTGCAGTTACCGCTTCCGATGAAGATCGCAAGCCCTCGCTGCGCGAGCACGGGGTAGCGCGACGCGGCTTCGCGGTCCCCGCGCGCGAGCGCGTCGCGGAAATCGTCGAAGGCGCTGCGCGGGGAGACGAGCGTCTGGAGGTACGCCGCGACGGCCTTTGCGGCGTCGACGGCGACGACCTGGTCGTCGTCCGGGGGCTCGCGGCCGAATGCGGCGACATAGCCTGCGCGCAGCGAAGGCTCGGCGCGCACCTGCGACGCGACTTTCGCGAGGCTGCTTCCCATCTCCCGCGTGTCGAGGAGCGGGCGAAGGCTCTGCGCCCACAGGCTATCCTGCGCGCCGTCCCAGCCGTACCAGCGCTGGCCTCCGACGTTGAGCAGGCTCGGCGTGTTGCGATCGCCGCGAGCGATCCCCTGCCCGCGCGGCAGGCCGTCGGCGAAAGCGCGCGCAGGAACGTGGCAGTTGCTGCAGGCAATCGTGCCAGGCCCCGACAGCGACGGATCGCGAAACAGCCGCTCGCCGAGCGCGATGGCGGCGGCGTTGCCCGACGCGCGATTCGAGGGATCGACCACGCGCGCCGGCGGCCACGGGCCGAGGGCGACGATGCGCTTGACTTCCGCGTCCGTAAACGCGACGGGCTGCTGGGCCCGGACGACGGCGGCGAGGACAAGCGCCAACAGGGCGGCTTTCCGCATCAATCGAGGTCGATTCCGTCCGTCAATCGCTCGACTGTGCTGCCGGTCACCAGATCGAACGCGATCTCCCAATGCCCGGCCATGTGGAAGAGCATGCCCTCGGCGCGCCACGTGCCGGAGCCCGTGGGCGTGATGCCGGCGCGATAGTTCATCCCGTGCCGGTGCGCGGGCATGCTCGCGTCGACGCGTACGCTGTCCGGCATCGGCGCGCCGTCGCGCGGGCATATCGCGAAGTCGACGGTGAAGTGCCCGCCGACGTGAATGCGCGCAGGCAAGGTCGAATACGCAACGACGTAGCGCGGGCTTTCGGTCGAGTGCACGGGAGCGGCGAGCCGCTCGCCGCACGTCTGCGCCGCGGACGCGCCGCACGCGAGCCATGCCGCCGACGCCAGCGCCCGCATCATTGCGAAACGGCGGGCTTCCAGAATGCGAACAGCGCATCCGCGTTGCGCCAGGCGATGCGCTCGGCCAGCGCGGGCGGCAGGTCCGCGAGCCACGCCCGCGACCAGTTCGCGTGCTCGACGATGTAATGCCAGCGCTCGGGCGTGAACGTGTCGGTGCCCACCATGAAGCGATCCGGAAACTCGGTGAACAGCGCGCGCCACTCGGCGGGCACCCTGCCGCCGGCGCCGTGCTCGGTGCGGAAGGCGAGATCGCACCACAGGTTCTTGTGCTTGCGCAGCATCTCGCGCACGGCGTCCGGCCGCTCGAAGCCGGAGTGCGACCAGAGAATCCGCGCACCCGGGTCCTGGCGGAACAGGCGCTCGAGCGCATCGACGTCCGAGTGCGCGTGCAGGACGAGCTCGTATTGCTTGGCGAGCGCGACCATCCGCTTCGGCACCGGCAAGTCGGCGTCCGCCCCATAGAGATGGAATTCGCCGATCGCCGCGTAGCGGCTGTTGCGCAGCCGCTCCTCGAGGAAATTGACGACGGTGTCGTCGCGGGCCCACGTGCTCAAGTCGCCGCGCGTGCGGTACGGGCGCAGCGACGGAATCACGAGCTCGGGCGCAAGGGCGACCAGCCGCTGCGTGCCCTCGTCGCCGGAGCTCGACACGAGCGCGCGCTTGAGTCCGGCCTTGCGCAGGATCGCGACGGCGTCCGCCGGCGGCAGGGTGTCCCACGCGTCGTGGCTGTAGTGGACGTGGGCGTCGAAGATCGGCATCTCGGCAGCGAGCGCGGGCGGCGCCGCCGCGAGGCCGAGCACGAGGAAAAGCAGGCGCGCGGACATGGCCGTATCTTCGTGGTTTAATCGACGGATGCCAAGCGCTCCCGCTGCGCCGCGCCGCTGCCCTTGGTGCGGCGACGATCCGCTCTATGTCGCCTACCACGACCACGAATGGGGTTTCCCCGTCGCGGACGACCGGCGGTTGTTCGAGAAGCTGTGCCTCGAAGGCTTCCAGTCGGGCCTCGCATGGATCACGATTCTCCGCAAGCGCGAGGCTTTCCGCGAAGCGTTCTTCGGATTCGACATCGAGCGCGTGGCGAAGATGGGCGCGCGCGACGTGCAGCGCCTCATGGCCGATGCCGGGATCGTGCGCCATCGCGGCAAGATCGAATCCGCCATCAACAACGCGAAGCGCGCGCGCGAGCTCGCCGATGAAGCGGGATCGCTCGCCGCGTATTTCTGGCAGTACGAGCCGCCTGCGTCGACGCGCCCGAAGAAGCTCACGCGCGACGCCCTCTCGGCCATGGCGACGTCGACCGAATCGATCGCGCTCGCCAAGGATTTGAAGCGCCGCGGCTGGACCTTCGTCGGCCCGACGACGGTGTACGCCTTCATGCAGGCCATGGGCCTCGTCAACGACCACCTGCACGACTGCGGGACGCGCGCGGTGGTGAAGGCGGCCCGAGAAGCCTTCGCGCGGCCCCGGTAAGCAACACCCACTTACAAACCGGTGTGCGCTTGCCGAGCGATCGGCCCGTTGTTCGACGCATGCTCCGGGGCCGAACCCCGCCGCGGCAGCACGGTCTACTTGGTTGTAAACCTTGCCGCGGGGCTGCCCGAAGGGCCACCGCGGAAGCCGTTCGATACCGGGAATCAACCGTTTGCGTGACGTGGCGCGGGTCTTGCTGGAGCAAAGGCGTACATGAGCATCGGAACCCCAATCCGCCGGGCAGCCCCCGCCACCCTGGCAACCGTCGCCGGTGCGACGCTCGCCCTCGGCGCCTGGCGCTGGCTGCAGCTGCTTGCGTCCGCGCGCGTCGGCGAGGACCTGGCCGAACGCGCGGTGGCGTTCGAGCGCCGGGGCAAGCAGCACGCGCCGACCGTACTGGTTGTCGGCGACAGCATCGCAGTGGGCACGGGCGCAAGCCGCCCCGAGGAATCGATCGCGGGTCGGATCTCGGCGGCGTATCCCGAGGTCACCATCGTGAACCGGGCCCGTAACGGGGCCCGCACGTTCGACGCCATCATGCAGCTCGCCGACGAAGCCGGAACGCGCTACGACGTCGTGCTCGTGCACGTCGGCGGCAACGACGTCCTGCGCCGGACGCCGCTGCGGGCGCTGGCGCCGCAGGTGCATGCCCTCATGCATCGCGCGCGCCGGCTGTCGCACCATGTCGTGGTGACCACGCTGCCGAACGTCGGCCTCCTTCCGCTCTTCTTCCCGCCGTTCTCCTGGTGGCTCACGCGGCGCGCGCGCCTGGTGTGCGCGCTGTTCGCCCAGGAGGCCAAGGAGCACGGCGTGCACTACGTCGATTTCTTCCATCCGCGGGCGACGGACCCGTTCAGCCGCAATGCGTCGCGCTACTTCGCCGGCGACCGCCTGCATCCTTCCGCCGAGTGCTACGCCTTCGTGTACGAGACCCTGATGAGCTGCACACCCATCGCCGCCGCGCTCTCGCGGCCGCGCCTGCGTCCGCCAGCGCCGTCCTCCTAGAACTTCGCGGGACTTGGTACGATTCGCCGCAGGGCCCGTGACCAGGCCCGAACTCGAAAGGCGAATCGATGGCGCTCGACCCCAGCGTGATCGCGACCCTGTCGCGCGTGACCACGGCGACCGTCACCACGCTCCTGCTCAAGAAGGGGCTGCGCAACGTCTGGATGCGAGGGACGCGGCCGCTCCAGGCGGGCCAGCCGCGCATCGTCGGGCCGGCGTTCACGCTGCGCTTCGTGCCGGCGCGCGAGGACCTCGCGACCCCCGCGTCGTGGGGCAACCCGATCTCCACGCGCGCGGCGGTCGAGGCGATGCCCGCGGGTTGCGTGGCGGTCGTCGATGCCATGGGCGTCACCGACGCCGGCATCTTCGGCGACATCCTGTGCGCCCGCATGGCCAGGCGCGGGGTCGCGGCGCTGGTCACCGACGGCGTGGTGCGCGACGTGGCCGGCGTGCTGGCGAGCGGCCTGCCGGTGTGGTGCCGGGGCACGGCGGCGCCGCCTTCCATTGCGGGTCTCACGTTCGTCGCGTGGGGCCAGCCCATCGGCTGCGGCGGCGTGGCCGTGTTTCCCGACGACGTCGTGGTCGTCGACGACGACGGGGCGGCGCTGGTGCCGGCCGGGCTCGTGAATGAGATCGCGGTCGACGCGGTCGAGCAGGAGCGTCTCGAGGAGTGGATCATGGGCGAGGTGACGCGCGGCGCCGCGCTGCCCGGCCTGTATCCGCCGAACGACGAGAACCGCGCGCGCTACGAGAGGACGAAGAAGTGAAGCTTCGCTCCGACGCCCGCGGCGTGTACGTCATCGCGCCCACGCCGTTCCATCCCAACGGCCGCATCGACGACGCGTCGATCGACCGCATGACGGATTTCTTCGTGGAGGCCGGTGTGGACGGCATCACGATGCTCGGCCAGCTCGGCGAGGCGCCGAAGATGACCCATGCCGAATCGGTCGTCATCGTGTCGCGCGTCATCGCGCGTGCCAAGGTGCCGATCGTCGTGGGCGTTTCCGCGCCCGGCTTCGCGGCGATGCGCGAGCTCGCGCAGGACGTCATGGAGGCCGGCGCGGCCGGCGTGATGATCGCCCCGCCCAACACGCTGCGCACCGACGACGCGATCGTCGCCTACTACCGGCAGGCGTCCGAGGCCATCGGCGCCGATGTGCCGTTCGTGATCCAGGACTATCCGCTCACGTTCTCGGTGCAGATGACGCCGGACGTGATCCGCCGCGTCGCGGCCGACAACGCGTCGTGCGTGATGCTCAAGCACGAGGACTGGCCGGGCCTCGAGAAGATCTCGCAGCTGCGGGCGTGGGAGCGCGAGGGCGCGATGCGGCACCTCGCCATCCTCACCGGCAACAACGCGCTGTTCCTCGACTTCGAGATGGAGCGCGGCGCCGACGGCGCCAACACGGGCTACTGCTTCCCGGACATGCTGGTCGACGTTGTCCGGCTGTCCGCGCAAGGCAGGCGCGACGAAGCGCACGATCTCTTCGACGCGCACTTGCCGCTCATCCGCTACGAGCAGCAGCCGGGGCCGGGGCTCGCGGTGCGCAAGTACGTCCTCATGCGGCGCGGCATCATCGCCTCCGATGCGATGCGCGCGCCGCGCGCACTGCTCACGGGCGCCGCGCGAAGCGAGGTGGACTACTTGCTGACGCGCCTCGCGAAAAAGGACCCGCGCGCGCGGGTGTGAAGCCTCAGGCCGAGGTACGGGCCCGGGAGGCGACTGCGATGGCCATGCCGCTGCGGACCGTCGTTCGATCGCTGGTCGCCGTGATCATGATGTCCTGCGCGCCGGGCGCCACGGCGGCGGACTGGGCCGACCCGGTGAAGGTCCTCCGCGTCGCGTTCCCGATCGACGTCTCGGGCCTCGACCCGGCGGGCACGCAGGAGACCTACGCCTCCGGGGTCGAGGCGCAGATCTTCGATGCGCTTTACGCCTGGGACTATCTTGCGCGGCCGTTCCGATTCGTGCCGAGCGTGGCGACGGCCAAGCCGGACATCTCGGCGGACGGTCGCGTCTGGACCATCCGCATCCGGGAAGGCATCTACTTCGCCGACGATCCCGCGTTCGGCGGCAGGAAGCGCGAGCTGACCGCGGCCGATTTCGTCTATGCGTGGAAGCGCGTCGTCGACCCGCGCGTGCGCTCCCCGAACTCGGACCTGCTGGAGCACAAGCTCGTCGGGCTCGATGCCGCCGTAGCCAAGGCGAAGGCCTCCGGGCGATTCGACTACGACACAGAGATACAGGGCGTGCGCGCGCTCGATCGCTACACGCTTCGCCTGGAGCTGGTCGAGCCCGATTACACCTTCCTCGAAATCCTCGACGGCACGGCGCTGCGCGCCGTGGCGCGCGAGGCGGTCGAGAAATACGCCGACGAGAGCGGCCGCGCGATGCGCCATCCCGTCGGCACGGGGCCGTACCGCCTCAAGGAGTGGCAACCGGGACGCCGCATCGTGCTGGAAGCCAACCCCGGCTATCGCGACACGCCATTCCCGGCGGCGCCGCCCGGCGCCGATGCTGCGATCCGTGCGGTCGCGGATTCCATGAAGGGCAAGCGCCTGCCGCAGATCGGCCGAATCGAGATCGCAATCGTCGAGGAGTCCAATCCGCGCCTGCTGCTGTTCGCCTCCGGGGCGATCGACATGCTCGACGTCCCCGGTGACGTGGCACCCAGAATGATCGATGGCGCCGGGCGGCTGCTGCCGGAGTTCGCTGCCCGCGGCATCCGACTCGAGCGCGCGACGGAGCTCGCCGTCACGTTCGCTTATTTCAACATGGAAGACCCGATCGTCGGCGGCTATTCGCCGGACAAGGTCGCGCTGCGCCGTGCGATATGCAGCGCATACGACGCGTCCCAGGCGGTCCGCGTCATCCGCAACGGCCAAGCCGTGGCGGCCACGCAACCCATTCCGCCCGACGTCGAAGGACACGTATCCGGGTACAAGGGCCTGTCGCCTTACGACACTGCCACGGCCCGCGCGCTGCTCGACAAGTTCGGCTTTCGCGACCGCGACGGAGACGGATTTCGCGAATTGCCCGACGGTCAGCCGCTGGTCGTACACCAGACCTCGGGTGTGGCCGCCATCTACCGCCAGTTCGACGACCTGTGGCAGCGGAGCGCGCGCGAAGTCGGCATCCGCATGGAGTTCAGCGTACAGGCGTTCACCGAGGCGTTCAAGGCCGCGCATATGGGGAAGCTGCAATTCGCGTTCTTCAGCTGGAGCGGAGACAACGCGGACGACTTCATGCGCAATTTCTACGGACCCAATGCCGGCGGGAGCAACCTCGCCCGATTCCGCAACGCCGAGTTCGATGCTCTATACGAGAAGAGCCGTCGCACGCCCGACGCTTCGGAGCGCGACAAGCTCTACGAAGCCATGACGAAGATCGTTTCGGCGCAGGCCCCGTGGTGCATGAACGACTACCGGATGAGCAACACGGTCGTCGCGCCGCGGGTTCGAGGCTACGCGAAGAACGTGCACTACTTCGTGCCGCTCTGGAGCTACCTCGATCTGCAGCGGACGAGCGCCGACAGCGCCAATTAGCCGCCTCACTGCGGGGCAAGCCGCAGCGCCTGGGCCAGGGTTCCCATCGCGGCGTATTCGGCGTCGATCGAATCGCGCAGCTTCTTGCCCTTGACGATCGCCACCTGCTCGCCGGCGTCCTCCAGGAACTTGCGCGCGTCCGGCGCGTTGGCGGCCTTCTCGAACGCCTGCTCGAGCTGCGCGACGCGCTCCGGCGGCGTGCCCTTGGGCGCGAGGATCGCGCGCCAGAGGATCGTCTGCTCGTTGGGGATGCCGAGATCGCGCAAGCCCCATGCGTTGGGCATCGCGGCGATGCGGTCGGCGGACGTCACGAGCAGGCATTTGGCCTGCCCGAGCTTCTCGTATTGCAGGATCGGCGGCGTGGAGCCCGTGTAGATGTCGATGTGACGACCGAGAAAGGCCTGCAGCGTTTCCCCGGCGCCCTTGTACGGCACGTCGCGCGCCGAGGCGCCGAACGCGCGCAGGATGCGGGCGGTCGCAAGGTGCCCCGTCCCGCCCGGACCGTCGGTGCCGTAGGTGTACTTGTCCGGATTGCGCTTGATCTCCTCGATGAACTCGCGTCCGTCCTTCGCCGGGAAATCGGGGTGCGCGCAAAGCACGTAAGGCGCGCTCGACACCTGTATCACGGGCACGTAGTCGGATGGCGTGTAGGGAACCTTCATCGTGTTCGGCGCCACGGTGACGGGGCCCACCCACACGCCAGCGATCGTCTGTCCATCGGGTGCTGCGCGGACCAGCTGCCCGACGCCGATCGTGCCTCCGGCGCCGCTCACGTTCATGATCACGATCGGCTCGTTGAGGATCGGTCCGAGCTCCTTGGCGAGCACGCGGAAGTAGCCGTCGGTGCCGCCGCCCGGCGGCGTGGGGATGATGATCTTGAGCGTCTCGGCCGCACTCGCGGGCAGCGCGAGCGCAGCGAGCACGGCAAAGACCGACAGCGGGCGGAGCTTGGACACGTCACATCCTCCTGTTTGCGCGGATCATTCCTGGTGCGTCGCGAAGCCGAACAGACGCGCAGGCGTCGTTGCCAAGATCAGGCGGCGGGCGGCGGGATCGGTGATCCACTGGTCGCGCCACGACACGCACTGCGCATAGCTCACCGACCCCTCGAACCCTACGAAGGGCCAGTCGGTCGCCCACACGAGGTTGTTTGCGTTCGCCGCGGCGAGCAGCGCGTCGGCATACGGCGAAGGATCGGCGCCGCCCAGGCGGTAGGGCGCCGAGAGCTTGACGTAGGTGTCGCCCGCTGCCACGCCGCGCAGCACCTCCCGGAATCCCGCGCAGCGCACGCCCTTGTCGGGGGAAGGGGCGCCAAAATGATCGACGACGACCGGCGCGCCGTGCGAACGCAGCCGCGGCAGCACCGTGGCGAGCTTGTCGCCTTCCAGATAGACCTCGATGTGCCAGCCCAGGTCGCGGACGCGTGCGAAAAGCCGCCGATACGACGGCGCCGCATCGTCGGGCAGCACGGCACGCTTGATCCAGTTGAGGCGAATGCCGACGATGCCGCCCTCCCCTAGCTCGCGAAGCGCCTCCTCGGAGATCGCGGGATCGACGATGGCCGTGCCGCGCAGGCGGCCCGCCGAGATCGCGAGCGCCTGCAGCAGGAGCGAATTGTCCGTGCCGTAGAAGCTCGGCGCGGTGAGCACGCCATGCGACACGCCGTACTCGTCGAGGAGCGCGAGGTATTGCTCCGCCGTGACGTCATACTTGGGCGCCGAATGCCGCTCCGAGGCGAGCGGAAGGTCGCGCCGCATGACGTGCGCGAGACAGTCGACGGCGACGACACCGCTCATGCTTCCGCTAGGCTCCGCTCAGTCAATCGAACCCTAGTATACGATCGACGATCCGTGAACGAGCTGCTCGACCGCTTCATACCGACCCCGGACGTCAGGGAAAGGTTCGAGACGACTGTCCATGCCCCGGCGTCGGTCGTGATGGACACGGCCCTCAAGCTCGACATGCAGGCCGTGCCGCTCGTCCGCGCAATCTTCCGCCTCCGCGGCGTGCTTCTCGGCGCGAAGGACCGCTCGCCGCGCCCACCGCGGGGCTTGCTCGAGGAGGTACAAGACCTCGGGTGGGGTGTACTGGCCGACCGGCCCGGCAGCGTCATCGTCTTCGGCGCGAGATGCCAGCCCTGGTTGGCCGATGTCGAGTTCCACGCAATTGAGGCGGAGGCGTTCGCCGGCTATTCGCAGCCGGGGCACGTCAAGATCGCCTGGACGCTCGAGACTCGCGAGGTCGCCTGCGGCGTTACGCGATTCGCGCACGAGACGCGCGCCGTGGCCACCGGGGCCGAAGCGCGCGTGAAGTTTCTGCGCTATTGGCGGTGGGCCCGGTTCGGGATCGTCGCCATTCGCATGCTTTTGCTGCCGGTCGTCAGGCGGGCCGCCGAGCGGCAATGGTCCGTAAAGGCCGGCGCCGGCCCACGGTGAGCCCGTGCGCGTCGTCGAATGCGCCCGCGCTGTCCTACTGCCCCACCGCGAACAGCGTGGCGTTGTTGATCGCGTAGACCTTGCCGTCCGGCCCGACCGCGGTCGGCGTGTAGGACTCGGCGTAACCGTTGTCGAAGCGCACGCTCTGCGTGAGCTGGTTCGTCGGCAGGTGCCAGCGATACAGCTTGCCGTCCTCGCTGTTGACGAGCACCGAGCTCGTCGCTGCATCGACCGCCGCCGTGTTGATGCACCACTCGCGCACCGAGCCCGGATACGCGGTGGATTCCGGCGTCGGCCCGAGGATCAACAGCACCTCGCGCATGACCGGTATGCCTGAGATGCTGTCGCTCTGCGCCGTCGACGGGTCGAGGATCGCCATCCGGTTGAGACCGTCGCCGGTGCCCACCCCCGCGTAGTTGTTGTACTTCGACACGACAAGATACGGCGAGGCGCCGGCGTACTGCGGCACCATCGTTGCGGGCACGACCGACACCGTTTCGTCCCAGCCGAACGAGCCCGGCAGCTTGGTCGTGTGCAGCGTCGCGTCGTAGTGCAGGAGCCAGCCTCGGAAGTTGTGCGCGGGCGTATTCGACTCGAGCACGCCGTAGTACACGTCGCCGTCGGGCCCGACCGAGGGCGACGCGCTCGCGTTGTCGTCCACCCAGGCGAGCGCGGTCGTGGCGGGGTCGCGCAGGTCGACCCGGCTCCTCGTGGCAAGCGTCTGCGCATCGAGCGCGAGGAGTGCGCCCGACGCGTGCACGCCCGCGGGCGGCTGCGTGTTCGCCACGACGTACACCGTGGACAGATCGTCCGACAAGGCGGGAGCCGCGTTCATGGCGACTTTGGCCAGCGTTGCGCTGCCGGCCGCGGCCGCGATGGTGACCCACGTTGCCGTGCCGTCGGCGGCGACGCGCGCGATGCCGCTCGCAAGTCCGTTCGGCACGCTGCCGACCACGACGAAGCCGAAATACACGTTGCCGCGCGGATCGATCGTGAGCGGCGTGTTGATGATCACCGACGCGTCATAAGCAGCGCGCGCGAGATCGTAATGGTCGCTGCCGTAGAACACCACACTCTGCGTGACCGCGTCCGCCGAGTCGGCGTCGTCGCGGTAGAAAAGCTTTCCGCCGGCGCCGGGCCAATAGACGCGGTTGCCTTGCGAGAGCGCGACGTTGTAGCTCGGCGTCCAGTCGTGCGCGGGGAGGATATAGTCGGACGACGCCGACCATAGCGCAGCGCCGTTGGCCCCGGACCGGGCGTCGATCCGAAAGCCGCTGTCGCGGTCGATCTTCACCGGCAGCAGCACGGTGTTGCGCGCGGTGATGATCGGCGAGCCGTAGTGGATGTGCAGCACGTCGTTGGCGAGGTACGGCGGCGTCATGTCCACCGCCGTCTGCCAGACGATGCGCGAGAGCGATTGCGTCGCGGTGCCGCTTTGCGCGGCGTGTTGCGCGTCGCGCCCGAAGTTCCACCACGCCGGGCCGTTGACGACCGCGGGCGGCGGCGCCGGCGCGGCGCTGCCACCGCCGCCTCCGCCGCCTCCGCAGCCCGCGAGCAGGGCGGCCGCCGAGAGCAGAACGGCTGCCCCAGGGATCCGCATCGGCTACAGCGCAGCGAGCGCGGGACGGCCTGGATTCCCGAACCACGCCTTCACGAACGCGCGCTGGGCGGCCTTCTCGCCGGCGGTATCGCCCTTGCGCCTGTACGTCTCGGCAAGGCCCGCGAGCGCCCAGCCGTTGTTGCGCACGCGCACCAGGGAATCACGGAAAGCCCTTTCCGCGTCGTCGAGCTTGCCCTGACGCAGCAGGACCGAGCCCAGCGATTGCCGCACCGGGTAATACCAATACGGCGGCTCGGTGTAGGCGAGCGTGTCCTCGATGAACACGGCGTCCTCGTAGGCCTTCGCGGCGCCCGCGAGGTCGCCCCTCGCGTCCGCGAGCCGGCCGGCCGCCACGAGGCGCGCCGTCTGCACGATCTCTTTCGCGGGCACGCCCCATTCGGCGAACGGCTTGAAGTCGCCGCCGCTCTCGATCTTGGCCAGCGCGTCGAGCTCGACCTGGGCAGCGGCGCCGTCGCCCTTGCGCGCGTACGCGATGGCGCGCCCATAGTGGTACATCGTGTCGACGAGCACGAGCTCGGTCGGCGGCGCGGGGAGCTTCAAGATAGTGTCGGCATCGGAGAACTGGGCGTGGGTGGTATAGGGCGCGGCCTTCACCGGCTGCAGGATCGCGAACTGCTTGACCGCTTCGACGGGAATGGCGGCGTCGAGCTTTTTCGCGGCGTCGATCGCGGCCAAGCCGTCGCCGCCCATCTGCGCCGATACCATGAGGAAGTGGATGTTGTGCGGGTAGTACGCGACCTTGTACAGGGGGTCGGACGGCGACGTGCGGAAATACTGCTCGTCCACCGCCATGGCGCGCTTGTTGGTGTCGAGCGCCTCGCGGTACATGCCGACGCGGTAATAGGTATGCGCCGGCATGTGCACGACGTGGCCGGCGCCGGGCATGAGCGCGCCGAGCCGCTTGGCGTAAGGAAGCGCGCGCTCCGGCGTCGTCGAAGCCTCTACCGCGTGGATGTACAGATGGATGGCGCCAGGATGCGCCGGGGTGCGCTTGAGCACCGTCTCGAGCGTCTCGACGATGGCGGCGCCGCTGCCTTTCGGCTTGGTACCGCCGGCCTCCCAGTAGTCCCACGGCTGCGTGTCCATCATCGCCTCCGCGTACAGCGCGAGGATCGTGTCCTCGGGAAACTGCGTCGCGACCTCGCCCATCGCCGCGGCATACGCGGCGTCGAGCTTCGCGCGCTCGGCCTTGGGATCGGCCGAATATCGTTTTTCGAGCGCGGCGATGAGCGCGCGGTCGCGCGGCGCTGCGCCGGGGGCGAGGGCGACGGCCTTCGCGAGGGCCGCAAGCGCGGGCTCGTTCGCCTCCGGCATCATCGGCACGTTGATGTTGGGGCCGAGGATCAGCGCCTCGCCCCAGAAGCAGAGCGCGCAACCGGGGTCGATCTTCTGCGCCTCGCGGAACGCGCGCTGCGCCTCGGCGTGGTTGAAGGCGAAGGACAGCCGCACACCCTGGTCGAACCATGCCTGCGCCTTCGGATTGCGCGTGTTCGCCTTGAAGGTGAGTGTGCCGAGATTGTGATACAGCACGGGCGCCTCGCTCATCGCGGGCTGCGCCGGCACCGGCTGGAACGGCGCGGTCTCGGTCTTGGCGAGCATGAGCGCGCGCAGCACGGCCGGCTGTCCGCCGCTCGGCGGACCGCAGAAGGCGCCGCCCTCGAAGAGCGGATCGTAACCTTCGCCTCCCGTGCCGGTGGCGGGACCGACGGCGAGCGCGCTGGCTGCGGCGATGGCGAGGGCAATGCGGGTGGGGGCCGGTTTCATTTTCTCTCCCTGCCGTTACACTCGAAGGACCGCGCCATCTTTGGCGCCGCGTGGGACGGTGTCAAGTGGCGGCCCCAGGGGCCCCGTGCCACAATTGCAGCGTCTTGCCCCAGGCGTGAGAGAACCATGAAGCCCGCGATGCTGCTCGCCTCGATGTCGTTCGCCGTCTGCGCCTATGCCGCGTCGCCGGCGCAGGAGAAAGCGTTCGTCGACACCTATCGCAAGGCGTACGAGGCCAAGGACGAGAAGACGCTGGTCTCGCTCTTGTACACGAAGGGCGCCGATGCCGCGGCGGTCGCGTTCTACAAGATGATGCTCGGCGCGGAGATGGGCGGCAAGATCGACACGATCGAGCTCGTGGACCTGAGCGGGGAGGACCGGAAGCACGTCGACGCGATGCAGTCGCCCGACGGCCGCCCGGCGAAGCTGGTCATGCCGCCTTCGAAGAAGCTCGTGGTCAAGTCGTCGACGCAGAACAAGGACGGCTCGTCGTCGAGCAAGAGCGAAGTGTTCGTCGGCGAGAGCGACGGGAAGCTCTATATCCTCCTGCCCGCTGCGCGCTGACGTCGAACGCATCGTGTCCCCGCGGATGCGCCGCCGAGGCGCATCCATGGGTTCCCCTTTAGTGCGATTCACAGGTGAATACTCTCGTTGCGCGCCGCGGTGCGCGGTGTAGCTTAACCGCCATCGGGCAGCTGCCCGCCTTCGCGGAGGACAGTCTCATGGAAGACGGACCGGCGCTTTCTCGGTGGACGATCCGGCTCGCGCTGCTCGCGGGCGCTCTGGCGTTCGCCGTGGCCCCGAGCTGGGCGGCCGAGGCGCATCCGAAGGAAGCTCATCCGAACGCCGCGACGCATCCGAACAAGGATGCGCATCCTCGCCGCATCGAGGTCATGAACCGCGACCGCAATCTCGCCAAGCAGGCAAGCAAGAGCTAAGAGAATCTGCTCAACAAGCAGATCAGACAGGATTACAGGTAGCCGCGGGCCGCCCTTTCTTGCGAAAATGCCGCGGTGATCGCAGCTTGCGCCCGCGCCGGGTGCGCATGCCTTCTTGCGCTTGCCGCGCCATCCTTGCAGGCCTGCGAGGCCGACTCGACGGCGCTCTTCCGCTGCGAGGCCGTGAACGGCCGCAGGTTCATCGAGCTCTGCGCGCCTTCGCCGCTCGATGCGCAAACGGGGTACCTCCTGTATCGCTTCGGCTCGCTCGAGCGCTTCCACGCCGCGACGTACACGCACGGCGGCGTGTACACGCAATCGGTGCGCTTCGCGAGCGGAGGCTTCGGCTACACCGTGTTCACGCGGGCGCGCGGCTCGGAAGTGCTCGACGCCGGGGTCGAGGTGCGCGATCGCAGGAGCGGCAAGACTTCGATCGTCTCGTGCAGCGAGATCCCGCGCTTCTACATCTACGACTTGAAGGGTCTCGTGCCTTGTGACGCGGAGACGCCGGTCGGACGGGCCTGCGTCGAGTAGCTACTCGGCCGGCGCGATCGTCAGCGCGATCGACCCCACCTGCTCGATGGCGCCTTCGATCCTGTCGCCGGTCGCCACGGGACCGACGCCTTCGGGCGTGCCGGTGTAGATCAAGTCGCCGGGCATCAGGTGATAGAAGCGCGACAGGTGCGCGACGAGCGCCGGCACCGGATGGATGAGCAGCGAAAGGTCGCTCGATTGCCGCACGCCGCCATTCACGGAAAGCTCGATCTTGCCCTTGGAGGGATGGCCGATCTGCGCCGCGGGGACGATTGCGCTCAGCACGGCCGAGTCCTCGAAGTCCTTGCCGAGATCCCACGGACGCCGCTCCTCGCGCGCCTTGAGCTGCAGGTCGCGCCGCGTCATGTCGAGCCCGCATGCGTAGCCGAACACATGATCGAGTGCCGTGGTCACGGGTATGCGGAAGCCCGCCTTTCCGATCGCGGCGACGAGCTCCATCTCGTAATGATAGTTGGCGCTCTCGGGCGGGTAGTTGACCGTCGCCCCCGACGGCACGTAGGCGAACGCCGACTTCGTGAAGTAGAAGGGCGCCTCGCGGTCCACCGTGACGCCCATCTCCCTGGCGTGCGCCTCGTAGTTGCGGCCCACGCAGAAGATTCGGCGGACAGGGAAGCGCGCCTCGCGGCCGCCGATCGGAACGGACGGAAGCGCGGGCGGATCGAAAAGGTAACTCGCGCTCACTCGAACACCTCGTAGAATCCGAGCTTGCGGTGCAGCGGCGCGTCGTCGACCATGAACAGGAACGCGGGCGACTTGGACGATCCGTTGGCGAGGCTAATCTCGGCGTGCGTCGGCGCGGCGAACGTGTCCGACTCGACGAACGACATCGCCACGCCGTCGACGTTGGCGATTCCGCTGCCCTCCACGACGTGGAACACCGCGGACGCGGAGCGGCGCGGCATGCGCAGCTCCTCGCCCGGGCGCAGCATCAGCGCCGAGAAGCCCAGCGAGGCCATGCACTCCTGGCCGGTCTCCGGGTTCACGTACGCAAGGTGAGCGCGCTCGTTGCGGGGCGTGATCGCCGCGAGCTCGGTGAGCGTCTGCCGCACTTCGCGCCACGGAAAGCGCAGCAGAGGGTAATCGGCGCGGCGCCGCTCGATCGTCCCGTAAGGCACGACGCCTCCCTGGCGGTAGCGCGCCGTCGACGAGTTGTGCGGATCGGCGATCGCCTGCAGCTCGCCTTCGATCGCGTACGACGCTTCGAGCCCGTACACGACCGGCAGGTCGAGCGCGTCGAGCCAGATCACCGGGCCGCTGCCCTCGTGGCCGTGCTGGTGCCAGAGCTTGGGCGGCGTGAGGATCAGGTCGCCGCGGTCCATCGGCAGCTTCTCGCCCTGCACGACGGTGTAGCCGCCCTTGCCCTCGACGACGAAGCGCACGGCCATCGGCGAGTGGCGGTGGTTGGGTGCGGTCTCGCCCGGCAGGATCAATTGAAGCCCGATGTAGATCGACGGCGTGGCCTGCATGTTCTCGAGGCCGAGGCCGGGATTGCACAGAACGAGCACGCGCCGCTCCGCCTTCTCGATCGGGGCGAGCTCGCCGGCGCGCAGCAGGTTGGGCCGGATGTCGGCGTATTTCCACAGCGTAGGCCGCGTGTTGCGCGACGGCTTGCCGTACGGCAGCACCGCCCGCAGCGAGGGCCACAGCGGCAGGAGATTGTGGCGCACGAGGCCGTTGTAGTAGTCGGCCGGGAGATCTTCGACGGTGCCTAACGCGGTGCTCATTCCACGATGCCTTTCAAGGTGTGTGTTCGAGGGTCACGCGTGGTGGCCGTCGCCGACGCCGATGGGCGCGGGCGCGATGCTGACGATGCGCGTGAACAGGGCCTTGTATTTCCCCGCGGGACCTTCCCACGGGTTGTCGTTGGCGTTGAAGGCGGCGTCGATCTCCGCCCAATCCTCCGCCTGCAGCACCTGGCGGGCGAGCGGAAGGATGCGCGACTCTTCCTTCGACATGTGCTGCCACTGGAAATCGTAGAACTTGTCGACCGCGTCCTTGAACGCGGCGAGCCCGCCGTTGCCGGTGCACTTGAAGTCGGCGAGCGCGACGGCTAGCGCGCTCCAGCGCGCATGCATCGCCTCGTGCTCGCCTTCGAGCTCGTCGATCAGCGCAGCCACCTCGCTGTCGCGCCTTCGAAGCGCAGCGAAGAGATACTGGTCCTCCTTCGGATGGTGCACCTTGTCCGGCAGCTCGGTCACGTATTGGATCATCGCCGCGAGCAGCTCGTGGTCGGCCTCGTACTTGCCTTCGATCATGCCGTCGACGTAGGCGGCGAGGCCGTTCAGCACGGCGGCGAGCGCGCGGTGCTCCGATTGGATGATGTCGATGGCGTTTTTCATGGGGTCATCCTGCGTTGACGCCGATCAGGCGATCGAGGAGCGCGTGATCGGCGGACAAAGCCTCGCTCGCGCCCTGCCACGCGACGCGTCCGCGTTCGAGCACGACGGCGTGGCGCGTGAGCGGAAGGATCTGGTGCGCGTGCTGCTCGACGAGGATCACGCCCATCGCGCCCTCGCTCACCATCTCGTCGATCACGCGCAGAAGCTCCTGCGCGATAAGGGGTGCGAGCCCCTCGAGCGGCTCGTCGAGCAACAGAAGCCGCGGGTTCAGCATGAGCGCGCGCCCCATCGCGAGCATCTGCTGCTCGCCGCCGGAGAGCTGGTTGCCGAGGTTCGCGCGCCGCTCCTCGAGCCGCGGGAACGTCTTGTACACGCGGGCGAGTGTCCACGCGCCGGGGCGGGCGACGACGGTCAGGTTTTCCTCGACGGTGAGTGAAGCGAAGATGTCGCGCTCCTGCGGCACCCACCCCAGTCCCGCATGCGCGCGCTTGTAGCCGGGCACGCGAGCGATGTCCTCGCCGCCGAAGCGGATCGTGCCGCGTATCTGTCGCGCCGCGCCGACGAGGGTTGCGAGCAGCGTCGTCTTGCCCATGCCGTTGCGACCGAGCAGGGCCATGCTGCCGCCTTCGTCGAGGCCGAAGCTGATGCTCTCCAGCACGACGGCCTCGCCGTAGCCGCTCCACACGTCGTCCATGCGCAGGAGCTCAGCCATGTCGGTCCCGAAGGGCCGCCCCGAGGGACCGACCCGCCCCCGCAGGGGGCAGCGAGCGAAGCGAGCGTGGGGGCCGTTTCATCCGGCCTCACCCAGGTAGAGTTGCTTGACGCGGCGGTCTTTCGCGATCGCCTCGGGCACGTCCTCAGTGAGCAGCGCCCCGCTCACGAGCACCGAGATGCGGTCGGCGAAGCGGAACACGAGGTCCATGTCGTGCTCGATCAGCACGATCGTCACGTCGCGTGGCAGCTGCGAGATCGTCTCGAACAGCTCCCGGCTCTCGCGCGTGGGCACGCCGGCGGCGGGCTCGTCGAGCAGCAGCACGCGCGGGCGCTCGGCGAGCGCGAGTGCGATCTCGATCAGGCGCTGCTTGCCGTAGGCGAGATTCCGCGTGCGCTCGTTGGCGACGTCGGCCAGACGCAGGCGCACGAGGAGCTCCGCGGACTCGTCCACCGCGTCGGCGTGCGAGGCAACCGGATTGAAGAATCGGGCGCCCAGGCCGCGCCGCTCGCACACCGCTAGCATCACCGACTCGAGCACGGTCATGTCGGCGAACAGGCGGTTGATCTGGAACGTGCGCGCGAGACCGCGCTTGACCCGCGCATGCTGCGGCAGCGAGGTAACGTCCTCCTCGCCGAGGATCACCCGGCCCGAGGTCGGCTCGAGGAAGCCGGTGAGCAGGTTGATGAGCGTCGTCTTGCCCGCGCCGTTGGGGCCGATCAGCGCGTGGCGGCTGCCGGCGGCGACGTTGAGCGTGACGTCGTCGGTGGCCACGAACCCTCCGAACTTCTTGACGAGGTGCTGCGTCGACAGCGCGAAGGTCGTCATGGCGCCGACCCCGTTCTGCGCCCGACCAGCCTGCGCAGGAGCCCGAGGATGCCCTCGCGCCCGAACAGGACGACTAGGATGAGCAGCAACCCGAGCCAGAACTGCCAGTACTGCGGGTTCACGTCGGAGAGGAGCTGGTGGGCCACCATGAACACGATCGTGCCGAGGAGCGCGCCATACAGGCCGCCCGTCCCGCCGAGGACGAGGATCAGCATGAGCTCCGCCGAGCGCGAGAAGCTGAACGAGTCGATCGACACGAACTGCGTGGTCTGCGTCAGCAGCGCGCCCGCCGCGCCCGCATACGCCGCGCCGATCGTGTAGATCGCGATCAAGCGTCGATGCACGGGCGTGCCCAGAGCGGGCATGCGCGCCGCGTTCTGGCGGATGCCGATGAGACTCGACCCGAACGGCGAATGCACCAGGCGGCGGGCGAGCCAGAACAGCGCGAAGAGAACGACGAAGCAATAGACGTAGGCCGCGTTGCCGTAGAGGTCGAAGGAGAACAGGCCGAGGATCGGCTTCACGTCCACCCCCTGCAAGCCGTCGATGCCGCCGGTGTACTCGGTCAACTTGTTGGCCGCCTCGTAGAGCATGAGCGACACGCCCATCGTCACCATCAGGCGCGTGAGGTCGGAGCCGCGCAGCACGAGGAAGCTCGTGACGTAGCCCGACAGCGCCGAGACCGCGAGCGCGGCGAGAAGCCCGAGCAGCGGGTCGCCGAATCCATACTTGGCGAGCAGCCCCGCGGTGTACGCGCCGATGCCGAAGAACGCGGCGTGGCCGAGCGAGATGATGCCGGCGTAGCCGAGGATCAGGTCGAGCGAGAGCGCGAACAAGCCCGTGATCGCGATCTGGCTCACGAAGAGCCGGCTGTCCGGAAACGCGAAGAACGCAACGAAGGGCAGCGCCCAGAACGCGTACTCCGGCCACGTCCAGCGCGACGCGCGCCGCAGCGGCG
>DATJXV010000221.1:0-8846 GCA_035499955.1 Casimicrobiaceae bacterium
GACTTCGAGCTCGACGCAAACGCCCTGTCGGTGGTGCTCCGTTACGTTGAGCGGGTCGAGGCGCTCGAAGCCGAGTTGCGCGCGCTGCGCGCCGGCGTCGCGCGCTAGCGCGGCCCTAGCTCTCGAAACCGCGGTCGCGCCGGATCAGCGCGCCATCGAGTAGCCCGGCCAGACGACGCGCGGCGGCGTCGAGCCGGTCGGCGGCCACGCGCACCACGGCGATTCCAGGCTGCGGCCCTGCGCGTGCACGCGGTAGAGCACCGCTTCGACCGGTCCGCGCATGCGCTCGCCGTAGTTCTCGAGCGCGTTGAGCGCGGCCACGCAGGTGGGCTCGACGTTGCCCGCGAGGGCCAGCATGACGTAGAGCGCATTCTTCGCATCGGTCTCGCGTCCGCCGAGCGCGCTGGCGACGGCGAAGGTATTCCAGTCCTCCATCCGCGTTGCACGATATTGCGGGCCGCGCGCGGTCAGCGCGAGCATCGCGATCTGGCGCGCCATGTCGGGTTGCGGCGGCGTGAGTTTGAGATACAGCAAAGCGAGCGAGCCTGCGATTTCCGGATCCTGCGGGTTGGCGCCGAAGGCACGTATCTGCAGGTCGAACGCGTCGAGCGCGTTGCGGCCCGAAGAGAACGCTGCGCGCGCCTGATCGTTGAGACGCCGGGCTTCGCCGGGCGAGGTCATCGCCGCAGGCAGCGAGCCCTCGCCGCGAATGCGCGTCGTGCGCGCGGCGTCGGCGACCGCGCGTTCCTGGGTCTGCCGATAGGCGCTCGCCGCCATCGCCAGCACGCGTGCGATCTCGGGCTCGGCCTGCCTCGCCACGTGCGGCACGGTATCGAGCAGCGTACGGCGTCCCTGCACGGCGAGGTCATCGTCGGTCCGTGCATCACCGCCGCTCGAGCGATGGCGCGCTTCGGACGAGGGTTGCGCGAAGGCGAGCGACAGCGTGTCGCTGCGGTCCCTGACCGGGTCCGCGACCTCCATCGCCTGGGCTGAATTCGTCACCGCATTGGCCGATGGCCGTGGCGCATCAGCAATCGTGGGCGCCGGAGTTGCATGCGCCGGAGCGCTCGGCGTTGCAGATTGTGTCCCCGACGCCGAGGCTGCGACCGTGCGGGTCTTGGCGCCGGGCGGCTCGCCGGGACCTTCGCCGCGATACGAGGACGCCGCCCACGCCGGCGGCGCCAGCGCCGCCCAGGATGGATGCGAGCGGCGCATCTGCGGTGATCCGCGACCGAGAGCGGAAGACAATGTGCTTTGCTCACTGCTCGATGCAGTCGACGCGGCGCTCGACGATGCGCGCGAGGCCTTGCTCGTCGCGTGCGATGAAGCGCTCGCCTCCCTGGTCAAGGACGGGATCGGCCAGCGGGGCGCGGAAGAGGTCGCGACGCTTTGCTTTGGCAACGACGCAGCCGGCGCATCGCGTGCAGGCGGACCCGGCGCTATCGCCGGCGCCGTGGTTGCTGGCGCCGGCGCTGCGCTCGCGGTGGGAGTTGCGGCTGGAGCAGGCGACGGCGATGGGGCCGGCGCGTCCTTCGCGCTCTCGGCCGTGGCGCGCACCGGCTCGACCGCGCCTTGCAGCGCATCGCGCAACGGAAGTCGATCGCCGAAGCTCCACAGCGCGGCGCTCGACGCGAGGGCGGCGAGCACGATGATCGCAGCGAACGCAGCGGCGCTGCGCGTGCGGCGCGAGCGAGGCGCTTCTGCTCGAGGCGGTGCGACCAAGGCCGCTACATCTTGCTCGACCGCGGGCGACACCGGCGGCGCCACCACCGTCACCGCGGTAACACGGCCCGAGCGCGCGACGTGGATCGGCGTGGCGAGCGAGCTCACCGGATGCAGACGAGTGACCGGCGTGAGCGGCGATGGGGATGCGCTCGACACGCTCGCTTCGCGCGCCAGCGTCCAGCCGCGCTCGAGCGATAGTTGCAGCTCCTCGTCGCGCAGCCTCTTGCCGCTCAGCTCGAGCAGCGCGCGATGGGGCCGCTCGAGCGGATCGGCAGGCAGCTCCGCGTCGTGCGCATCGCGGATCGAAAGAATCAGCGCCTTGGCTGCGTCGTAGCGTTCCGGCGTCCACCCGGCCGCGTGCTCGGGTTGGCCCAGGGCGCGCTCGTCGGGCAGATGGCGCTTGAGCATCGCGGCCAGGCTGTACATGTCGCAGCGCCAGTCGAGCTCGCGGGTAGCTCGCAGGTCGCCGTCGCGCCCCGTCTCGAGCGCGGCAAGGAGCCGCGGCGACTGGTAGTCGTATTCCTTCTGCCAACCGATGGGCAGCGGCGTGTCGAGGCTCTCGCGCGAGATCAACGCGAAGGCGAAGTCGATCAGGGCAAGCTGCGAGAACACGGGGCGCAGCCACAGCTCGGGAGAGTGAGGATCGAAGCCTGCCGGCGCGTAGGGGATGCAGACGTTGTCGCCCTTGACGTCGAGGTGCACCAGCTCGAGCGGATGGATTTCGTTCAGTGCGCGCAGGCAGTGGTGCGCGAGCGCCCACCAGTGCGCGCAATCCTCGAACACGTGGCGGAACACTCGTCCGGCGCGCGCCACCGGCAGCAGCGTGGCCCATTGATCGACGGTGACGCCGGCGTCGTAGGTCTGCACGAGCTGCATTCCGCGGCCGCGATCGAACTGCACGACGTCGGGCACGCAGGCGATGCCGTGTCCGATCAGCCGCGCGAGGATCCGCCACTCGCGCTCGGTCCATTCTCCGAAGTCCCCATCGCGCGTGTTGAGGAAGCGCTTGGTATAGCGCCGCCGCTCGCCGCGAGCCACCGCCTCGCGGTACACCTCGACGTGCTCGCCGGTCACCATCTTCAGGCGACCGCGCCCGAATACGCGCTCGATCTGCTCGGGGTTCATGCGAGCACCGTGAAAGCGATCGCGACGAAGGCGACGAGCACCGCGCCGGCCGCAAGCCAGAGGAGACGCCGGCGGCGCGGTTCGCGTTGCACGACGAGCACGGTGGCATCGTCGCTGCTGCCGCGCGCACGCGCCAGCGCGATGAGCCTGCCGCAGCGTCGAACCAGCGGGGCGGATTGACGCAGCACGCGGCTCAGGTCCGTGGGCTCGACGTACTTGTGCACGCCGTCGCTGCAGAGGACCAGCATCTCGCCGCCGCGCAACGATACTTCGTCGACGTTCGGCCTCGACACGGCGCCATTCCCGACCATGCGCGCCGGATCATCGCGCGATCCGCCGGGCGGGGGCGATTCGCTCAGGTGCCGATAGGTATCGTCGACGGTGAGAAGCTCCGCCGGCGCGTCGGGCCCGACGCCGAGACGGTAGACACGGCAATCGCCGACCCACGCGACGAGCCATCGCGACAGCATCCGGCCGCTTCCCGCCGCGAGCGCGACCGTCGCGGCGCCCGAGGCGTCGGTGTGGCTCGCGATGCTGCGCCCGACATCGCGATCTGCCGTGAGCAGCGCATTGCGCACCGCGAGCGCATCGACCCGCCGGCCGTCGAGCGCGGCGTGCAGGCGCGAGACCAGCTCGCGGCTCGCGCGTGCGGCCATCGCGCCGCCGCCCACGCCGTCAGCCACGACGAACAGCGACGCCGGTCCGTCGAGCTCGCTGAAGCAATCCTCGTTGACCTCGCGCCGCTTGCCGCGCGCGCTTGCGGCTGCGGCTTCGAGGCGCACCCAGGACGTCGTGCGCACCGCGTGCTCGCTCGTCATGGGGCGCGCGCGGCGCTCGCCGTCGCGTCGGGGCTCGTGCAATGCGCCGTCGGGGCTTACGCGTGGCGCGAAAGCGTCAGGTGGCATTGCGGCTCCTGTCCGGTGATCCTGCCGAGCGTCATCGACTCCCCGGGCTGCCAGCGCAAGCGCGCGCCCGGTGGGTACGACTTGCCGTTGAAAGTGACGCCGTTGTCGCCGTGAACCACGACGGTCACGCCGCCTTCGTCGACCTCGGTGATGTCGGCGTGATGCCCCGACACGCCCTCGTGTGCCCAGTCGATGACCAGCGCCTGGCTGCGCGAGCGGCCGATCGAGAAGGGAAGATCGTCGGCGTGGAAAGGGATCGTGCGCACGCCCGACGCGGTGCGCGCGGCGATGACGAATTCATTTTCGCGCGCTCGCGGCTTGACGATCGGCGTCGAGGGCGTGACCGGTGCCGCCGGAGCGATCGGCGTCGCGGCGACGGAAGCCTCGCGGCCGGCGTCCAGGGTGAGGTGCGGATAATCGGCGGGCGGCCCGTCGGCGTGCGCCGAGAGCACGATTCGCGCGCCGGCGGTGACCTCGACGATCGAAGGTCCGCCCTCGGCATTCGTTTCCGAAGCGCTGCGCCCCAGCACGCTCGAGCCTCGCTCCACGCGGATGCCGTTGGTCGACCCGGCATCTGTGACCCACCACGTTCCATGGTCGAGCCAGATCTCGCAATGCCGGCGGCTTGCGTAGACCCCGTTGACCGCGACGTCGCAGCCTTCGCCCTTGCCGATCGCGTAGCGGCGGCCGGGACTCACCGAGCGCAGCACGACATGCCGGGCGCCATTCGCATCCTCGATCGCGATCTCGGTGTCGCGTCCGGCGAGCGGCGTGCGCGGCGTACCCGCGCGCGAGAGGACACCGCGCGCGTCCTCGGACCAGCGGCCGACGAGGCTCACCTCGAACGGCCGAATTCCCGGCGCGGGCTTCGCGCTGCGCAGCTCCGCGAGCAGTTCGTTGTAACCGTCATCCTCTTCCGCGTCGGCTTCGCCGCGCGCGGCGTTGAGACCAGCGAATTGCGAGAGGTCGATCGCGCTGGCGTTGGGCAGGGCTGCGATCACTTCCTTTTCGAGGTAGCGCTTGATCTGCTCCGGCCGGAACTCGCGGGTGAAGCGGTGCAGCAGCTCGTCGCCATCTCCCGGAAGGGTCGCATGCACGTCGATCGAGGTCAGGAGATAACGGTCCCGCTCGGCGATCGCGAGATGAAGACGCAGATGACTTGCAACGAAGGTCTCCAGCTCTTCGCGAATCGCGGCGATCAGCGGCGCATACGGCCCGAGGTGCGGCTCCGGCGGCGCCGAAGGCGATCGCTCGACGGCCGACCCGCGGCGCGCATCGCGACGGACGACGGCGGGCGCGTCGGCGCGCGTGCGCAGGACTGGACTTCGCGGCAGGTCGGGACGCGTGGCGATTCCGTTCATCTTGTGCAGCAGCCAGTTCTTGAGCGACATGTCTTCAGCTCCGGTAGGCGATCCACAGCGTGGCGAGCGGTCCGTTCGTCGTGCGGTGACGCACGCGGGGCGGGTGAGGCAGCCCATAGCGCGACGCAACGGCTTCGAGGAAGCGTCCCCATGCCGGCTGGATCGCATCGCCCGCCGCCACGCGCGCGCGCAGCGCGGGCAGGGAGAGCTCGATCATAACGGCCAGCCGCGACACTTCGCCGACCTGCACCAGCGCGCGTCGCAGGGTGTCTTCCATGTCGAAGAGGCAGGTGGCGAAGTCGCCGTCGAAGGTCCACACGAGCGGGGCCTCGGCGTGCGGCTCGCCGGCGCGCGCGCGGCGCTTCGCGTGCTCGCGCGCGAGAGCGCGGCTCATCGGCTGTCTCCGGGAATGTACCCCGCTTGGCGGCCGGCGATCTGCATCGCAATCTCGGCCGCGGGATTGGGACCGTGATCGCCCGCACCGTGAATGCGCCCGGTATCCCTGAGCCAGTTGCGCTCGGTGAGCACGGCGATCACCTTGGTCCAGCGCGGATCGCCGCGCTCGGTGCGATACGCCGCCACGTACCACTTGTAGGGACGCAGCGGGCCGCATGCCGCCAGCTCGCTTTTCGTTCGTGCGGCGCCTTTACCGCACAAGCGCCAAAGCTCGTCGAGCGAGCGGTCGTCGTTGGGAAAGGTCGGCGTGCCGGTCTTGCCGGCGATCCAGTCCATGTCGCGACATGTGCGTGCATCGAACACCTGCTCGCAGGCGAGCCTCGAGGTTCCGGCGCGATGACCGTACGAGAGTCCGCTCAGAATCACTTCAGCCGCATCGTGCGACAGGCGATTGGGCTCTTCCGCAGCGAGCCCGAAGCGGGTCGCGGCTGACTCGAGCGGCATCGATCCTTCGGCGCCCGCGCCGCGCAAGCCGGCGACGAGATGCGGCTCGCGAAAATCCGCCTGCCCATTGGCCGCCGCAGCAAGCGAGGCCATCATGCCTGCCACGCCGAGCGCGCTCGCACGGGCGTGGCCCTGTCCCCAGCCTTCGGCCACGACATCGACGACGATGCCGCCGCTGCATTTTTCCCACTTCTCTTCCGCGCAGGTGCGCACCCTGCCTGGGTCGAGCGCGACCGCGGGACGCAGGCGAAACGGCGCATCGAGCTTGCCGCCGAGCGGTTCGGAGAGGAGCCGTCCGTAAGGAACGATGGTGGCTATTGGCGTGACGCGACCGGACTCCGCGCCTGCGTCGACCGCGCGGCCGAACAGGAGATCGCGCTTGCCGCAATCGTCGCGCGGCGTCACGCAGCCGTCGTTCCATCCAAAGCCGGCTGCCATCGCCTGGACGCGCCACGGTCGCGCGCAATGCGCGAATGCGTAATCGGCGCAGAACATGCGGTCGAGAAATCGCGCCGAGTTCGAACGCATGAGCTGGCCACGAAGGCTGTCGAGCGCGGGGATGCCGGGATTGCGCATTGCCGCGCGCTCGGCGGCGAGCCAGCGCGCGCCGACGTCGGGGTCGGTGAGAAAGGCCTCAGCCATGATCGGCTTGATGACCGAGGCCGGCATCGCGTCGTGGAAGACGGCCGCATTAAGCAGCGCATCGGGGCGATAGCGCGGGACATAGGGGAGCCGTTTGTCGCAGCTCTTGCTGCGCCCCGGGCCGTCGTATTCCTCCCGCGTGCACGGCGAAAGCGCGCCAGCGAGCGCTTCGATGCGTCCGCTCGCGACATCGATCACCGCGACCGCCGCCATGCGCACCATCGCGCGCTCGAGCAGGCGATTGCCGAGCGGATGTCCGTTGTCCTCGTTGCGCGTCATCCCGAGCGCGCGACACACGTCCTGCCGCCCTGTGTAGCAGGCGGCCGTTTTCTGCGCGAGCTCCTGCAGCGAGGGATCGATGGTGAGATCGACGGAGAAGCCGACATCGATCGGCGCGCCGTGCCATTCGATCCGGTTCGGGCCGTAGCGGTAGCCGGTCGGCGTATCGTCCTCGATCGCCGTCGCGTCGGTGTAGAGCCGGTACAGCGAGCCGGACGGACGCCGCAACGTGGCGAGCGATTGCAACATGGCGTCGAGCGAAGGAGGCACCTTCCACCGCGGATCGTCGACGGGGAGACCGGGCGTGGCTTCGCCGGCGATGGCGATCGGCGGCACCGTCTCGCCTTCATGCCCCACGGCAGCGAAAAGCTCCGGGCGCGTGCAGAGCGCTCCTTCCACCGCGCGCGCACTGCTCACGAAATACGCCGGCGTCGGGGCGTCGCCGGGGGCTGCGGCGTTGCCCATGAAGATGCAGCCTGGCAGGCCCTGCCACGGGTTGGCCCGCGCGACCTCACGTGCAGAGACCTCGACGAACTGATCGGGACGCCAGCGCGCCACGACGCGATTCACCTCGGTCCCGCGCCAGGAGAGCGCGGCGAGCATGCGGCCGTCGGCGCGCGCGAGCGTGGCGGAGGCGGCGGCGATGTCCGCGCATTGCACGGTGAACTTGTGTCCCGGATATTCGGGCGCTTCGATCGGGAACTGCATCGCCGCGCCGACCGCATCGAACCAGCGCAGCGCGTCGAAGCCCACCGCTTCGCTCACGCGGCGATTGGCGCCGGTGCTGAAACGCAGCAGCTCGTCGTCGAGGTCGGAGAGCTGTGCCGCCAGCCGCTGCGCCGGCGACGGCGGTGCAGCACTGTCGGGGGCGAGGGCGCGGCGAATGCGCTCGAGCACGCCGCCGCGGCCGTCCCATGCGCTGCGGCATTGCGGAACGCGATCGAGGAGCAGAATGGCCGTGGGTGGTCCCACCGTCACCGTGTCGCGGCGCACGATGGCGCGCTCGAAGGTCTTCAGCGCGGCGACCTGGCGGACGCTGACGTGACGATCGCCCGCGCGCGCCGAGGGAAGCGCGGGATCGAGCGGGCGGATCACGTCGACCAGCAGCAGCACGAAGAGGAGCACCGGCACGATCGCCACGCTTGCCGCAATCGCGAACTCGAGGAGCGTCGGAGCGCGCCGCTCAGCCATGCGCCGCTCGAGAAGGTGTGTTCACGTTGATGACGAGGCCGAGCGCGGCCATGTTGACCACGAGCGAGGTCATGCCGAAGCTCACGAACGGAAACGTGACACCGGTGAGCGGCAGCACCGCGAGATTGCCCGCCACCGTGACGGCGAGCTGGCACAGCGCGAGCACCACCCAGGCCACGCCGATCCAGGAGAGGAGCGCCTGGTCGTCGTTGACGACGCGCTCCGCCGCGGCGACGAGCCGCGGCTCGCCGCGCGTCACGCGTCCGTGATGGCGAACCAGCCGGTGCAGCCAGATCGCGCCGCCGATGACGACCGACCACGCGATGGTCCAGCCGAACACGCCTACGATCGCCGTCAGCGTGTAGTCGCTCTGGATCTGCGCCGGCACGCCCGGGCAGCCCCATCCGCTCGAGTGGCCGCACCATGGAACGGCGCCGATGCCGAACCCTTCGGGCGGCGCGGCGCGCTGGAACCAGGTCACCAGTGCGAGCTGATCGTTGGCCGAGGCGAGCGGCGCCGCGAGATTCTCGAGGCGGGCGGCAGTGACGTCGTGCAGGGAGCCCAGCTCGAAGAGCGCGAGCGTGGTCGCGACGATCCAGCTCACGAAGAGCGCCATCGCCAGCGCGAAGGCGGTGCGATGCGCGCCGCTCCGCTGTTGCCACCACATCGCAATCGAGGCGGCGACGAACGCGCCGGCGCCGTAACCGGCGATCAGCAA
>DATJXV010000222.1:0-31929 GCA_035499955.1 Casimicrobiaceae bacterium
GCGACAAGTTTAAATCCAGGCTATCGCACTACTCCAATTGATTGTCTATATCTATCGGATAGGCACCGGCTATCGAAGCCGCAGGGTGACCGCAACTGCTCGGGAGCCGGAAGATCGCGACGCTCGGCGACCGCTCGCCAAGCCCTCTACTCCCACTCGATCGTTGCGGGCGGCTTGCTCGAAATGTCGTAGACGACGCGGTTGAAGCCGCGCACCTCGTTGGTGATGCGGTTGCTGATGCGCGCCATGAGATCGGGCGGCAGGTGCGCCCAGTGCGCGGTCATGAAGTCGGTGGTCTGCACGGCGCGCAGCGCCACCGCGTTCTCGTACGTGCGTCCGTCGCCCATCACGCCGACCGAGCGCACCGGCAGGAATACGGCGAAAGCCTGCGCGGTCTTGTCGTACCAGCTCCGGCCGTCGCCGTCGTGCGCCATGCGCAGCTCCTCGATGAAGATCGCGTCGGCGCGGCGCAGGAGGTCGGCGCGCTCGCGCGTGACCTCGCCCAGGATGCGCACTCCAAGACCCGGCCCCGGAAACGGATGGCGATAGACCATCTCGCGCGGCAGGCCGAGCTCGAGCCCGAGCTCGCGCACTTCGTCCTTGAAGAGTTCGCGCAACGGCTCGAGCAGCTTCAAGTGCAGCGTCTCGGGAAGCCCGCCCACGTTGTGGTGCGACTTGATCGTGTGCGCCTTCTTCGTCTTGGCGCCGGCCGACTCGATGACGTCCGGGTAGATCGTGCCCTGCGCGAGCCACCTCACGTTGGCGAGCTTCGCCGCCTCGCGCTGGAATACCTCGACGAAGAGCCGCCCGATGATGCGGCGCTTCTCCTCCGGGTCGCTCACGCCGGCGAGCGCGTCCAGGAACTCGCGGCTCGCGTCGACGTGGACCACATGCACGCCCAGGTTCTGCGCGAACGTATGCATGACCTGCTCGGCCTCGTTGAGGCGCAGCAGGCCGTGATCGACGAACACGCAGGTCAGGCGCTCGCCGATCGCGCGATGGATGAGCGCGGCGGCCACCGACGAGTCCACGCCGCCCGACAGCCCGAGCAGGACATGCTCGCCGTGGGTCAGCACGCGAATCGACTCGACGGCCTCCGCCACGTAGTCGTGCATGTTCCAGTCGTCGCCGCAGCCGCAGATCTCGTGGGCGAAGCGCGCGAGGATCGCCGCGCCCTGCTTCGTGTGCGTCACCTCGGGATGGAACTGCACTGCGTAGAAGCGGCGCGAGTCGTCGGCCATCGCGGCGATGTCGCACGCGCTCGAAGACCCGATGAGGCGAAAGCCCGGCGGCATCGCGGTGACCTTGTCGCCGTGGCTCATCCAAACGTCGAGCAGGCCGTGCCCTTGCGGATTCGCGCGGTCCTGCAGGTCGCGTAACAGCGCCGAGTGGCCCCGCGCCCGCACCTCGGCGTAACCGAACTCGCGCACCTTTCCTGTCTCGACCGTGCCGCCCAGCTGCGCCGCCATCGTCTGCATGCCGTAGCAGATGCCGAGCACCGGCACGCCCTGCGTCCACACCGCGGCGGGCGCGCGCGGCGTGTCCCCTTCCGTCACGCTGTTGGGCCCGCCCGACAGCACGATGCCCTTGGGCGCGAACTCGCGGACGAACGCGTCGGTGACGTCGTACGGGTGGATCTCGCAGTAGACGTGCGTCTCGCGCAGGCGGCGCGCGATGAGCTGGGTGTACTGCGCGCCGAAGTCGAGGATGAGGATCCTGGAATGCGACGGTGCGGCCATTGCGGATTCGGCGGAGCTACTGGACTCGGTAATTCGGCGCTTCCTTCACAATCTGGACGTCGTGCACGTGCGATTCGCGCACACCGGCCGACGTGATCTCGACGAACTCGGCGCGCGTGCGAAGCTCCTCGATGGTCGCGCAGCCGCAGTAGCCCATCGCGGCGCGCAGGCCGCCCATCAATTGGTGGATCACCGACTGCAGCACGCCCTTGTACGGCACGCGGCCCTCGATACCCTCGGGCACGAGCTTCTCGGCGGCGTCCTCGCCTTCGGCGTCCTGGAAGTAGCGGTCGGAGCTGCCTTCCTGCATCGCGCCGAGCGAGCCCATGCCGCGGTAGCTCTTGTAAGAGCGGCCCTGGTAAAGCTCGATCTCGCCGGGCGCTTCCTCGGTGCCGGCGAACAGGCTGCCGAGCATGACACAGGAGGCGCCGGCCGCAATGGCCTTGGCGACGTCGCCCGAATATCGGATGCCGCCGTCGGCGATCACCGGGACGCCCGCCGCCGCGATCCCCTCGATCGCGAATTGGATCGCCGAGACTTGCGGCACGCCGACGCCGGCGACGATGCGCGTCGTGCAGATCGAGCCGGGCCCAATGCCGACCTTTACGGCGTCGGCGCCGTGGTCGGCGAGCGCCTTGGCGCCAGCCGAGGTCGCGACGTTGCCGCCTATGATCTGTACTCTGGGATGGCGCTTCCTTATCACGGCCACGCGCTCGAGCACGCCTTGCGAATGGCCGTGCGACGTGTCGACGACGATGACGTCCACGCCGGCCGCCACGAGCGCTTCGACGCGCTCGTCGGTATCGGCGCCGGTGCCAACCGCCGCCCCTACGCGCAGGCGCCCCAAGTCGTCCTTGCAGGCGTTCGGGTGCTCGATCCCTTTCAGGATGTCCTTCACCGTGATGAGGCCGCGCAACTCCATGTCGCCGTTGACCACGAGCACGCGCTCCAGACGGTGCTGGTGCATGAGGCCCTTGGCGATCTCGATCTCGGTGCCCTCGGCCACGGTGACGAGGCGGTCGCCCTTGGTCATGATGTTGGCGACAGGCTGGTCGAGGTTCGTCTCGAAACGCAGGTCGCGGTTGGTGACGATGCCGACCACGCGGTGCCCTTCGACGACCGGCAGCCCGGAAATGCGATGCCGGTGCGTGAGCGCAAGGACTTCGCGCACCGACATCGTCGGCGGAATGGTGATCGGGTCTTTCACGACTCCGCTTTCGAAGCGCTTCACCATCGCGACCTCGCCGGCCTGCCGCGCCGGCGACATGTTCTTGTGCACGATGCCGAGGCCGCCCTCCTGCGCGATGGCGATGGCGAGGCGCCCTTCCGTCACCGTATCCATCGCCGCGGAGACGAGCGGGATGTTGAGCGCGATGCTGCGTGTGAGGCGGGTCCGAAGCGAAACGTCGCGGGGAACGACGCGGGAGTGCGCGGGGACGAGGAGGACGTCGTCGAAAGTCAGCGCTTTGCGGACGACACGCATGGAAATTTCTCCTGGCGCAAAAACCAATTATACCCGCGTCGACCCGCGCTCCCAAGCCGCGTGTTGCGTTTCCGCCAACAGCTCGCTTGCCGCTCGGCGGAGACTCGCGCGCCTAATCAATGGCTTATTGACGGCTATTCGAGGCTGCGGTAACTTGCCGACGTCATGATTTCTCATGCCCACCGGAGGGTCCGTTGCAGCATCGCGCTGGCCGCGGCGTGCTGCGCGCTCGTCGTTGCGATCCCTGCGGCGGCGGCTTTGTACAAATGGGTCGATGCGAGCGGCCGCGTCGTGTACTCCGACATTCCTCCGACCGGCGACGTCAAGTACGAGACGGTGAGCGGCACCGCCCCCCCCGCGACCACTTCGAACGCGATCAAGGAGATGGCCGCACGGGACGCCGAGTTCAGAAAGCGCCAGGCCGAAGCCGCCGCAAAGGACAAGCAGGCGGAAGACAAGCGCCTCGATACTGCGAAGCTCAACGAGCAATGCGAGCGGGCGCGGCTGCAGATCAAGCAGCTCGCCGCGGAGCAGATCCCGTACGCCAGGCTCAACGAAAAAGGCGAGATGGTCTACCTCGACGACACGGCGCGCCGCAGGGAGCGCGAGGAGACCGAGCGCTGGATGCAGACGAACTGTAAGGCGTGACCAAATCGCGTGACCCGCAACCGCTTGGCGATCCGCGGCGCGATTTGGTCCCGACGAAATCAAAACGCTGCGCGCCTTGCGCCGAGCCGCCTCAAGCCGCGCGCGGTGACTTCACCAGGGACCAAAGCGCGGGGACGAATCTCCTCCCGCGCTTCGGTCACTTTTTGTCGAGGTTCGCCTGGTTGATCTTGACGTCGGACGACGCCTTGAGGCTCGCGAGGTACGCGTTGAGCAGCTCGCGCCCAAGCTGGTCGGACAGCCGGCTCGCCGCCTGATCCACACGCGACTTGTCGGTGCCCTCGGGTGTCACGACTTTCTGCACGCGCGCGATCGAGTAGCCGCCGCGCTCGTTCGCGCCGCTCGCGTACGCCGGCAACTTGTCCGGGTTGACCATGAACACGCTCTTCAGGACCGCCGGCGGCAAGCCCGGCTGGTACTGGTCGCGGCCGACGAGCGTCGGCTTGCCGAACACGAGGCCGGCGTCCTTGTCGCTCTTGCCTGCCTCGAGCATCTTCAGCTTCTCCTCGCCCGCCTTTCGCGCGAGCTCGCTTGCCGCCTTGCGCGTGAGCTGCGTGCGGATCTCGTCCTTCACCTCGTCGAATGGACGGGGCGCGGCAGGCTTGTACTCCACGATCCGGCCCGCGATGAGCGAATTGGGCGCCACCTCGATCGCTTCGGTGTTGCGCTTGCTCTGGATCGACTCCGGCGAGAACAGCGCCTCGACGAACTTCGGATTGCCGAGCCCGATGGCCTGCGCCTGCGCGCGCGTGATGAGCGGCGTCGTCTCGACCTTGAGATCGAGCGCCTTGCCCGTGGCGGCGAGGCTGTCGGCCTGCTCGTAGACGAGATTCTGGAACTGGTCCGAAGCGGAGGCGAATTTCTCCGCCGCCTTCTTCTTCTTGAGCTCGCCTTCGATCTGCGCCTTGACCTCGTCGTACGGCTGCGTGCGCGCCGGCCGGACGCCGGTCACCTTGATGATGTGCCAGCCGAAGTCGGATAGCACGGGCGGCAGGAGATCGCCCGACTTGGCCGAAAACACCGCGTCCTCGAACGGCTTCACCATCGTGCCGCGCGAGAAGCTCCCGAGATCGCCGCCCTGCTGCGCGGAGCCGGGATCCTTCGAATACTCCTTGGCGAGGTCGCCGAACTTCGCCGGATTGGCCTTCGCCTTGGCGAACACCTCGTCCGCGAGCTTCTTCGCGGCCGCCTTCTCGTCGTCCTTCGCATCGGGCTTCACGGCAATCAGGATGTGCGACGCCGAGCGCTCCTCCGCTGCCGTGTACTGCGCTGCGTTGGCCTCGTATTGCTTGCGTACGTCGGCGGGATCGACCACTGCCTGCGCCGTGAGCGCCTCCTGCGTCAGCAGAACGTACTCGATGCGCGCCTGCTCAGGGACCTGGAACGCGGTGGGATTCTTGTCGTAGAAGTCCTTGACCTGCCCCTCGTCGACCTTGACGTCCTTGAGGAACGGCTCTACGTCGACGGACGCGACCGCGACCTCGCGCTGCTGCTCGAGCAAGCCCAGGAACTTCGCGGCCGACGCGCGGGGCACGATGTTCGCGGCGGCGATCGGCTCCTGCACGGTGCCGGTCATGAGATCGCCGCGCAGGCGCTGGTAGAAATACGGCGCGCTCATGTTCTGCGAGGAAAGCCACATCCGGAACTTGTCGTCCGAGTACTTGCCGTCGTCCTGGAACGCGGGGATCGTCGAGATGAACTGCACGAGCTGGTCGTCGGTCACGCGGAACTTCTCGTCGCGGGCCTTGTTGCCGAGAAGCTTCTGGTTGATGAGGTTGTCGAGCAGCGCGTAGCGCACCTCCGGATTGTCGAACATGCGCGGATCGAAATTGCTTCCCATCTGCCGGCGCATCTGATCGGTCTGGTCGCGCATGGCCTCCTGGTACTCGTTCAGCGTGACCTTGTCGCCGGCGACCGAAGCGACCGCATCCGCCTGCCCGCCGCCCCGGAAGTAGTAGTCAACGCCGAAGAAGGCGAACGGAATCGTTAGCAGGAACAGGATGACCTGCGCGATGCGCTTGTGCTTGGCGACGAGATCGAACATTGCGTTGGCCCTCTGCGAGCGAAAAGGGCGAACCGTACGTTCGCCCCCGGACTGGCTTACCGACTCGCGATCGAATCTTAACTGATTGTTTTCGCGGAATTATACATGAGGCGAGCTTAACTCGCGCTTATGCCGGGGTACGCTGTCGGCCGATGTGAAACGCCGCCTGCCCGATTCGCATCGGAAGGCGGCGTCGCTGCTTGACTGGCGGAGTGGACGGGACTCGAACCCGCGACCCCCGGCGTGACAGGCCGGTATTCTAACCAACTGAACTACCACTCCCGAAAACCGGTTCTCGCGCGGCGGATATGGTGGGTGCTGAGAGGCTCGAACTCCCGACATTCGCCTTGTAAGGGCGACGCTCTACCAACTGAGCTAAGCACCCTCTTGCAAAGGCTCTCTGCCTCTTCGAAGCGCCAGCGCGTGCGATTCCGGAAACGCAAATGCGATCCCGGAAAAGGGCGCTAGTTTAGCGCATCCTTGAGGGCTTTGCCAGCGCGGAACTTCGGCACTTTCGCGGCGCGTATCTTGATGGGCTCGTTGGTGCGCGGGTTACGTCCCGCGCGCGCGCTGCGCTTGCCGACGTAGAACGAGCCGAAGCCCACGAGCGTCACCATCGTGCCCTTCTTGAGCGAGCCGCGGATGGCGTCGACGGTCGCGTCGAGCGCGCGCCCGGCGGCGGCTTTCGAAATGTCGGCGTGCTTGGCGATCGCGTCGATCAATTCGGATTTGTTCACATGCGTCCCCTTAATGACCGCATTCCTCGATAAGAGATGCCGGAAATGGAGCAGCGCATCGAACGTGCGCCGGAAAATTCTTTATAACGCCCGCGATTTCACAGTGTCAAGGACATGCCGCGCAGAAATTCGCGCGCGCCGCGAAGAAGACTGCGCTCGATTCGCGTTGCGCGCGAACTTGCGCGCGCACGTGATTGAAGAAACGGGAATGATGCTGCGCAATGCATGGAGCGGAGCAATTGAGTCGCGGATGCAACAAGGGCACGCGAGCATGTTTCATGCCCACGTGCCCTCGGTTGATGCGGAACAGCCGATGCCGGCCGGCTGCTAGTGCTTGAGCACCGGCGTCTTGTCGTCGGCGGCGGGTGTCGTCGGCACCGCCGGCGTTTCGGTGGCTTCCTTCTCTTCGGTCAGCGGCGTGGGCTGGCGTTCGAGCGCCTGCTCCAGCACTTGCTCGATCCAGCGCACCGGGTGGATGTCCAGACGATTCTTGATCTCGTCCGGGATCTCCGACAGGTCCTTCACGTTCTCTTCCGGGATCAGCACCGTCTTGATGCCGCCGCGGCCGGCGGCCAGGAGCTTCTCCTTCAGCCCGCCGATCGGCAGCACTTCCCCGCGCAGCGTGATTTCGCCGGTCATCGCGACGTCGCAGCGAACCGGAATGCCGGTGAGGATCGACACGATCGCGGTGACGATCGCGCCGCCCGCCGAGGGGCCGTCCTTCGGTGTCGCGCCTTCCGGCAGGTGGATGTGCAGGTCAGTCTTCGTGTAGAAATCTTCCTTGATCCCGAGCTGCTTGCTGCGATGGCGCACCACCGACAGCGCCGCGGCGATCGACTCGTTCATGACGTCGCCGAGCTTGCCGGTGCTCGTGGTCTTGCCCTTGCCCGGCAGCGCCACGGCCTCGATCGTCAGCAGGTCGCCGCCGACCTCGGTCCACGCGAGGCCGGTGACCTGGCCGACCTGGTTCTTCTTCTCCGCGATGCCATAGGTGAAGCGGCGCACGCCCAGGTACTTGTCGAGGTTCTTGCTGTTGACGTCGACCGGGCTCTTCGACTTGCGCGCCTTGCCTTCGCTTTCCTTGAGCAGCAGGCCCTTGACCACCTTGCGGCAGATCTTGCTGATGTCGCGCTCCAGGTTGCGCACGCCGGCCTCGCGCGTGTAATAGCGCACGATGTCGCGCAGTGCCGACTCGGAGACGTGCATCTCGTCGGCCTTGATGCCGTTGTTCTTCATCTGCTTCGGCAGCAGGTACTGCTTGGCGATGGCGATCTTCTCGTCTTCCGTGTAGCCGGAAAGACGAATGACCTCCATGCGGTCCAGAAGCGGCGCCGGGATGTTCATCGTGTTGGCCGTGGCCACGAACATCACGTCGGACAGGTCGTACTCGACTTCGACGTAGTGGTCGACGAACGTGTCGTTCTGCTCCGGATCGAGCACCTCGAGCAACGCCGACGACGGATCGCCCCGGAAATCCTGGCCCATCTTGTCGACTTCGTCGAGCAGGAACAGCGGGTTGCGCACGCCGACCTTGGTCATGTTCTGCAGGATCTTGCCGGGCATCGAGCCGATGTAGGTCCGGCGGTGGCCGCGGATCTCCGCCTCGTCACGCACGCCGCCGAGCGACATGCGCACGAACTTGCGGCCCGTGGCGCGCGCGATCGACTGGCCGAGCGACGTCTTGCCGACGCCGGGCGCCCCGACGAGGCACAGGATCGGGCCCTTCAAGCGATCCACGCGCTGCTGGACCGCGAGGTACTCGACGATGCGCTCCTTCACCTTCTCGAGGCCGTAGTGGTCGGCATCGAGGATCTTCACCGCGTGCGCCAGGTCCTTGCTGATCTTGCTCTTCTTGCGCCACGGCAGCGACGTCAGGGTGTCGATGTAGGTCCGGACGACCGTCGCTTCGGCGGACATGGGCGACATCATCTTGAGCTTCTTGAGCTCGTTCATCGCCTTGCCTTCCGCCTCCTTCGACATCTTCGCGGACTTGATCTTCTTCTCCATCTCTTCGAGGTCGGCGTTCTCGTCGCCTTCGCCGAGCTCCTTCTGGATCGCCTTGACCTGCTCGTTGAGGTAGTACTCGCGCTGGCTCTTCTCCATCTGCCGCTTGACGCGGCCGCGGATGCGCTTCTCGACCTGGAGGATGTCGACCTCGCCCTCGATGACGCCGAGCAGGTGCTCCAGCCGCTTGCCGACCTCGCCCATCTCGAGGATCTGCTGCTTCTGCTCGAGCTTAAGCGGGAGGTGCGCGGCGATGGCATCGGCCAAACGGCCGCCGTCGTCGATGCCCGACATCGACGTCAGGATCTCGGGCGGAATCTTCTTGTTGAGCTTCACGTACTGGTCGAACTGGGCGAGCAGCGCGCGGCGCATGGCCTCGACCTCGTTCGCGCTGCCCGGGTCGCCGGGAAGCGCCACCGCCTGCGCGATCAGGTAATCGCCACGGTCGGCCACACTCGCGATGCGCGCGCGCTGGGTGCCCTCGACCAGCACCTTCACCGTGCCGTCGGGGAGCTTCAGCATCTGCAGCACCGTGGCGATGCTGCCGATCTCGTAGAGGTCCTCGGCACCCGGGTCGTCCTTCGCGGCCTGCTTCTGCGCGACCAGGAGGATGTGCTTGCCGGCATCCATCGCCATGTCGAGCGCCTTGATCGACTTCGGGCGGCCGACGAACAGCGGGATGACCATATGCGGGAACACGACGACATCGCGCAGCGGCAGCAGCGGCAGGGCGGCGAGGTCGGCGGGGACGTTGGATTCCTGGGACATGGGCGACTTTCGAGGGGGAACGCTCAGGCAAAAGTGGGGTCGTCCGGGCGGCCTGTCAAGCCGCCTCTCGGACTAGGCTCTACTTCTCTTGAAAAACAGCCAGTTACGAGTGGGCGGCGGCCATCTTCGGCGGGTCCGCGAACATGAGCAGCGGCTTGCCGTCGTTGGCGATCGTCGACTCGTCCACCACGACACGGGACAGGTTGGACAGCGAAGGAAGGTCGTACATCACATCGAGCAACACCTGTTCCAGGATCGAGCGCAGGCCGCGCGCGCCCGTCTTGCGGGCCAAGGCCTTGCGCGCGATGGCGCGCAGCGCGGGCTCGCGCACCTCGAGCTCGACCGACTCCATGCGGAACATCTTCTGGTACTGCTTGATGAGCGCGTTCTTCGGCTCGACCAGGATCTGGATCAGCGCCGCCTCGTCGAGCTCGTCCAGCGTCGCCGCGACCGGCAGCCGGCCGACGAACTCGGGGATCAGGCCGAACTTGATCAAGTCCTCCGGCTCGGTCGCGCGCAGGAGCATGGTGATGTTCTTGCGGTCGTCCGGGCTCGCCACCTCGGCGCCGAAGCCGATGCCCGTCTTCGCGGTGCGCTGGCGGATGATCTTCTCGAGGCCGTCGAACGCGCCGCCGCAGATGAACAGGATGTTGGTCGTGTCGACCTGCACGAACTCCTGGTTCGGGTGCTTGCGCCCGCCCTGCGGCGGGACGCTCGCGATCGTGCCCTCGATGAGCTTCAGAAGCGCCTGCTGCACGCCCTCGCCCGAGACGTCGCGCGTGATCGACGGGTTGTCGCTCTTGCGCGAGATCTTGTCGATCTCGTCGATGTACACGATGCCGCGCTGCGCCTTCTCGATGTCGTAGTCGCACTTCTGGAGCAGCTTCTGGATGATGTTCTCGACGTCTTCGCCGACATAGCCGGCCTCGGTGAGCGTGGTGGCGTCGGCAATGACGAAGGGAACGTCGAGGAGCCTTGCGAGCGTCTGCGCGAGCAGCGTCTTGCCCGAGCCCGTGGGGCCGATCAGCAGGATGTTCGACTTGGCGAGCTCGACCTCGTCGTCGGGCCTGCCGACCTCGAGCCGCTTGTAATGGTTGTAGACCGCGACCGAGAGGATCTTCTTGGCCGGCTCCTGGCCGATCACGTACTGGTCGAGGCTCTGCCGGATCTCGTGTGGCGTGGGAAGCTTGTTGCGGTCGGAGCGCGCGCCTTCCGAGCCGGCACCCTCCTCGCGGATGATGTCGTTGCAAAGCTCGATGCACTCGTCGCAGATGAAGACCGACGGGCCGGCGATGAGCTTCCGCACCTCATGCTGGCTTTTGCCGCAGAAGGAGCAGTAAAGAAGCTTGTCGCCAGAAGATTTGTCGGCCATTCAATACCCTGGCAAAGGAACCTCGCACGAAACCTTGAGTTTACTTTACGCGCCCGCCACCCGGTTCTGCAAGACCTTGTCGATGATACCGTACTCCAGGGCGGCGTCCGCCCAGAGGAAGTTGTCACGGTCGTGGTCGCGCTCGACCTGCTCCGCCGAGCGGCCGGTGAACTTGGCCATGAGCGTGATGAACCGGTGCTTCAGGTCGATGACGTACTGGGCGTGCCGCTCGATGTCCGACACCTGCCCCTGGAAGCCGCCGGAGGGCTGGTGGATCATGATCGTCGAGTTGGGGAGGGCGAAGCGCTTGCCCTTGGCGCCGGCGGCGAGCAGGAAGGCGCCCATGCTGGCGGCCATGCCGACGCACAGGGTGGAGACGTCCGGCTTGATGAACTGCATGGTGTCGTAGACGGCCATCCCGGCCGACACCGACCCGCCCGGCGAGTTGATGTAGAAGTGGATGTCCTTGTCGGGGTTCTCCGACTCGAGAAAGAGCATCTGGGCGACGATCAGGTTGGCCGTCGCGTCGTTCACCGGCCCCACCAGGAATACCACGCGCTCCTTGAGCAGCCGCGAGTAGATGTCGTAGGCGCGCTCGCCGCGCCCGCTTTGTTCGATGACCATGGGCACGAGGCCCAGGGCGGTAGGGTCAGGCATGGAGGCTTGCATCGTCGGATGATAGGTCACGGTCGCTCGTCCTGCGGAAATGGGGGGATCGGCGGCGCTGTAAGGTACAGGCCGGCCGCGTAGTTCATTCAAGATGGGACTGCAAGCGCGCCACGTCAAGCGGCGAAATAGGGTCAGACCCCATTTCGATCAAAAAGGGGCAGACCCTATTTCGCGGGGCCCATCAGCGCCTCGAACGACGTCGGCACGTCCTTGACCTGCGCCTTGCGAAGCACCCACTCGACGACGTTGTGCTCGATCGCGGCGGCCTCGAAGTCGGCGAGCCGCTCCGGCTTCTCGTAGTGCCAGCGGACCACGGCCTCGGGCTGCTCGTAGGTCTGCGCGATCTCCTGCACCATCGCCTTGACCTGCTCGGCCTTGGGTGTGAGATTCTCGCTCTGCACGAGCTCGCTCACGATGAGCCCCAGCGCGACCCGCTCTTCCGCCTGCGGCGTGAACAGCTCGGGGTTGAGCTTGATGTCCTCGGGCTTCATGCCCTGCTGCTGCAGGTTGGCTGCCATGCGCCGCATGAGCTGTGCCGCCTCCATCTCCACGAGCGACTTGGGCAGCGTGAGCTGCGTCTTCTCGCGCAGGGCCTTCATGGCCTGCTCGCGAAGCGTCGCCTCGACCTTGCGCTTCAGCTCGAGCCTCAGGTTCGACGCGACTTCGGCGCGCAAATCCTCGACCTTGCCGGACTTGATGCCGAACGCCGTGGCGAACGCGCTGTCGAGCGGCGGAACGCTGGGGCGCTCGACGTCCTTCACCGCGAGCGAGAACTGCGCCTGCCTGCCGGCCACTTCCTTGCCGTGGTAGTCCGCCGGAAAGGTCAGCGCGAACGATTTGTTCTCGCCTGCCTTCATCCCGGCGAGCGCCGCCTCGAACTCGGGCAGCATCCGGCCCTCGCCGAGCGTGATGGTGAAATCCTTCGCCTGCCCGCCGGGGAACTCCAACCCGTCGATCGTCCCGGTGAAGTCCACCTTGGCGCGGTCGCCGCTTTGCGCGGCCTCGCCCGTCGGGTGGAAGATCGCGCGCTGCCGGCGCAGGACGTCGAGGGTGCGGTCGATGTCCGCGTCGGTCACCTCGACCTGCGGCCGCTCGACGGTCGAGGCTGCGATGTCGCCCACGGTCACTTCGGGATAGATCTCGAACACCGCGGAGAACTCGAGCGCGCCTTCCGCCGGCGTAGCGCCGGTCGCGGGCTCGATGCGCGGATAGCCGGCCACGCGCAGGTTCTGCTCGCGCACGGCCTCGTTGAAGCTCGTCTGCACGGCGTCGGAGATGACGTCCGAGCGCACCTGCGGGCCGTATTGCTGGGCCACCATCCGAAGCGGCACATGGCCGGGGCGAAAGCCCGGCACCTTCACCGTCTTGGCAAGGCGCGCAAGCCGCTTGCCGACTTCGCCTTCGATCTGCTGCAAGGGCACGGCGACGTGCAAGCGTCGCGCAAGCGGCCCCAAGGTCTCCAACGTGCTCTGCATCTGCTTTGTCCCGGAAAGCTAACTGGTGCGAAAGGGGGGACTCGAACCCCCACGGGCTGCCCCGCCAGCTCCTAAGGCTGGTGCGTCTACCAATTCCGCCACTTTCGCGAAGGCGACGACGTTTCGGAAGCAATGGCGGCACGCCCAGGTAGGGGCGCTCCCGCCGAACGGGTTAGTATAGCAGGTTACATAGGCTTCCGCAGCGCGTCGTCCACGTCCCCAATCGTGCTCTTATCGTTCATAACGGTCCTTCGCGCGTGGCGGTAGGCCATTACGAGAACTTTCCCGTCGCGTCGAAGCTCGTGCCCGCGCACCTGCGGCCGGCGGTCGTCGCCATCTACCGCTTCGCGCGCGCGGCCGACGACTTCGCCGACGAGGGCGACGCGGCGCCGGCGCAGCGTCTCGCATCGCTCGACCGCTTCGCCGGCGCGCTCAACGCGATCGAAGCCGGGCACGTCCCCGACAAGCCGCCGTTTCCCGAGCTCGCGGCGGCCATCCGCGAGCATCGCCTGCCGATCGAGCACTTCCACGCGTTACTCTCGGCGTTCCGCCAGGACGTGCTCGTGGGCCGCTATGCAACGTTCACCGCCGTGCTCGAGTATTGCCGACGCTCCGCCGACCCGGTCGGGCGCCTGCTGCTCGCGCTGTACGGCGCGCGCAGTCCGGACAACGAGCGCGACAGCGACGCCGTCTGCACCGGCCTGCAGCTCGCCAACTTCTGGCAGGACGTCGCAGTGGACTGGCGCAAGAACCGCGTCTACCTGCCGAAAGAGGACCTGGATCGCTTCGGCGTGAGCCTCGCGCAGATCGGCGAGGCCCGCGCCGATGACCGCTGGCGCGCCCTCATGGCGTTTGAAACCTCGCGCACGCGCAAGCTCCTGCGCTCCGGCCGCCCGCTCGCGCGCCGCTTGCCGTGGCGGGTCGGGCTCGAGTTGTCGGCGGTGATCGAAGGCGGCCTGCGCATCCTGCAGCGCATCGACGCGGTGGAAGGCGACGTGTTCACGCAGCGGCCGGAGCTACGAAGGTGGGACTGGTGCGCGGTCGCCTTTCGTGCGCTTGCCAATCGCTGAAGCGTGAAGCGCGCATGACGCCCGACGAATACTGCCAGCAGAAGGCCGCGCAGAGCGGCTCGAGCTTCTACTACAGCTTCATGTTCCTGCCGCCCCTGAAGCGGCGCGCGATCACGGCGCTGTACGCCTTCTGCCGCGAGGTCGACGACGTCGTCGACGAGGTTCACGACCCCGGCGTGGCGCAGACGAAGCTCGCGTGGTGGCGCCAGGAGATCGACCGCACGTTCAACGGCACGCCGCAGCACCCGGTCGCGCAGGCGCTCGTGCCCGTCGTGCGCGAGTACGCGTTGCCCGCCGAGCTGTTCCAGACGGTCATCGACGGGATGGCGATGGACCTCGCGCAGCAGCGCTACCTCGACTTCGCGGCGCTCGAGCTGTACTGCCACCGCGTTGCCGGCGCGGTCGGGCTCATGTCCGCGGAGATCTTCGGCTATGGCGATCCGGCCACGCGCGGCTACGCGCGCGACCTCGGGATCGCGTTCCAGCTCACCAACATCTGCCGCGACGTCGGCGAGGACGCCCGCCGCGGGCGCATCTACCTGCCACAGGAGGATCTGTCGCGCTTCGGCGTGACGCCTTCGTCGCTGCTGCGCGCCGAATACAGCGAAGCCTTCCGCAACCTCTTGGCGTTCGAGGTCGAGCGTGCGCAGTCGTGGTATGCGCGCGCGATGCAGCAGCTGCCGGCGGTCGACCGTAAAGCGCAACGCACGGGCCTCGTCATGGCGGCGATCTACCGCACGCTGCTCGACGAGATCGCGCGAGACGGCTACCTCGTGCTCGACCGGCGCACCTCGCTCACACCGGTGCGCAAGCTGTGGATCGCATGGAAGACGGCGCGCCGGTTGCGATAGTCGGCGGCGGCTACGCCGGCTGCGCCGCGGCGGTCACGCTCGCGAGCCGCGGCGTCCCGTGCGTGCTGCACGAGGCGGCGCCGGTGCTGGGCGGCCGGGCACGTCGCGTGGAGCGCGACGGCTTCCGCCTCGACAACGGCCAGCACCTGCTGCTCGGGGCTTATGCGCGAACGCTCGAGCTCGTCGCGCGCACCGGCGGCGGCGCCTATGCACGGCGACCGCTGTCGATCGCACCCTTCGCGCCCGGCCAGCGCGACGCGCTGACGCTTGTCGCGGGGCGCGCCCCCGGGCGGCTCGGCACGCTCGTCGGACTGCTCGCCGCGCGCGGGCTCACGCTGCGCGAGCGCCTCGCGAACCTCGCATGGTTCCGCAGGCTCGAGCGCGCGGGGTTCGCGCGGCCGCCGCACGAGACCGTCGCGCAGCTCCTCTCGCCGCTGCCGCCGCGCGTGGCGAAACTGTTGTGGGAGCCGCTCAACCTCGCCGCGCTCAATACGCCGGCCGCCGCGGCGTCTTCGCAGGTCTTCTGCAACGTACTGAAGGCGGCTTTCGCCGGGCACGGCGACGATTGCGATTTCGTGCTGCCGACCACGGACTTGAGCGCGCTGTTTCCCGAATCGGCCGCAAGCTACGTGAACGCGCACGGCGGGCGCGTGCTCACGCATTCGCGCGCGCAAGTGTTCGCCGCCGATCGCGCATCGGCCACGATCGCCGTCGGCGGCCGCGCGCACGTCGTGCGCGCCGTCATCGTCGCGGTGGGCCCGCACCAGCTTCCCCACGCCTTCGCGGCGGAGGCGCTCGCGTCGCGCCCCGACGTTGGCGCGGCCATCGGCGCGCTGGAAGCCCTCGAATACGAGCCGATCGTCACGGTATGGCTCGGCTATCCGGCACGTGTTGCGATGCCCGGCCCGATCGCGCGCCTCGACGACGACCCCGGGCAATGGGTCCTCGACCGGCCCGACGTGCTGGCGAGCGCGGCGAGGACCGACGTCGCGCAGATGCTCTCCATGGTGATCAGCGCGAGCGGCCCGCACACGGCGCTGGCGCACGACGAACTCGTGCGCGCCGCCGATGCGCAGCTGCGGCGGATCGCCCCTTCGCTCGCGCCTTGCGTCTGGTCGTTCGCCATCAACGAAAAGCGCGCCACGTACGCGTGCCGGCCGAAGCGGGCGCGGCCCGCCGGCCCGCGCCTCGCCCCGGGCCTTTATCTCGCCGGCGATTACGTCGACGAAGACTTCCCCGCCACGCTCGAAGCGGCCGTGCGCACCGGCATCGCCGCGGCGGAGGCATGCCTCGCGGACCGCGCATAGCCGAGGGCGCCGCCCAGGCGAGCCCGTCGTTGGGATCGAGCTCGGTCGCGCTCTTGAAGTCTGCTATCGCGGCACGGAACTCCTCCGGCGTCTGCTCGAGGTAATGCTCCCAGCCCTTGAGGACGACGTCGTACGCCTGCACGTTGCCGGTCCCGCGCTTGGCCACGCGCCCGTCGGCTTCCATGAGGCGGGAATAGCCGGCGTCATCGGCGGCGAGGATCGCCGCGAGCCGCTGCCGATTTTCGCCGTCGTTCATCCGGCCCCTTCGGCTTGGCCGCTGCTCGAAGGCAATCCTAGAGCATCTTCGCGCGGTCGCGCAGCACGAATTTCTGGATCTTGCCGGTCGCGGTCTTGGGCAGCGGTCCGAACACGATCATCTTGGGCGTCTTGAAATGCGCGATGCGCTCGCGGCACCACGCGACGAGGTCGGCACTCGTCACGGTCCCCGCGCCGGGCTTGAGCGTCACGAACGCACACGGTGTCTCGCCCCACTTGGGATCGGGGCGCGCGACGACGGCCGCCTCCATCACTTCCGGATGCCGGTACAGGCACTCCTCGACCTCGAGCGAGCTCACGTTCTCGCCGCCCGTGATGATGATGTCCTTGCTGCGGTCCTTGATCTCGACGTAGTTGTCGGCGTGCCAGACGGCGAGGTCGCCCGAGTGGTACCAGCCGTGCTTGAACGCCTCGTGCGTGGCGGTCTCGTTGCGCAGGTAGCCCTTCATGATCGTATTCCCGCGCAGCATCACTTCGCCCAGCGTCACGCCGTCGCGCGCGACCGGCTCGCCGGTGTCGGGGTCGCCGACCTGGAACTGCGCGAGTGTCGGCATCGGCACGCCCTGGCGCGCCATCTGCCGTGCCCGATCGCTCAGGCCGAGCTCGCCCCACGTGTCCTGCCAGGCGCAGAGCGTGGCCGGCCCGTAGGACTCGGTGAGGCCGTACAGGTGGGTGACCCGGAAGCCCATGGCCTCCATCGCCTCGATGACCGCAGACGGCGGCGCGGCGCCGCCGGTCGCGACTTCGACCGTGTGGTCGAAGCGGAGCTTCACCTCCGAAGGCGCGTGCACGAGCATGTTGAGCACGATGGGCGCGCCGCACAGGTGCGTCACGCGACGGTCGCGGATCGCGGGGAAGATGAACGCGGGGTCGACGCGGCGCAGGCACACGTGCGTAGCCCCGGCGGCGGTCACCGCCCACGTGTACGTCCAGCCGCAGCAATGGAACATCGGCAGCGTCCACAGGTACACGCTGTCGGGCGTGAGGCGGAATGCCAGCGCGTTGCCGAGCGCGTTCAGGTAGGCGCCGCGATGGTGGTAAACGACACCCTTGGGATCGCCGGTCGTCCCGGACGTGTAGAGCAGCGCGAGGGAGTCCCACTCGTCGCGCGGCCCCGGCCACGCGCAGGTCGCGTCGCCTTCGGCGAGGAGGTCCTCGTAGCGTACGCTGCCGAGCCGCTCGCCCGGCGGGCCCTCGCTGTCGTCGATGTCGACCACCAGCGGCGGCGCTTCCATCTGTGCAAGGGCCGACTTCACGACCGGCGCGTACTCCGCGTCGGTGAGGAGCACCTTCGCGCCGCCGTGGGCCAGGCAGAAGGCGATCGCGGCCGGGTCGAGGCGCACGTTGAGCGGATTGACGATCGCGCCCAACCCGGGCACCGCGTAATGCGCCTCGAGCAGCGCCGGGACGTTCGGCGCCATCACGGCCACGGTGTCGCCGCGGTTGACGCCGCGCGCGGCGAGCGCGGATGCGAGCTGCCGGCAGCGCGTCTCGAACTCGCGGTATGTGTACGCGAGGCCGCCGTGACGCACCGCGACCTTGTCCGGATAGACGAGCGCGCTTCGTGCGAGGAATCCGATCGGCGTGAGCGGGACGTGGTTGGCCGCGTTGCGCGGCAGCGCTTCGACGACGTGCATCACGATGGCTCTCCTCGCGGGCGCGCGCTCCCGGTGCGATTGCGCACGAGCCGCTGCTGTTCGCGGTTCCACTCGCGCTCCTTGATCGCGGCCCGCTTGTCGTGCTGCTTCTTGCCCTTGGCGAGGCCGACCTCGAGCTTGATGCGTCCGCTCTTGTAGTGCAGATTGATCGGCGCCAGCGTGTACCCGGCCCGCTCGACCTTGCCGACGAGCCGGTTGATCTCCTCGCGGTGCAGGAGCAGCTTGCGCGTGCGCGTCGGGTCGGCGCGCACGTGGGTCGACGCGGTCGCGAGCGGCGTGATGTGCGCGCCGAGGAGCACGATCTCGCCGTTCTTCACCACGACGTAGGCCTCCTTCAGATGCGCGCGGCCGGCGCGGATGGCCTTCACCTCCCAGCCTTCGAGCGCCAGGCCGGCCTCGAAGCGTTCCTCGATAAAATAGTCGTGGAACGCCTTCCTGTTCTCGACGATGCTCATTACGCCGCCTCCGCGGGGATTCTAACAATGCACAGCGTCCAGCGGTCGGTGCTCGTCAACTTCAGCGCGCAGCAGATGTACGACCTCGTCGACGACGTCGAGCGTTACTGCGAGTTCCTGCCGTGGTGCGGCGGAAGCAAGGTGCTCGAGACACGGCCGGACGGCAAGACCGCGCGCATCGACATCAACTACCACGGCGTCAAGGCCCACTTCACGACCGACAACCGGAACCGCCCCCCGGAATCGATCGCGGTCGCCCTCAAGGACGGCCCGTTCCGCCACCTCGACGGCCAGTGGACGTTCCGGGCGCTCGCGCCGGGCGCATGCAAGGTCGAGTTCACGCTGAGCTACGAATTCAAGACGCACGTCCTCGAGACGCTCGTCGGACCCGTCTTCAACAAGATCACCGTGAGCTTCATCGACGCGTTCGTACGCCGCGCCGAGGCCAAGTACGGCGGGCCGACATAGTGCGCATCACGGTCGCTTACGCTGCGCCGGGCGTCGAGGCCATCGAGACCTTGACCCTGCACGCGGGTGCGACCGTGGCCGACGCGGTCGCGGCGAGCGGCATGGTCGCGCGCTACTCGCTCCCAGCCTCGGTGACGTACGCGATCCACGGCCAGCGCGCACGGCCCGACACGCCGCTTGCCGAGGGCGACCGCGTCGAACTGGTGCGGCCGCTCGTCGCCGACGCGAGGGCGATGCGGCGGGAGCGCGCCGCGCAAGCGCCGCTCCCGCGCACGCCCAAGGCCTAGCGGCGGCTGCCCCCAGCTTAAGCCAGGCTTTGCGCCGCCCCGCGACTTCGTCCACAATAGCCCGATGACTTCCCGCTGCCTAAGCCGGCGGTGGCGGCTTTGTGCGCTTTCCGCCGCTGTTGCCGTGTCCGTTGCCGCGCCCGCGCTGGGTGCGGAGACCTCTTTCGCCGCGAGTGCCGCGGCCACCGCCGGCAAGGTGTGGGTCGGCGCACAGGACGTGGCGGTGTACTCGCTCGGCCTTCTCGGCGTGAACTACAAGTTCGGCGGCCAGACGCCCGATACGGGGCTCGACTGCAGCGGTCTCGTCCGCTACGTGTTCCAGGAGGTGACCGGCGTGACCCTGCCGCGCACCGCCAAGGAGCTTGCCATGCTCGGGACCAAGGTCGGCGCCGCCGACCTGCAGCCGGGCGACCTCGTCTTCTTCAATACGCGGCGCTTCGCTTTCTCGCACGTCGGCATCTACCTCGGCGACGACCGCTTCGTCCACGCGCCTTCCAAGGGCAGCGAGGTGAGCATCGCCACGCTGTCGCAGTCGTACTGGCAGAAGCACTTCAACGGCGCGCGCCGCATCGTCGGCGTGCTGCCGTCGCTCATCCCGAGCATGATCTCTCCCGCGGTGGCGAGCGAGCTCACGTTCGAGCCACTGGCCCCGGCGATGCCGCCGGCGCCGCTGGCGGTCGATCCGGCGGACGCCTCGCCCTAGGCTTCGCTAGTCCTTCGCCCCCGCGCGGCGCAGCGCAGCGGCCATCGCCTGCTCGTTGCCGCGCAGCGCCCACGCGAGCGCCGTGCCGCCGTTGTCGTTGCGCTGGCTCACGTTGGCGCCCTTCGCGATGAGCAGCGTCACCGTCGAGCCCTTGCCCTCGCGCACGGCCATCATGAGCGCCGAGGTGCCGTTGGGCGAGACGGCGTTGACGTCGGCGCCTTCGGCGATCAGGTAATCGACGATGGCGTCCTGGCCGCCAGTGGCCGCGTAGATGAGCGCGGTCCAGCCGGTATTGTTGATCTCGGCTCCGCGCGCGCGCAGCTTCTTCACGAGATCGAGATGGCCGCTGAGCGAGGCGGCCATGATCGCGGAATCGCCCACGGGGCTTCGTGCGTTCACGTTGGCCTTCGCGGCGAGCAGCGCGTCGACCGAGGCCGTGTAGCCCAGGCGCGCGGCGCGCACGAGCGCAGGCTCGCCGTTGGGCCCTACCGTATTGGGATCGACACCCTTTGCGAGGAACTCCTTCACTTGCGCGACGCGGTCGTTGTCGATGGCGATGATGAAGTCTTCGTACAGGTCGGCGCGAGCGGGCAGGCTCGCGAGCACGAGGACGGCGAGGGCGATACGTAGCGAGAGGCGCATTTTCAGTTGGGTGGAATGTCGAAGAGTCGGAAGAAATTCGAAGAGGTCGCCCGCCCCACTTCGGCGGCGGAGAGGCCGCGCAGGCGCGCGATCTCCTCGCCGACGTAGCGTACGTAGGCGGGCTGGTTGCGCTTGCCGCGGTACGGCACGGGGGCGAGGTACGGGCTGTCGGTCTCGATCAGCATGCGCTCCAGCGGCACGCGGCGAGCCACGTCCTTGAGCTCGGCGGCGTTCTTGAACGTCACGATGCCGGAGAACGAGATGTGGAAGCCCAGGTCGAGCGCGCCCTGCGCAACGTCCCACGTCTCGGTGAAGCAGTGCATCACGCCGCCCACGTCGCCGGCGCGCTCCTCGCGCATGATGGCGAGCGTGTCGTCGGCCGCGGAGCGGGCATGGATCACGAGCGGCTTGCCGGTCTCGCGCGCGGCGCGGATGTGGCGGCGGAAGCGCTCGCGCTGCCACGCAAGGTCGCCTTCGAGGCGATAGTAGTCGAGGCCCGTCTCGCCGATCGCGACGACCTTCGGCGTTGCGGCCTTGGCCACCAGGTCGGCCACACTCGGCTCCTCGGTTTGCGTGTAGTCGGGATGAAGCCCGACCGTCGCGTACAGGTTGTCGTGCGCGTGCGCGAGTGCGACCACGCCCGGCCACGCGGGCATCTCGACGCTGATGCACAGCGCATGCGACACGGCGTTGTCGCGCATCGCCCCGAGAAGCGCCGGAAGCTCGGCGGACAGCTCCGGGAAGTCGAGGTGGCAGTGGCTGTCGACGTACAAGCTACATCGTGTGAGTCGGCCGCGTCGACGCGAGGGACTCGCCCAGGATCTTCTCGATGGTGGCGCGCGCGGATGAGCCCGTCTCGTCCTGCGTGAACTGAACGCCGATGCCTTGCGTGCGATTGCCCTGCACTCCCTCGGGCGTGAGCCATACGACCTTGCCCTGCACGGCGAGGCGATTGGGGTCGTCCATCAGCGAGAGCAGCATGAACACTTCCTCGCCGAGCGCGTATTGCCGGGACGTGGGGATGAAGATGCCGCCGCCCTTGAGGAACGGCATGTATGCCGCGTAAAGCGCGGCCTTCTCGCGGATGTTGAGCGACAGCACCCCGGGTCGGGCGACGTTGGCGCCCGGCGCGGCGGGAGGCGGTTTCTTGTCGGCCATGGTCAGCGGAACAGGTCGCGGTAGCCCAGAAGCAGCGTCTCGGCGACGAGCCGCGGCTGGAGAGGATGCGCGACGAGCGCGCGTTGCTCGATGAGCAAGCGATGATAGCGAAACAACGCGACCGGCGCCACCGCGCTTGCCAGAGCGCGCAGGGCTTCGGCGAAGTCGGGATTGCGACGCGGCTCCCCGCCCGCGGCCACGCGCGCGAGGTCGATGGTCCAGGCCGCGAGCCAGTCGATGGCAAGGGTGAGCCGGTCCTTGCGCTCGTCCTTCGCGCCGGCCTCCACACGCGCCGCCAGCGCGAGCGCCGGAAGCGCCTTCGGCTTGGCGAGCGCGCCAAGCCATACCGAGCGCTCTTCCTGCCACGCCGCGTCGGCGAGCCCCAGCGCCAGGAGCGGCGCGCCGTCCGCCTGCGCGAGCACCGTCGCCGCCTCGGCCACGCCCTGCTCCGCGAGCCAGCGCTGCGCTCCCTCCGCCGAAGGCTTCGGCGCGGCGAGGCGAAGGCAGCGGCTGCGCAACGTCGGCGGCACGCGGCCCGCCTGATGCGCGACGAGCATGAGGTAGGTCGCCGGCGGCGGCTCCTCCAGCGTCTTCAGAAGCGCGTTGGCGGCCGAGGCGTTCATCGCCTCCGCGGGCACGATCACGGCGACCTTCGCGACTCCGCGATGGCTCGTGATATGCGCCCACTCGATCAGGCCGTGCACGTGCTTGATCGGGATGACGTCGAGCGGCTTGCGCTCACCCTCCTCATCGACGTCGTGAGGCTCGACCACGCGCAGGTCCGGGTGATGTCCGGCCGCGGCGTAGGTGCAGCTCGCGCACGTGCCGCACGGCGCGCCGCCGACACGCGGCGCCTCGCACAGGAGCGCACGTGCGAAGTGCAGCGCGAGCCCGCGCTTGCCGATGCCGCGCTGACCCGTCACGAGGAGCGCGTGCGGCCAGCTCGCGCGCCGCGCAAGCGCCTGCGCCGCCGCGTCCGCCTGCCAGGGCAACAGCTCGCCGCCTACCATTGCTCGATGATGCGCGTCAGCTCCGCGCGCACGTCGGCCAGCGGCTGCGACGAGTCGATCACGCGAAAGCGCGCGGGATACCGGTTCGCGCGATCGAGATAGGCATTGCGCACGCGCGCGAAGAACGCCTGCGCCTCGCCCTCGAACTTGTCGAGGCTGCGCCCGCCGGCCTGCGCCCGCGCGAGGCGCGCGCGCGACACTGAAAGCGGCACGTCGAAGAGCAGCGTTACGTCGGGCTGCAAGTCCCCGTGCACGAAGGCTTCAAGCGCCGCGATGTGCTGCGCAGGCACGCCGTGACCGCCGCCCTGGTAGGCGTACGTGGCGTCGGTGAAACGGTCGCACACCACCCATTCGCCGCGGGCGAGCGCCGGCCGGATCACCTGCTCGACGTGCTCGCGCCGCGCCGCGAACATGAGCAGCGCCTCGGTGTCGTGGGTCATCGGCGCGGACAGCAGCAGGTTGCGCAGCGTCTCCCCGAACGGCGTGCCGCCGGGCTCGCGCGTCACCGTCACACGATGCCCCCGCTGCGCGATGGCCTCGGACAGCCACGGCGCGTGCGTGCTCTTGCCGGCGCCGTCGATGCCTTCGAGCGTGACGAAGCGGCCGTGCGCCCCCATCACTTGCCGCCCTTCTGGTACTTCGAGACGGCGCGGTTGTGCTCGGGGAGATTCGCCGAGAACTTCGACGTCCCATCCCCGCGCGCGACGAAGTAGAGGTAGTCGGTCGGCGGCGGGTTGAGCACGGCGTCGATGGAGGCCTGCGAAGGCAGCGCGATCGGCGTGGGCGGCAGCCCCTCGCGCGTATACGTGTTGTACGGCGTATCGGTCTCGAGGTCGCGCTTGCGCAGGTCGCCGTCGAATTTCGCGCCCAGGCCGTAGATCACGGTCGGGTCCGATTGAAGCCGCATGCCCTTGCGCAGCCGATTGACGAACACCGATGCGATCAGCGGGCGGTCCACCGTCTTGCCGGTCTCCTTCTCGACGATCGACGCCGCGATCAGCGCCTCGTAAGGTGTCGCGAACGGCAGGTCGGTGGCGCGCTGCTCCCATGCGGCGGCGAGCCTCGCGTCCATCGACTTGTGCGCGCGGCCCAGGATCGCGGTGTCCGCGCTGCCCGCGGCGAAGAAATAGGTGTCGGGGAAGAAGAGGCCCTCCGGGCTTTCGCCCGCAATGCCCAGGCGCGCCATGAGCTCGGAATCGGCGAGGTCGAGCACCGTGTTCTTCACGTCGGGGTTGCCGCGCAGGGCGCGCCGCACGTCGCCGAACGTCGCGCCTTCCACGATGACGAAGGAGCGCTGCGCGACGTCGCCCTGCGTGAGCTTCGACAGCAGGCGCGGCAACGTGATGCCCGACTCGAACTCGTAGCTGCCGGACTTGATGTTGCGGTCCACGCCGCGCATGCGGGCAAGCGCGACGAGCGCAACCGGATGCGGGAGCACGCCGGCCGCGCCCAGGTCGCGCGCCACCGCGCTCAGCGGAAACCCGGGACGCACGTCGAAGGCCACCGTCGGCGCGGGCAGCACGAGAGGGTCGGTGTAGGCGTGCCAGGCGAACCAGCCCGCGACGCCAACACCGGCGGCGAGGAGCAGCAGGAGTACCCGGAAGACGCGGTTGGCCATGACGGAAGCTCGTCGCGGTGGCCGCCTGGCCCCGAAACCGCGCGATGGGGCGCATTATAATCGTCCGATGCCTTCGCTTCGCCGCGCAGTACCGCGCCGCCCTCGCGGGGCTGGTTTCACCCTCATCGAGATCCTGGTGGTGATCGTGATCCTCGGGGTGCTCGCGGCGCTGATCGTGCCGAACGTGCTGTCGCGGCCGGACGAAGCGCGCGCGACCGTCGCCAAGAGCGACATCGCCGCGATCATGCAGGCGTTGAAGCTCTATCGCCTCGACAATCAGCGCTACCCGACGAGCGAGCAGGGCCTCGCCGCCCTCGTGACCAAGCCGGACCTGCCGCCGGTGCCTGCGAACTGGAAGCCCGGCGGCTATCTCGAAAAGCTCCCGAAGGACCCGTGGGGCCGCCCGTACGTGTACGTGAATCCCGGCGTGCGCTCGGAAATCGAGGTGATGAGCTTCGGCGCGGACGGACAGCCCGGCGGCGCGGGCGCGGATGCCGACATCGGCTCATGGGACCTTTAGCCCGGCATCGCGGATTTACGCTCGTCGAGATCCTGGTCGTGCTCGCGATCCTCGCGATCGCCGCCAGCCTCGCGGTGCTCGCCTACAACGGCAGCGATCGCGACCGCGCGATGCGCGAGGCGCGCCGCTTCGCGGGCGCGCTCGAGCACGCGGCCGCACGCGCGCAGACGCACGCCGAGACGCTGGGCGCGTCGGCGGACGGCGCCGCCTGGCGCTTCTGGCGGCGCGACCGGGACAGCGGGCGCTGGCAGCCGCTCGGCGACGACGAGGTCCTCGCCGCGCACGCGCTGCCCGACGCGATGACGATCGTGCCGACATCGTACAGCGGCCGTCCCGTCGACCCCGGCGTGATCGTCCCGCTGCGTGCGACCGGCCGCAACGAGCCCTTCACCTTCGAGCTCGACGCGCGCGACGCGCGGCTCGTGCTCGCGGCCGACCCGTTGAACCGCGTCGCCGTCGTCGCGGCCGAGCAATGAAAGCGCGCGGCTTCACCCTGGTCGAGATCCTCGTCGCGCTCGCCATCATCGCTATCGCGCTCACCGCGGGCATGCGGGCGCTTGCCCAGGCCACCGACAGCGCATCCGCGCTCAAGAATCGCACGCTGGCGCTGTGGGTGGCGCAGAACCGGCTCGCGGCCGCGCAGATCGCCGCCCCCTGGCCCGCGCTCGGCCGTTACGATGGCGAGGCGGAGCAGGCGGGCACATCGTTCGTGTGGCAGGCCACGGTGAGCACGACGCCGAATCCGGCATTCCGCAAGATCGAGATCACGGTCGCCGAGCCGCAAGCGCCGGACTACGCGCTCGCGCAGCTGACCGGGTTCCTCGGCAACCCGGAGCCGCGCCCGTGAAACGGCCCCCGCGCTCGCGAGCGGCGATGCTTCGCTGCCCCCCGAGGCGGCGCTCGTTCGCGCCTTGGGGCGGCCCTGCGGCGCTCAGCAGGCTCGATCGCGGCTTCACCCTCGTCGAGGCGCTTCTCGCGCTCGCGATCTTCGGCGTCATCGCGGTGCTCGCGTATCGCGCGACCGCGTCGCTTTCCGAGGGCGAAGCCCGGCTGTCCGCCGAAGCGCAGCACTGGCACACGCTGGAAACGCTGTTCACCCGCTTCGAGGCGGACATCCGCCAGGCGGTGCCGCGCAGCGCGCGCGTCGGCGCGGCGCGCGAGCCGGCGTGGATCGGCACGCTGTACGACGGGCAGAGCGCGGTCGTCTTCACGCGCGCCGGCTCCGAGTTCGTGCTCGAGCCCGGCCCCGCCGGCCAGCGCATGGGCTACCGGTTGCGAGGCGACACGCTCGAGCTCGCGTATTGGCCCGCGATCGATCACACGAATGCAGCGACCCCGGTCGTCTACCCGCTCGTCTCCGGCATCGCGGCGTTCAAGCTCGAGTACCTCGCACAGTCGGGGGCTTGGCGCGACCGCTGGCCGCTGCTCGGCGAGGACGACGTCCCGCGCGCGGTTCGCTTGACGCTCACGATCGCCGACGGCGAGCGCATCGAGCGCTGGTTCGCACTCAGATGAAGACCCACAGAGGCGCCGCGCTCGTGCTCGCGATGCTCGTCGTCGCGCTCGCCGCCACCGTGGCCGTCGCGCTCGCCGCCGATCAGCAGCGTTGGCTCTCAGATGTCGGCAACCGTCGCGACCAGGTACAGGCGCAGTCGCTCGCGCTCGCGGGCGTGCAATGGGCGCGCCAGATACTCGCCGACGACGCGCGCAGCGGCTCGATCGACTACTTGGGCGAGCCGTGGGCGTACCCGCTGCCACCGACGCCGATCGCGAACGGCTCGATCGAGGGCCGCATCGAGGACGCGCAGGGGCGCCTCAATCTCAATAACCTTCTCGCCGACGGCGCCGTGGGCACGGCCGAGCGCGCGCGGCTTGCGCAGCTGTTCGCGGCAAAGGGTCTCGATCCGAAGCTGCTCGACGCGATCGCCGACTGGATCGGGCGCGACCCGCCCGGACGCCCGGAAGGCGCCAGGGACGAGTGGTACCTGCAGCGCACGCCGAACGCGCTCGCGGCCAACGCCCCGCTCGTGCGCACGGCGGAGATGGCGCTGGTTCGCGGCGCGAGTCCCGAGGCGTGGGCCGCGATCGAGTCGAGCGTGGCGGCGCTGCCCGCCGGCGCGGCGATCAACATCAACACGGCGAACGCGGATGTGATTGCGGCCGCCATCCCCGACCTCGCGGGAGACAAGCTCGCCGCGTTCATCGCCGAGCGCGCGCGCAAGCCCTTCGCCACGATGGTCGAGCTTCACGAGCGGCTGCCGCGCGGCGTCGCGTTACCGGAAGGCGCGTCGTTCGCGTTCTCGAGCAGCTATTTCATCGTGAGCGTGCGCTCACGGCAGGGCGATTCCATCGCCCAAGCGCGCGCGCTGCTGAAGCGCGACGGCAAGAGCTGGCCGGCGGTGGTGTGGCAGACTCTGGAATGAAGCAGTGAGCCGCCGCCCATGTCCCTTCTTCGCGTCCTGATCGACGTCGCGCCAACCGCGGCGCAGGCCGTGCCGTGGGCACTGTACGACGCGCAGCAGCGTCTGGCGCGCTCCGGTCTGGACGCGGCGGCAGCGTGGCCCGCGGCCGATGCGCGCGAGGCGGTACTGGCCGCCTCCGCCGTGCGCCTCGCTCACGTCGTGCTGCCGCCGATGCCCGCGGACCGTGTCCCCGCGGCCGCGGCCTTCGCGCTCGAGGACCGGCTCGCCGGTCCCGCCCAAGCGCAGCATCTGGTCGCCGCTCCGCGCCAGCGCGACGGCAGCGTGATCGTCGCGATTGCGGCGCGCGCCTTGCTGGCACCGTTGCAAGGCGCGTTCGATCGTGTCGTTGCCGAGCCTTCGGCAGCGCCCATCCCGCCCGCGGGCACGTGGCGATGGTACGCGTCGGGAGCGGCCGGCGGCTTCGTGCGCCGGCCCGACGGCAGTGCGTTCGCCGTCGGCGCTCCGGCACGCGAGGGCCCTGTGCCGCCCGAGCTCGCGCTGCCGCTCGCGAGCGCGACGCGCGCGAGCTCGCGGACGCGGGTCGAAGTCGCGTTTCCCGTCGAGGATGCGCAGCTTCGCGCGTGGAGCGGTCAGTGCGGCGCCCCGTTCGCGCGCGCCCCGATGTGGCGTTGGGACCAGGACGGCGCCGCGCTCGCCGCGGCGACCGACCTTCTGCAAGGCGAGTTCTCGCGGCAGAAACGGGCGCCGCGGGCAACCGCGCGAACGCAGTTTCGATGGGCGATCCGCCTCGCGGTCGCGGCGCTCGCGCTGCACGTCGGCGCAACGACGATCGACTGGGCATGGCTGCGTTACCAGTCCTGGCGAGTGTCGCGCGCCATCGTCGCCACGGCGCACGACGCGGGCGCCGGTGAGGCGGCCGATGCGGACGCGGCCGCGCTCGCGCTGGGCAAGCGCTTCGCCGATGCGCGCCATCGTGCCGGCGAGACGGCACCCGGCGACGCGCTGCCGCTGCTCGCGCGCGCGGCGCCCGCACTCGCGGCGCTCCCCGCGAGCGCGCTGAAGAGCGCGACCTACGCGTCGGGCACGTGGACGTTCGATCTCGGCAAGCTCGATCCCTTGCTCGTCCGCAACGCCGACCGCGACCTCGCGGCCGCGGGGCTTGCGACGCTCTCGGCCACCACGGCCGCGGGCACGCGTGTGCGCGTCGCGCCGGCCGCCGGGACGGAGCGACCGTAATGTTTTCGGTACTCACCGCAGCGTGGCAGCGCGCATCCTCGCGCGAGCAGCGCCTGCTCGCCGTCGCCGCGATCGTCGTCGTGGTTGCCGCCCTCTACGTGTGGGTGTGGATGCCGATGACCGCCGACATCGAGCGCCTGTCGCGCGACCTGCCCCGCGCGCAGAGCGTGCTCGGCGCGGCGCGGGCGCAAGCCGATAACCTCGTGGTGTTGGAACGCAACCCCGCGCCCCTGCGCGGCCAGGACGCCCTCGCGGCGGTCGACCGCGTGCTCGCCGAGCGCGGCCTGCGCAGCGCCGTCACCGCGCTCGACCTCGCCGAAGGGCGCGTTCGCCTCACGTTCGCGGCCGTCCGCTTCGACGCCGTTCCGGGCCTCCTCGATGCGCTTGCGCGCAACGCCGGCGTGCGAGTCGTGGAAGCCACGCTCACCCCGCGCGTGGAGCCCGGCACCGTGCGCGCGGAGCTCGCGCTCGCGCGATGAAGCTCGCCGCGTTCCTGGTCGCCGCCCTCGCCTGCCTGCTGGCGGCGGTCGCCGCTTTCATGCCCGCCACGCTCGTGGATCTCCGTCTCGACGCCGCGAGCGGGGGCAAGCTGCGCCTTACCGACGCCACCGGAACCGTATGGGACGGCCGAGGTGCGGTCACCGATGCCGGCGGCGCGTGGCGCGTGCCGGTCGCATGGAGCATCTCGAAGGCCGACGTCCTGCGCAATGTCCACGCGGTCGCGCTTCGACCGGTCGACGACGCGGCCACGCCTCGCGGCACCGTGCAGGCCGTCGACGACGGCGCGCGTGTGCATGACCTATCCGTCGAGGTGCCCGCGCAGGCGCTCGCCGCGCTGCTGCCGACGCGTGCGCTTCCCGTGCTCGGCGGAACGATTGCGGTGTCCGCCGCCGATTTCGCGTGGACGGCGAAGGACAAGAGCGGCCGCGTCGAGGCGCAATGGCGCGGCGCGCGCCTCGTGAGCGGCGACGCGCGGGCCGACCTCGGCACCGTGACGCTTTCGGCGGCGCCTCAAGGTTCGGCGCTGGGCGGGCGGATCGCGAACACGGGCGGCGACGTTCGCCTCGACGCCACCGTTGCCGTCAGCGACGGCAGCGTGAGCGTCGAGGGTACGATCGCGCCGGCCGCGGGTGCGCCGCCGACCATCGCGCGCGCACTGGCCGCCTTCGGCACGCCCGACGCCGCAGGCGCAGTGCGCGTCGCGTGGCGCGGCAGCCTGCGATGACGAAGCGTTCCCGGCGCGCCGCGGCGCCGGTTCCCGCAGCGGCGCCCGCTCGTGTCGCAGGGCTCGATGCGCTTCGCGGTGTCGCGATCGTGGCGATGGTGGCCTATCACTTCGCGTTCGACCTCGCGTATTTCCGGATCACGACGTCCAATTTCTACCGCGACCCGTTCTGGCTCCATTCGCGCACGGCGATCCTGTCGTCGTTCCTGCTGCTGGCCGGCGTGAGCCTCGTGCTCGCGGAGCGCGACGGTGCCGGCCGCGCGCGATTCCGGCGCCACGTGGCGCGCATCGCCGCATGCGCCTTTGCCGTGAGTGCCGCGAGCTACCTCGTCTTCCCGCAAAGCTTCATCTGGTTCGGCGTGCTGCACGCGATCGCCCTGTCGCTCGTCCTGATCCGGCCGCTCGCGTCGCGGCCGGGGCTCGCGCTCGCGCTCGGGATCGCGATCATCGTGGCGGGCAACACGCTCGCGTGGCCCGTGTTCGACCAGCGCGCGCTCGGATGGATCGGGTTCGCGACCGTGAAGCCCGTCACCGAGGACTACGTCCCGCTCGCGCCGTGGACGGGCGTGATGCTCGTCGGCATCGCCGCCGGCCACGCGCTCGTGCGCAACGAGTTTCGCATCGTGGCGCCTCTCGCACGTCTTCCCGCGGCGCTGGCCTGGCTCGGCCGGCACAGCCTCGCCGTCTACATGCTCCACCAGCCGATCCTGCTGGGGGTGTTGTGGGTAGTCGCCCGTATGTTTACCAAGGTTTAGTGGCCGGCGCGCGAAAAACGCCGTAACAAGGCGAAACGCACGCTATACTTTTCCTCGGCAGCTCACGCCCCGCCGCATTCATCACTTCCAGGAGTTCCCGTGTTTACCCGCCCGTTCCACCGGCTGTGGCGCGCAGCACTCGCGCTTGCGCTGGCCGTGTCGGCCCAGGCCGTGGCGCAATCGAGCGACAAGCTGTTCACACCGCAACAGCTCGACCAGATGACTGCGCAGATCGCGCTGTTTCCCGACGCGCTGCTGTCGCAGGTCCTCATGGCTTCCACGTATCCGTCGGACGTCGCGGCCGCGGCGGCGTGGTCGCACGCCAACCCGGACCAGAAGGGCGACGAGGCCGTGACCCGTGTCGCCAACGAGCCGTGGGACCCGAGCGTGCAATCGCTGGTCGCCTTTCCCCAGGTCGCAATCATGATGGGTGAAAAGCCCGACTGGGTTCGCGACCTCGGGGACGCCTTCCTCGCGCAACCCGACGACGTCATGGATTCGGTACAGCGCCTGCGCGCGGCCGCGCAGAAGGCCGGCAATCTCAGCTCGAACGAGCAGGTCATCGTCAAGACCGAGACCGCGCCGCCGCCGACGGTCATCGTTCAGACCGCGGCACCTCCGCCGCCCCAGGTCATCGTCATCGAGCAACGCAGTCCCGACGTCATCTTCGTGCCCGTTTACAACCCGACCTACGTGTTCGGGCCGTGGATGTGGCCCGCGTATCCGCCGATCTTCATCCCGCCGCCGCCGGGCTTCTGGTTCTCGACCGCGGTCGCGACCGGCATCGCATGGGGCATCGGCATCGGCGTGCGCAACGCCATGTGGGGCAACGTCAACTGGTGGGGGCGCGACGTCAACATCAACGTCAACCGCTGGAACAACATCAACGTCAACAACCGCATCACCAACGTCAACAACAATGTGCGCTGGAACCACAACGTCAACAACCGCCGCGACGTACCGTACCGCGGCAACGTCTCACGCGACGATCTGCGTCGCCGGGCCGACGCGTCCAACCGCGAGCAGTATCGCGGTCGCGACGCGGACAGGCAACGCGCGCAGCAGGCACTGCAGAATCGCGGGGTGAGCACGGATCGCGCGGCGCTGCAGAACGTCGACCGCAGCCAGATACAGAACCGCGCCCAGAGCGCCGATCGAAGCCAGCTGCAAAACCGTGCGCAAAGCGTCGACCGCAGCCAGGTGCAGAACCGCGCGCAAAGCGTCGACCGCAGCCAGGTGCAGAACCGCGCGCAGAGCGTCGACCGCAGCCAGGTGCAGAACCGCGCGCAGAGCGTCGACCGCAGCCAGGT
>DATJXV010000223.1:0-5548 GCA_035499955.1 Casimicrobiaceae bacterium
GAACTGCCGCCCGGGCCCCTCCGGGACGCCGTACGGAGGCTCGTCCGAAAAGCCGGGTAGCGCGCCAGACACTCGTGGACTGTAACGGGGAAGCGGTCGTGAACGATAGTGCTATGGCGACGCTATTCGCGCCGAGTGCGAGGCGCCGTCGCGAAGCAATGGTCAGACCCCTTTCGGGCAAGGGCGACGAAGCCATCGGCGCGAAGAGCAAGCCAGACATTATCGATTCCCCCGTTGCAGTCCACTCTAGATCATGACGATCAGCCGCTCGAGCAGGAAGAAGAGCATTACGCCGGCCAGCAGATAGATCGTGAACTTCGCGACCTGGACGATGAAGCGGAGGTAGCGGCGGTCGCGCTTGAAGATGTAGAAGAGCGCGGCGACGACGATGGTGCCGATCGAGAAGAACAGCAGCAGCCGGACGATCAGCACAGGCTTAAGCCGCGCGGGCGGCGTGATCAGGCGGGCTTGAGCGTCCAGTCGTGGAAGGCTGACGGCACGGTCTTCGCGTCGGCGAACGTCACGATCTCGTAGGCGTCGGCGCGCGCGAGCAGCGCGCGGCAGAGCTGGTTGTTGAGCGCGTGGCCGGACTTGTACGCGGTGTACTGGCCGATCAGCGGATGGCCGAGCAGGTAGAGGTCGCCGATGGCGTCGAGCACCTTGTGCCGCACGAACTCGTTGTCATAGCGCAGTCCCTCGCTGTTCAGCACCTTGAACTCGTCGAGCACGACGGCGTTCTGCAGGCTACCGCCCAGGCCGAGGCCCGCGGCGCGCATCGCCTCCACGTCCTGCATGAAACCAAACGTGCGGGCGCGCGCCACCTCCTTGGCATAGGAATCGGTCGCGAAGTCGACCACCACGTTGCGGTTCTCGGAGCCGAAGACCGGATGCGGGAAGTCGATCGTGAAATCGAGCTTGAAGCCGTCGAACGGCGTGAAGCGGGCCCACTTGTCGCCGTCGCTCACCTCCACCGGCGCGGTGATGCGAAGGTAGCGCTTCGCCCCCGCTTGCTCCTCGATGCCCGCCGATTGCAGCAGGAAGACGAAAGGGCCGGCGCTGCCGTCCATGATCGGCAGCTCGGGGCCGGCGACGTCGACGTGAAGGTTGTCGATGCCGAGTCCCGCCAGCGCCGACATGAGGTGCTCCACTGTCGACACGCTGGCACCGTCCACTTTGAGGGTGGACGACAGCCGAGTGTCTCCGACGTTGGACGCGTGCGCTGGAATCGCGATCGGATGCGCGAGGTCCGTGCGATGGAAGACGATGCCTCCGTCGACGGGCGCCGGGCGCAGCGTCATCTCCACGCGCACGCCCGTGTGCAGGCCCACGCCCGTGGTGCGCATGATCTTCTTCAGCGTGCGTTGCTTGAGCATGATTTATTCCCGTCGCGTCAACGGGTTAGCCTGCGATTTTAGCAGACCCGCCCCATTTTGGGCACCTCGGGTCAACCGGTGAGCGAGCGAACAGGTGAAAGCCCCGAATGCCGGTGGCGACGATCGCGACCGGGGGCTCCCCAACGGGACCCTGCACGCCTTCACCGATGGACGCCCGCCGCGCCTTCAGTCCGCCTGCTTGCGCAGGAAAGCCGGAATCTCGGAGGCGTCGAACGCCGGCGCCGACGACGGCGAGGGCGCGGCGCGGCCCTTGCGCATCACCGCCGGCTGATCGAGACGGTCGTAGTCGATCGTCTCGACGTGCACGCCCAGGCCATCCGTCCCCGTGCGCTCCACGACCGCGGAGGTCTCGAACACCTCGAGCTTCGGCGGACGCTTCGCCGCGGCGGCTGCGCCGCCGAGTCCGGTGGCGATCATGGTCACGCGCAGGTCGTCGCCCATCGACTCGTCGATCACCGTGCCCACGATGACCATGGCGTCTTCGGCGGTGAACTCCTTGATGGTGTTCATCACCTCGTAGTACTCCTTCATCTTGAGGCCGGCGGAGGCCGTGACGTTGACCAGCACGCCGCGAGCGCCCGCGAGGTTGACGTCCTCGAGCAGAGGGCTGCGCACCGCCTGCTCCGCCGCCATCTTGCCGCGCTCGGCACCGTTCGCCGTGGCCGAGCCCATCATCGCCATGCCCACCTCGCCCATCACCGTGCGCACGTCCGCGAAGTCGACGTTGACGAGGCCGGGATTGTTGATCACCTCCGCGATGCCCGACACGGCGCCGTGCAGCACGTCGTTCGCCGCGGCATATGCCTCGAGCAGCGGAATGTCCTCGCCGAGCACATCGATCAGCTTGTCGTTGGGAATGATGATGAGCGAGTCGACCTTCTTGCCGAGTTCCTCGATTCCCGCCTGCGCCACGCGTTGCCGCTTGCCCTCGAACTTGAAGGGACGCGTCACGACCGCGACGGTGAGGATGCCCATCGTCTTGGCGATGTCGGCGATGACGGGCGCGGCGCCCGTGCCGGTGCCGCCGCCCATGCCGGCGGTGATGAAGAGCATGTCGGCGCCGGTGATGAGCTCGGCGATGCGGTCGCGGTCCTCCATCGCCGCGTCGCGGCCGATCTCCGGCCTCGCGCCCGCGCCCAAGCCCCGCGTGAGCGTGGACCCGAGCTGAAGCTGTGTGCGCGCGGTCGAGCGCTTGAGCGCCTGCGAGTCGGTGTTGGCGCAGATGAATTCCACGCCGGCGAGACCGCGGTCGATCATGTGCTCGACAGCGTTGCCGCCGCAGCCGCCGACCCCGATGACCTTGATGACCGCTCCTTCTTCCTGCGACTGGTCGATGATTTCAAACATGGTGTGCGTCTCCTGTCACGACTTGAGTTGATGGAACGATACGAACGCAATGCCTCGATTCACTCTCGTTTTTTCCCATTTGAAGTCCTGGCGCGAATCGACGGGCTTCGCCCGCGATTCGCGCGAAATGTCATCGGGCAAAGGCAGGTGGTTCACTTTTGCCCGTTCCTAGAAGTTCGCCTTGAACCAGTTCTTCATCCGCTCGGCGGCGCCGCCGAGTCCCGTGACCTGCGCGCGCGCGGCCTGGCCGCGTAGGAATTGCTCCCGCCCCTCGAGCAGCAAGCCGACGGTCGTCGCGTAGCGCGGGCTCTTCACGACGTCCGCGAGGCCGCCCACGTACGCGGGCACGCCCACGCGCACGGGCATGTGGAAGACCTCCTCGCCGAGCTCGCTGATCCCTTGCAACAGGGCCGAGCCGCCGGTGATCACGACCCCCGACGAGATCATTTCCTCGAAGCCGCTCCTGCGCACTTCTGACTGCACGAACTGGAAGAGCTCCTCGATGCGCGGCTCGATCACCTCGGCGAGCATCGGACGCGAGAGCTTGCGCGGCGCGCGCTCGCCCACGCCCGGCACCTCGATGATGTCGTTCGCATCGGCGAGCTGGCGCAACGCGCATCCGAAGCGAACCTTGAGCTCCTCGGCCTCCTTGGTCGGCGTGCGCAGCGTCATCGCAATGTCGTTGGTGACCTGGTCGCCGGCGATCGGGATCACCGCCGTGTGGCGGATCGCGCCGCCCGCGTAGAGCGCGATGTCCGACGTGCCGCCGCCGATGTCGATCAGGCACACGCCCAGCTCCTTCTCGTCCTCCGACAGCACGGCGGTCGCGGAAGCGAGCGGCTGCAGGATCACGTCGCGCACCTCGAGTCCGCAGCGGCGGATGCACTTGGTCACGTTTTCGACCGCCGACACGGCGCCGGTCACGATGTGCACGTCGACCTCGAGACGCACGCCGCTCATGCCGAGCGGCTCGCGTACGTCCTCCTGCCCGTCGATCGTGAACGACTGCGGCACGATGTGCAGGATCTGCTGGTCGTTCGGGATCGGAATGGCCTTCGCGGTCTCCACCACGCGGTCGATGTCCGCCTGGGTGACCTCCTTCTCCTTGATCGCGACCATGCCGTGCGAGGTGTAGCAGCGGATGTGGCTTCCCGCGATGCCCGTGTAGACCTCCTTGATCTGGCAATCGGCCATGAGCTCGGCCTCTTCCAGCACGCGCTGGATCGACGCCATCGTCGCCTCGATGTTCACCACCACGCCCTTCTTCAGCCCGCGCGACGGCTGCGTGCCGAGGCCGATCACGTTGAGCTGCCCTTCCGGGCTCACCTCGGCCACGATCGCCACGATCTTCGACGTTCCGATGTCGAGGCCCACGATCAGGTTCTTGCTGTCTTTCATGCCAGTCCGCTCCTCATACCGCCGGCTTCACGTTTTTCTCGCGGAACGCCGGAACGCGGGCGGCGAAGCCGTTGCGATAGCGCAGGTCCACGACCTCGACCTTCGTGCCGGCGCGCGCGAGCGCGCCCAACGTCTGGCGATAGGCGGCGACGAAGCGAGCGAGCCGTGCGTCGGGCTCTTCGCGGCCGAGCTCGAGCGTCAGGGGTCCGTCGGCGCCCGCGGCCTTGATCCGCCAGCCGCCGCGCGGGGACAGGCGCAGCTCCGAAAGGCGCATGGAAAGCGGCTGCAGCGCGCCGCTGAACGCCCTGTAGCGCTCGGCCATCTCGGCGGCGCGCGGCTCGGGGCCCTCGAATTGCGGCAGATCGTCCTGCGATTCCGCCTGGAATACCTCGCCCTGCACGTTGACGAACTGGCCGTCGTTGAAGCGGGCGAGCGGCTCGTGCTCTTCGACGGTGACCTCGAGGCGATGCGGCCACTGCCGGCGCAAGGCGACGTCGCGGACCCACGGCACGCGAGCCAGCGCCGCGCGCGACCGCGCGAGGTCCATCGTGAAGAACGTGCCGGTCAGCTCCTCGCGGATCACCGCCTCCAGATGCGCGCCGTTCGCTCGCTTGAGCGGGCTCGTGACGACGACCTCGCGAAACGCGAAGGCCGGCTGGCGAACCGCGTAGGCGACGAGCGTGGCGACGAGGCTCACGGTCGCCAGCGCGGCGAGCGTCGCGGCGAGCGCGTTCATCTGGCGATCGTCATCCCACATGACCGCCGCCGGGCCGCCCCAAGGCGGTCGTTGCGCCCCCTCCGGGGGCAGCGAGCGAAGGGAGCGTGGGGGTCGACAGCTGGGCTTTGCGCAGGATCGCAACGCAGAGGTCGGCGTACGACATGCCGTCGGCCTTCGCCGCCATCGGCACGAGACTGTGGCCCGTCATGCCGGGCGAGGTGTTGACTTCGAGCAGCGAGAACGTCCCGTCGGCGCGCAGCACGAGGTCGAGGCGGCCCCACCCGCTGCAGCCCACGATGTCGAACGCGCGCAGGCACATCGCGCGAATCTCCGTCTCCTTCGCCTCGGGCAGGCCGGCCGGGCAGAAATATTTCGTCTCGTCGGAGAAGTACTTGCTGCGATAGTCGTAGTTGCCCTGCGGCGCCTCGATGCGGATGAGCGGGAGCGCGCGGCCGTCGACGATCGACGCGGTGAGCTCCTGCCCCGCGACGAACTCCTCGACGAGCACCAGCGGATCGTGGCGCGCGGCTTCCGAGAAGGCGAGCGCAAGCTCATCATGGTCCACCTTCGAGACCTTGGTGATTCCGATCGTCGAGCCCTCGCGCGCGGGCTTGACGATCAGCGGCAGACCGAGCTCGGCGACCACGCGCATCCAGTCGGTGGCGGCGTCGACCACGCGGTAGGACGGCGT
>DATJXV010000224.1:0-13614 GCA_035499955.1 Casimicrobiaceae bacterium
CGCCAGCGCCGGCGCAAGGGCGGCATTCTGCCACCAATCCTGCCGCGGCAGGGAAGTGATCCCCGCCACCAGCACGAATGCGAGCACCGCCACTGCCCCGCGCGCTACGCCGAACAGCGCGCCCAGGAAGCGGTCGACGAAGCCCAGCCCCGACTTGCGGATGACGCTGGCAAGCGGCCATGCAACAAGCGCGCCCAAAACGAGTGCCGCCACGAGGATGGCCGCAAACGCGATGAGGTAGCGCGCGACGGCGCTTTCGCCGAGCTCCGGCAGCCAGGCGCCGACGAGGGGCGAGAATGCGATCGCGGCGAAGAATCCCAGCACCCAGGCGAGCAGCGCGATCAGCTCGCGGGTGAAGCCGCGCACGTACGCAAACAGCATCGACAGCGCCACCACACCGATGACGGACCAGTCGAATACGGTCATGGCGGGCTACTTGGCCGCCGCCACGATGCCGTTGTAGCCCTCGCCTTTGAGCTTCTCGCGCGCGGCGGACGCCGCCTCGCGCGATGGATACGGCCCGACGCGCACGCGCCACAACGTCCCGCGGCTCGTGTTCACCGGCTCGGTGTACGCGGGAAAGCCTTTGGTCTTGAGCTTGTTGACGAGCGAGTTGGCGCCCTTGTCATCGGAAAATGCGAAGACCTGCACGGAAAATTCGCCCGGCGCCGGCTCGTGAGACGCCGCCGGCGCGGCCTTTGCGACCGCCTCGGTCTCGGGCGGCGCGGCCTTCGGAGGTTCCTCCTTCGGCGCCTCCGGCTTGGGCGCGTCCATCTTCGGCGCTTCCGCCTTGGGCACGTCGCCCTTGTTCGCTTCGGGCTTGGGGGCTTCCGCCTTCGTGGCGTCCGGGGCCGCCGGCTCGGTGACGGCGAGCTTCGAGGCGTCCGCTTTCGGCGCTTCGGCGTTCGCTTCGGCGTTCGCTTCGGCCTTGGCTTCGGCCTTGGCTTCGGCCTTCGCTTCCGACTTGGCCGACGGTGCCTTGGTCGCGTCGCCCTTACCCTTGTCGTTGAGGCGGTTGACGAACTTGCCCTCGTCGATCGGCGGGATCTTCACCGACACGTCCTCGCCGAGCGGCTTGGGCTCGCTTTCGAGCAGCATCGGCACGAACACGGCGACCAGGAGCGCAAGGACGATGGCGCCGACCAGGCGGCGTCGCGCCCGGCGCCGCAGTTCATCGACGTTGAGATCTTCGGCAGCGGCCATGAGGTTTACGCCGACCGTTTCAGTGCATGCGCGCGTCGGCCGACAGCGCCGCGGCCACGGTCAGAAAGGATCCGAATACGACAATTCTATCAGCCTCGAGCGCCGTCTCCCGCGCTGCTTGGTATGCCCCCGCGACGTCGGCAAACGCCCGCACCGACGAAGACGCGACACCGGCCGCCGTCAGCGCATTGCGCACGCGCCCGCCGTCGTCGCCGCGCGCGCCGGGCAGGCCCGAGACGAACCAGCGCGTCGCGTGAGGGCGCAGCGCCGCGATCACGCCGTCCGCATCCTTGTCGGCGAGCATCGCGCAGACCGCGAACGTCTCCGCGTGGTAACCCATGTTTCCCAGCGCGCCGGCCAGCGCGCGCGCCGCGTGCGGATTGTGCGCGACGTCGAGCACGACCGTGGGTCGCCCGGGCAGCACCTGGAAGCGCCCGGGCAGCGACACCGTGAGCAGACCCTCGCGCACCGCCTGGGCGTTCACCGGCAGCACGTCGTGAAGAACATCGAGGCAGGCGAGCGCCGTGGCCGCGTTGGCGAGCTGATGCGCGCCCCGCAGCGCGGGCACGGGCAGCCCGAATCGCTCGCCGCGCGGGCCGCGATAGCGCCACTGCGTCCGCTCGTCGGTATAGTCATAGTCGCGCCCGAGAAGCAGGAGCTTGGCGCCGACCGCTTGCGCCCCAGCTTCGACGCTGGCGGGAGGATGCGGGTCCGCGCAGATCGCGGGGCGACCGGCGCGGAAGATGCCCGCTTTTTCGCGGCCGATGTCCTCGCGCGTCGGGCCCAGGTAGTCGACGTGGTCGATATCGATGCTCGTGAGCACGGCGACGTCGGCGTCGACAACGTTGACCGCATCGAGCCGGCCGCCCAGGCCTACCTCGAGGACCAGCGCGTCGAGGCGCGCGCGGGCGAAGAGCCACAGCGCGGCAATCGTGCCGAACTCGAAGTACGTAAGCGGCACACCATTGCGCACGTCTTCGACGGCGTTGAACGCCGCGACGAGCCGTTCATCGCTCGCCTCCACGCCGTCGAGGCGCACGCGCTCGTTGTAGCGCAGAAGATGCGGCGAGGCGTACATGCCCGTGCGGAAGCCGGCGCCGCGCAGCATCGCGTCGAGCATGGCGCACGTCGATCCCTTGCCGTTGGTGCCGCCGATCGTGACGACGGGGCACCCGATGGGCGCATCGATCCGCGAATGCACCTCGCGCACGCGATCGAGGCCGAGCGCGATCGCCTTGGGGTGCAGCGTTTCGAGATACGCGAGCCAGCCGGCCAGCGTTTGGGGTCGGCCGGAAATGGTGCCAGGCCTTGTAATGGGGTCTGACCCTATTTCAGTTGGCGGGGGCGGGCTGCCGGGTGAGCAGGGCGAGCAGGCGGGCGAGCTCGTCGCGCAGCTGGCGGCGGTCGACGATCAGGTCGAGCGCACCCTTCTCCATCAGGAACTCCGCGCGCTGGAAGCCTTCGGGCAGCTTCTCGCGCACCGTCTGCTCGATCACGCGGGGACCGGCGAAGCCGATCAGCGCACCGGGCTCGGCGATCACGAGGTCGGCCACGAACGCGAACGATGCCGACACGCCGCCCATGGTCGGATCGGTGAGGATCGACACGAAGGGCAGCCGCGCCTTGTTGAGCTCCTGCAGCACGGCCGTCGTCTTCGCCATCTGGAACAGCGAGTTGACGCCTTCCTGCATGCGCGCGCCTCCCGACGCCGAGATGCACGCGAAGGGCACGCGGTTGTCGTAGGCGACCCGTACGCCGCGCGCGAAGCGCTCGCCCACCACGGAGCCCATGGAGCCGCCCATGAACTCGAACTCGAAGACCGCGACGACGAGCGGCACGCTCTTCACGCTTCCCTGCATCACGACGAGCGCGTCGGTCTCGCCCGTTTCTTCGAGCGCCGCCGCGAGACGATCGGGATACTTCTTCTGATCCTTGAACTTGAGGCTGTCGACGGGCACGACCTCGGAACCGATTTCGAAGCGGCCTTCAGGATCGAGCAGCTGCTCGATGCGCTCGCGCGCCGGCACGCGCGAGTGATGCGCGCACTTCGGACACACGTTCAAGTTCTTCTCGAGGTCGGTGCGGTAGAGCACGGCCTCGCAGGCGGGGCACTTGACCCAAAGGCCCTCGGGCACCGGCGTGCGGCGCTCGCCCGGCGTCCGCTTGATGCGCGGCGGCAGGAGCTTCTGGAGCCAGGTCATGGGCTAGGGAACCCGGGTGTCGAGTGCGCTGCGGATAGTACCAAGCCAGGCGCCGGCGCGCGATGCCGCATCGGCCGGCGCGCCCGCCTCGATCTCCTGGATGAGCCGGCTGCCGATCACCACTGCATCGGCGTGCGCCGCGATCGCCCGCGCGCTCTGCGGGTCGCGAATGCCGAAGCCGACGCCCACCGGCAGTGTGACGTGGCGGCGGATCTCCGCGAGCTTGCGCGCGACGTCGGCGGTATCGAGGTGGCTCGCGCCGGTGACGCCCTTGAGCGACACGTAGTACACGTAGCCGCGCGCGAGACGCGCGACCTGCTCGATGCGCGATTCAGGCGTCGTCGGCGCAAGCAGGAAGATCGGCGCAACGTCGCGCGCCTGCATCGACTTCGCGAATTCCGCGGCTTCCTCCGGCGGGTAGTCCACGACCAGCACGCCGTCGACCCCGGCCGCTTTGGCGCGCTCGGCGAACGCTTCTGCACCCATCTGCTCGATCGGGTTGGCATAGCCCATGAGCACGATCGGCGTCGTCGTGTTGCCGCGGCGGAATTGCGCGACCACGTCGAGCACGTCCGAAAGCGTGATGTGCTGCGCGAGCGCGCGCTCGGACGCTCGCTGGACGACCGGGCCATCGGCCATCGGGTCGGAGAACGGCACGCCGAGCTCGATCACGTCGGCGCCGGCGCGCACGAGCGACTGCATGATGGGCAGCGTCGCCGCAAGCGAGGGATCACCCGTCGTGACATACGGAATGAGCGCGGTGCGCCCCGCGGCCTTTAACTGCGCGAACGCCGAATCGATGCGATTCAAGACTTCGATTTCCGCGCGTCGCGTTCGGCCACCGTGGCCATGTCCTTGTCGCCGCGTCCCGAAAGATTGACGAGCAGGATCTTGTCCTTGGACAGGGTCGGTGCGAGCTTCTTCGCATACGCGAGCGCGTGCGAGGACTCGAGCGCCGGGATGATGCCCTCGATGCGGCAGCATTCGTGGAACGCGGTCAGGGCCTCCTCGTCGTCGATCACGACGTATTCCGCGCGCCCCGTGTCCTTGAGCCACGCGTGCTCCGGGCCTACACCCGGATAGTCGAGGCCCGCCGACACCGAGTGCGTCTCGATGATCTGGCCGTTCTCATCCTGCAGAAGATACGTGCGGTTGCCGTGCAGCACGCCGGGACGCCCGCCCGTGAGCGAGGCGGCGTGGCGGCCGGTAGCGAGGCCGTCGCCGCCCGCTTCCACGCCGATCAGGCGCACGTTGGGCATAGGGATGTACGGATAGAAGATGCCCATCGCGTTGCTGCCGCCGCCGACGCACGCAATGACCGCATCCGGCTGGCGGCCCGCGTACTCCGGCATCTGCACGACGCACTCGTCCCCGATCACGCGCTGGAAGTCGCGCACCATCATCGGGTAGGGATGCGGTCCCGCCACCGTGCCGATGATGTAGAACGTGTTCTCGACGTTGGTGACCCAGTCGCGCATCGCCTCGTTGAGCGCGTCCTTGAGCGTCTTGCTGCCCGACTCGACGGGCACGACCTTCGCGCCGAGCAGGTTCATGCGGTAGACGTTCTGCGCCTGGCGCTTCACGTCCTCCGAGCCCATGTACACGACGCACTCCATGCCGTAGCGCGCGGCAATGGTCGCGGTCGCGACACCGTGCTGGCCGGCGCCGGTCTCGGCGATCACGCGCGGCTTGCCCATGCGCTTGGCGAGCAGCGCCTGCCCGATCACGTTGTTGATCTTGTGCGCGCCGGTGTGGTTGAGGTCCTCGCGCTTCAGCCATATCTGGGCGCCGCCCAGCTCGCGCGACCAGCGCTCGGCGTGATAAACCGGCGACGGGCGTCCCACGTAGTGCTTCAACTCGCGCTCGAACTCGGCGCGAAACGCCGGATCGTCGCGATACCGGGCGTACGCCGCCTTGAGCTCGTCGAGCGCGCGCATCAGCGTCTCGGCGACGAAGACGCCGCCGTACGGCCCGAAATGGCCGCGCTCGTCCGGCAGCGTGTAGGGAAGGTCAGTCATCCGCATTGCGCACTCCCTTCATGAACGCGGCGATGCGCTGCGCGTCCTTCAAACCGCGGCGCGTCTTGCCGTCCGCCGCGAGTTCCTCGACGCCGCTCGACACGTCCACCGCCCACGGCCGCACCGCGCGAATGGCGTCGTCCACGTTGTCGGCGGTCAGGCCGCCGGACAGGATCGCCGGCGCCGGAAGCTTCGACTGCACCGAGGGCGAAAGCCGCGACCAGTCGAACGCGCGCCCGGTGCCGCCCGGCAGGTCGGTCGGCCAGTAGGAGTCGAACACGAAACCCGCGGCGTCTTGGTACAGGGCCGCGTATTCTAGCAAATCGACTCCGTCCTTCATGTGGACCGCCTTGAGGTAGGGACGGGCGAAGCTGCGGCAGAAATCGGGCTCCTCGGTGCCGTGGAATTGCAGGACGTCGAGCGGGATCGCATCGAGGATCGCATGCACGTCCGACGCCTGCGGGTCGACGAACAGGCCCACTTTCGTGACGAACGGCGGCAGCGCATCGGCGATCTCGCGCGCGCGTCCCGCCTCGACGAAGCGCGGAGTACCGCTCCAGAACACGAGGCCGATCGCATCCGCGCCGGCGTCGCTCGCCGCGATCCCGTCGGCCACGCGCGTGATCCCGCAGATCTTGACGCGGGTACGCCTCACGACACTGCCACCTTACGCACCGTCGGCGGCAGGCCGAAGCGCGTGTCGTACTCGGCGCCGGCGAAGTACAGCCCGTCGGGCGCGAACGTCGGCGCGCCCTGCGTGCGGTCGCGCGCGGCGAGGAGGTCGCCCGCCCACCGTGCCGGCATCTTCCCGCTGCCGACCGCGACCAAGGCACCTACGATGTTGCGAACCATATGATGAAGAAACGCGTTGGCCGATAACTCGAAGCGGACGAGCGCGCCGTCGGACGACACGTCCGCCCGCCACAGTGTCTTCACGGGCGACTTCGCCTGGCATTCGGCGGCGCGAAACGACGAGAAGTCGTGCGTGCCGACGAGCGCTGCGGCGGCGTCGCGCATGGCGCCCACGTCGAGCTGGTGATGGTACCAGCCCACGCGGCCGGCGAAGAGGCCCGGCCGCTCCGGGCGCATCAGAAGTACGTAAGTGTAGTGCCGCGCGGCGGCGGCGAAGCGGGCGTGGAACTCGCCGGCCACGAGGCACGACCACAGCACCGCCGCGCTCGGCGGAAGGTGCGTGTTGACGCCGCGCACCCACGCGGCGTCGGGACGCATGGCGTCGGTGTCGAAATGGACAACTTGCGAGACGGCGTGAACGCCGGCATCGGTGCGGCCTGCTGCGACGACCCCTACGGAATGACCCGCGATCTGCCCGATCGCCTCCTCGAGGGCGTCCTGGACGCCGCAACGCGACGGCTGCGACTGGAATCCGCAGAACGCGGAGCCGGCGTATTCGACGCCTAGTGCGATGCGCATCGATCGAAAAAGGGGTCAGACCCCATTACAAGGCCTGGCACCATTTTCGGTGAGTCGAAAAAAGGGGTCAGGCCTTGTAATGGGGTCTGACCCCTTTTTTGTTAGCCCAGCTTTGCGAGCAGCGACTTCGCCTCGGCCTTCTGCTGGTCGTCACCCTCGTGCAGCACTTCCTGCAGGATCTCGCGGGCACCCTCGACGTCGCCCATTTCCTGGTACGCCTTGGCGAGGTCGAGCTTGGTCGCCGCATCGTGCCACTGGCCATCGAGCACCGAAGGCGTGGGATCCTCGAACGTCGAGCGCTCGGGATCAAACGACAAGTCGAGCTTGTCGAGCTCGAGCGCGGCTGCGGGACGCGCAAGCTGCGCCGGCGCGGCACCCGGGCTCACCGGGGCGCCGGCCGTCTCCAGCACCGGCTCGCTGCGCGGCTTGCCCATCGGTGCGGGCTTTTCGACCTCGTCGAGCTTGAAGTCGAGATCGAATTTGTCGGCGGCCTCAGGTGCCTTCGCGAGCACCGGCTCGACCTTGTCGTGCAGGGTCGAGCGCGCGGCGGCCTCGGTGGCCTCCTTCGCGGCCACGGCACCGGCGATCGCCGCGCCTGCCGCGGGCAGCGCCATCGTGCGGTCGGGATCGAAATCGGTCGACGACAGCCGCGCCGTCTTCTCGAGCTCCGATTCGGCGCCGGCCAGGATGTCGGCCGGGGTCTTGGGCGCGACACCCGACGTGGGCGAGATCGAGATCTCCTCGTCCATCTGAAACTCGAGGCCCGTGTCGCTCGGCGCCGCCACCGGTGCATCGCGCATCGGCTCGGCGGCCGCCGCGCGCGGCGCCGGCGCACCGCCTTCGGCGAACATCGGGTTCGCAGGATCGAGCTGGCGGCCGAGCGCGACCGCCTTCTGCCAAACATCGCCCTGCCCGTTGGTCACCGCATACAGCTCGGAGGCGACGGTCTCGAACGCGGACGGCTTGTTGTGCTGGGCGTGGATCTCGAGCAGCTTGAGATAGATCTCCTGGCGCTGCGGATCCTTCTTGAGCGCGTCCTTGAGGATTTCCTCGGCTTGCGCGTCGCGGCCGTAGGCGAGATAGACCTCGGCTTCCGCGATGGGGTCGACCTCGTCCGTGTCGATGTTGCCCAGGCCCTCACGGCTGAAATCGCTCGCGAGCGAGTTATCGCCGGTGTTCACGACACCGCCGCCGGTCGAGCCGAACACCGTGTTGGTCTTGATGTCCGTGCCGGAGATGATGCTGTCCTCGAACTTCGTGGTCTTGCGGCGGCGCGCCGCGAAGATCGCGACGAGCCCTGCGATCAGCGCGAGCGCGCCCACCAGGAACGCCCAGATCGGCGTGTTGTTCAAGAGCTCCTCGAAGAATCCCGGCGGCTCCTTGGCGGGCGCCTTCACCACGGCCTTCGGCGGCGGCGTCTTCGGCGCTTCGACGGCGGCCTTCGGCGTCTCGGTTGGGGCCTTGGGTGTCTCGGTCGCAGCCTTGGGCGTTTCGGCGGGCGCCTTCGGTGTCTCGGTCGCAGCCTTGGGCGTTTCGGCAGGCGCCTTGGGCGTCTCGGTCGCAGCCTTCGGCGCTTCGACAGGCGCCTTGGGCGTCTCGGTCGCGGCCTTCGGTGCTTCGACAGGCGCCTTGGGTGTCTCGGTCGCGGCCTTCGGCTCGGGCGTCACCGGCGGCGGCGTGGTGATCGGGGCGGTGACGGCAGGCGTGGGCGCCTTGCCCTTGTCGGCGAGCTGCGCCATCGTGGAGTTGCGAAGCTCCATCGCGCGCTGCATGTCCTTGATCGTCTTCTCGAGCTCGGTGATGCGGCTTTGCGCCTCACGCAGCGCGGCCGCCTGCGACGCGTTCGTCTCGGCGAGCGAGCCCTTGCCCGTGCCCGCCTCCTTCGACACGCGAAGCTGATCGCTTCCGGCGCGCGCGGCCGGCGTGCGTTCCTGAACCGCGGTGCCGATGCGGCCCTCTGCCGCGCGCGACGTGCCCTCTTCGGCGCTCGGCGCCGCCCCCGCGACGCGGTCGCGATACGCGCGCCAATCGCTCGCCTGGACTTGCACCGTCTTCGTCGCTTCGCGCGGCGAGGCGGCCGAGGCGTCGGCCGCACTCGGGATCGTGATGATCGCGCCCGTGCGAAGCCGATTCATGTTGCTGCCCTCGAACGCGTCGGCGTTGCTCTTGAACAGCGCGACCAGCATCTGGTCGAGCGTCACGGTCTCGGGCTTGTACTGGTTGGCGACCTTCGACAGCGTGTCGCCGCGCTTCACTTCGTACGTCTCGCCTTCGCCGCGGGCCACCGGCGCAGGCGCGGGCGCCGGCGCAGCGGAGGCCGGCGCGGGAGGCTGCGCTCGCGGCGCGGCGGCCATCCCCGGGCGCACCGGCGTGACCGGTTCTACCGACGTCTGCTGAGATCCCGGCGGATCGAGCAGGAACGTGTAGTCGCGCACGACGCGACCCGCGGCCCAGTTCGCTTCGACGAGCAGATCGAGATACGGCTCGGTCACCGGCGTGCTCGAGGTGACGCGCAGGTAAGCGGTGTCGTTCGCGCCGCGCTCCACCGTAACGCGGGAGCGGCTGAGCACCGCCTGGTACTGCAGGCTGTTCTGCTTGTAGAGCGTCTGGTCGGCCACACGCGCCGATAACGTGTCGAGTTCTTCCTTCGAGGTCGTGAGCAGCTCGATGCGCGCAACGAGCGGCTGACCGACATAGGACTCGACGGTGAGCCTGCCAAGCCCGAGCGCGTACGCCGCCGCGGGCAGCGCCATTGCGCCGGCCACGAGGCTGTACTTGAAGATGGGTTTCACGCGCATACCGCCCCCTTCGGAAACGCCGTTCGGCTCAAGCTAACATAACATCATGGGTTTAGCGGTGCAAGCTAAACCTCGGTATTAGCTTGAGTTTTTGCCGTAACGGCACCTCCGCATTCGTCAACTTCATGCCGATGTGCTAGCGATCAGCGCTAGCGCTTGGGTGCGCGCCCGTGTCTGGCTACAACATCTAGTACCCACGCCCGTTCGACGTCGTGTTGCGTTTCCTATCGGGGCTTATCCCTTGCGCACCGTTTCAGGCGCAGTCGAGGCCGCCGCATAAAACATGGAAAAAGGCGTGCGGCGGCCTACGTCCCGCGCTATCCGGGTATCTAGCAATCGGCGGGCCAGCGACGCGAGCTACAGTCGCTTGAGCAGAATGCGCAGCATCCGGCGCAGCGGCTCGGCGGCGCCCCACAAGAGCTGGTCGCCCACCGTGAACGCACTGATGTATTGCGGGCCCATGGCGAGCTTGCGCACGCGACCGATCGGGACGCTAAGCGCCCCGGTGACGGCGGCGGGCGTCAGCTCGCGCACGCTTTCGTCACGCCGGTTCGGCACGAGCCTCACCCAGTCGTGCGCCCCGGCGATCATCGACTCGATCTCCGCCAGCGGCACATCGCGCCGCAGCTTGATCGTGAGCGCCTGGCTGTGACAGCGCATCGCGCCGATGCGCACGCACAGCGAGTCGACCGGGATCGCCTGACCGGCGGCGCGCCCGAGGATCTTGTTGGTCTCGGCGCCGCCCTTCCACTCCTCGAGGCTCATGCCGTCGCCCATGTCCTTGTCGATCCAGGGGATAAGGGACCCGGCGAGTGGCACGCCGAAATGCTCGGTCGGAAAGCGCTCGTCGCGAAGAATGCCCGCGACCTCGCGGTCGATGTCGAGGATCGCCGAATGCGGATCGTCGAGCAGGTGCTTCGCGGCAAGGTGCGCCTCGCCCATCTGCATCAGGAGCTCTCGCATGTTCTGCGCCCCCGCGCCGGAGGCGGCCTGGTACGTCATGCACGTCATCCACTCGACCAGGTCGCGCGAGAAGAGCCCGGCCAGCGCCATCATCATGAGGCTCACGGTGCAGTTGCCGCCGATGTAGTTGCGCACGCCGCTCGCGAGCGCCTCGTCGATCACCTTGCGGTTGACGGGGTCGAGGATGATCACCGCGTCGTCCTTCATGCGAAGCGTCTTCGCGGCGTCGATGAAGTACCCCTTCCACCCGGCCTCGCGCAGCCTGGGATACATGGCGCTCGTCCAGTCGCTGCCCTGGCAGCTGATGATCGCGTCCTGGCTGATCAGCGCCTCCACGTTGCCCGCGTCCACCAGCGGGCCCGTGTCGCGCCCGATCGACGGGCCCTTGCCGCCGGCGGCCGACGTCGAGAAGAACGTCGGCTCGACGAGATCGAAGTCGCGCTCCTGCAACATGCGCTGCATGAGGACCGAGCCCACCATGCCGCGCCAACCCACTATGCCTACTCTCATGACGTCACCTTGTACGTTGATCGTGCTCCGAATGCTATGAGCCCTTCTTGATCCTGCGAGGCGTGGGGCGCTTTCGCGACGTTCGCGTGGCCTTGCGGTGGACGGCGTCGCCGCGAAGCCGCGCCATCGTGTACGCGTCCACGTAGGCCCCGTCGCGATACGCATACTCGCGCAGCGTGCCCTCGACGGTGAAGCCGAACTTCTCGTACAGCGCGAGGGCCGCTTCATTATCGACGTACACCGTGAGCTCGAGCCGCCGGTAGTTGAGCCAGTTGTCCGCGATGTCCACGATCGCCGCCATCAGCGCGCTGCCGACACCCTTGCCGTGCCAGTCGTCGCGCACCGACATGCCGATGTTGCCGACGTGCCGCCGTCGCGCGCCGCGCGACGCGTGCAGCCCCGCGTTGCCCACGACTGCCCCGCCCACCTCCGCGACGAGCAGATAGTCCTCGGGAACGACGTCGGCGATGCGCTTGCGCCAAAGCTCGACGGACGGCAGCGGCAGCTGCAGCGTGCCCGCCATCGCTCGCGGCGCGCCGAAAGTCGCGCACAGCGCCTCCGCGTCGCGCACTTCGGCGCGGCGCACGGTGACGGCAGGGCGCGCCTTCGCCATCACGCGCCGCGAAGCGCCAAGATCACGGCGTCGCCCATCGCCTTCGTGCCGACGACCTTCTCGCCCGGCAGCGCGATGTCGCCGGTGCGAAAGCCCTGCTGCAGCACGCGGCGCACGGCGCGCTCGATGCGGTCGGCCACGTCGGCGCGCGAGAACGAGTAGCGGAACATCATCGCAAGCGACAGGATCGTCGCGAGCGGATTGGCCTTGTCCCGGCCCGCGATGTCGGGCGCCGAGCCGTGGATCGGCTCGTAGAGGCCCTTCTGCTTCGCGTCGAGCGACGCCGAGGGGAGCATCCCGATCGAGCCGGCGAGCATCGATGCCTCGTCGGAGAGGATGTCGCCGAACATGTTGCCGGTCACGATGACGTCGAACTGCTTCGGGTCCTTCACGAGCTGCATCGCCGCGTTGTCGACGTACATGTGGGACAGCGCGACGTCGGGGTACTCGGCGCCGAGCCTCGTCACGGTCTCGCGCCACAGGATGCTCGTGTCGAGCACGTTCGCCTTGTCGACCGATGTCAGGCGCTTGCCGCGCTTGCGCGCCGCCTCGAAGCCCACGCGCGCGATGCGCTCGACCTCGGGCACGCTGTAGTGCATCGTGTCGAAGCCCTCCTCGGCGCCGCCCGCGTTACGCCGGCGCCCGCGCGGCTGGCCGAAGTAGATGTCGCCGGTCAGCTCGCGGACGATGAGGATGTCGAGGCCGGACACGACGTCGAGCTTGAGCGACGACGCCGCGGCAAGCTCGGGATAGAGCAGCGCCGGCCTCAAGTTGGCGAAAAGGCCGAGGTGCTTGCGGATGCGCAGCAGCCCCTGTTCGGGTCGCACGGCGCGCGGCAGCGCGTCGTATCGCGGCCCGCCGACGGCGCCCAACAGGATCGCGTCGGACGCCTCGGCGAGCGCGAGCGTGGCCGCGGGCAACGGATCTCCGGCGGCGTCGTAGCCGGCGCCGCCCATAGGCGCCGTCGCGAACGTAAGCGGAAGGCCCTCGTCGCGCAGCATCGCAAGGATGCGCTGAGCCTCGCCAACGATCTCGGGGCCGATGCCGTCACCGGGCAGTACTGCAATTTTCACGCTATCGCCTCTTCATAAAGTTGCGGCGCCGGGCTTTCGTCCCTGGCGCCGCTCTGCGTTCCTTCAAAGCCTTCGGCTATAGCCAGGGGTGTTCGCTCAGCCGCTTCGTCTCGAACGCGCGAATCGCGTCCGTGTGCTCGAGGGTCAGACCGATGTCGTCCAGTCCGTTCAGCAGCCTGTGCTTGCGATACGGCTCGACCTCGAACGCGAACGCGACGGAGCCGTCGGGTGTGGAGACCACCTGCCGCTCGAGGTCGATCGTGAGCTTGAGGCCGGGAAATGCGAAGGTATCGGCGAAGAGGCGGTCGACCTCGGCCTCGCGCAGCACGAGCGGCAGCAACCCGTTCTTGTAGCAGTTGTTGTGGAAAATGTCCGCGTAGGACGGCGCGATGAGCGCGCGGAAGCCGTAGTCGTGCAGCGCCCATGGCGCGTGCTCGCGCGAGCTGCCGCACCCGAAGTTGCGCCGTGCGATCAGGATCGAGGCGCCCTCATAGCGCGGCTCGTTCAGCACGAACTTCGGGTTGCGCGGCCGCTTGGCGTGATCCATTCCGGGCTCGCCGTGATCGAGGTAGCGCCACTCGTCGAACAGATTCGGCCCGAATCCCGACCGCTTGATCGATTTCAGGAACTGCTTCGGGATGATGGCGTCCGTGTCGACGTTTGCGCGGTCGAGCGGCGCGACGAGACCCGTATGGACGCGGAACGGTTGCATGATCGGATCAGTATAGTCTTCGCACGTCGACGAAGTGCCCCTCGATGGCGGCAGCCGCCGCCATCGCCGGGCTCACGAGATGCGTGCGGCCG
>DATJXV010000225.1:0-15380 GCA_035499955.1 Casimicrobiaceae bacterium
AGAAGGTGCGCCTGTCGTTCGAGGAAACGCCGAGCGAGCCCAAGCCGAGCGAGGCCGAGCCGGTGGCCTAGCGGTCCGGGAGGCGCGACGAAAAGAGGGCTGCGCTGCAGCCCTCTTTCCTTTTGTGCCCTGCGGGCGATCCCTGCGCGGCGTCAGCCGAGCATGTCGCCCCAGATGTTCTTCGCCCACGCGAACCCGTAGCCGCCTTCCGCTGCGCTCGGCGACGCCGACAGCCCGCCCGAGCCAGGCACGGCCAGGAACGTCTTCTTCCCCGCGTCATACTGATGCACCGAGTCGATGTGCGCGGCGTCCTTGTCGGTGACGAAGCTATAGCAAGCGTTGTTGATCACCGGCGCAGGATTCGGCGCCCGCCCGGCAAGGACGTCGAGGATCGCGGCGGCCGCGACTTTCGCATGCTGGTTCGCCATGTGGCCCGACTTCGGCATGAGCGGCGCCACCTGGATGGCGTCGCCGAGGACGTGGATCTTCGGCACCTTGATCGATTCGAACGTGAGGAAGTCGACCTCGCACCAGCGGTCGTTGGCCGTGATCACGCCGGCTTGCGCCGCGATGGCCCCTGCGCGCTGCGGCGGAACGACGTTCAGCACGTCGGCCTTCTCGTCGTCGGCCGTCTCGAACTTGGCGGTGAGTGTGGCGGCGTCGACGCCGGTCAGCACGTAGTTGGGCCTGTACTCGACGATGCCCTTGTAGTCCTCGTTCCATGCTTTCACGAAGAGCGCCTTCTTGGAGATCACGTCCTCGTTGGCGTCGAGCACGAGCACCTTGCTGCGCGGCTTCGCGCGCTTGAAGTACCACGCGACCTGGCAAGCGCGCTCGTAGGGCCCCGGCGGGCAGCGGAAAGGCGCGAGCGGGATCGAGATGACGAACACGCCGCCGTCGCGCATCGACTCGATCTGGCGGCGCAGCGCGACGGTCTGCGGGCCGGCCTTCCATGCGTGCACGACCTTGCCCTGCACGTCCGCGTCGGCGAGGCCGTCGACAAGCTCGATCTGCATCTGCACGCCGGGCGAAAGCACGAGACGGTCGTAGGGAAGCGCGTCGCCGTTGGCAAGACGCACGACATTGCGCGTCGAATCGACCGCCTTCGCGACGGCGATCCTGACGTCGATGCCTCGCTTGACCAGGCCGTCGTAACCCACCGTGATGTCGGAGAGCGACTTGCTGCCGCCGATGACCAGATTCGACAGCGGGCAGGACACGAATGCGGGGTCCGCTTCCACCAGCGTGACGCCGATCGCACCGCCGCTCCACAGCGCGAGGTATCTGGCCGCGGTGGCGCCGCCGTATCCTCCGCCCACGACGACGACACGCGGCTTCGCGCTGCCTTGCGCGAGGACGGGGCCCGTGGCAGCGGCCGTTATCGCCTTGATGAAATCGCGCCGGCGCATCACGGCTTCCGGGCGGCGAAGTGTCCGGCCGCGAGCTCGATCTGCTCGTCGCTGTAGCCCTTGGCGAGCTGCCCCATGATCGTCGACGGCGTGCGGCCGGCCTTGAAGTCCTGCATCTTGCGCACGAGGTCGGCCTTCGATTGTCCCGCCAGGGACGGCACGCCGCCCGCACTCGCGCCGTCGGTGCCGTGGCAGGCCGCGCAGCTCGCAGCGATGCCGCGCGCTGCGCGCTCGTCGGGCGTTCCCTGCGCCCCTGCGGAGGCTGCAACGAAGCAAAGGGCCAGGACGAAGCGGCGAAGGTTCAAGGCAGCGCGTGGGGAAGGGGCCACCCGTCAAGCATAGCGGCAACCCGGATTGGAAGCCTCTTCCGGTAGATGAAAAGCACTCCAGCTGGTAGCGGGCGCCAGGCGCCGCATGATGTCTCTAATAAAATCAATCGATTAACAATGCACTGGTCCAGCCAATTCGAGATGTCTTATATAAGATATACATGCTTCGCAGCACCAACGTGCGACATCGCGCCTCAAAACGTTCCGCATCGTGGAAATGATTTCTAACCATTTGATTTTGATGTGTAATTTTCGTATTGCGTCGCGCCAGAAAAGCTTGCAACCCGTGCCGGCGCTTGCTATGGTGGCACCGTCACGACGGCGCCTTGCGCCGCATCACGCGCGAAGGCAAACGTCCCGGGGTAGGAGCCGTACCACCCTTTCCTAGCCCGCCCGACTGGCGAGCGATCCTTGCCGGTCCGTGCCGCGAAGCGGCGGCGACTTCTGGTCGCCTCTCGACTCGCACAGGGCAGCGTGTGCGTGCGGCAACGCGCGTGCTTGCAGCCATTGACCCCGACGTGCCGGCTCTCGCAAGAGCCGGCGAGGCCAACCGAAGAATGGGAGTACGGCAATGAACTACGATCTCGAGGCAGCTCGGCTCAAGAAGGACTGGGCGGAAAATCCCCGCTGGAAGGGCATCAAGCGCGGCTTCACGGCCGAGGACGTCGTGCGCCTGCGCGGCTCGATCCACATCGAGCACACGCTCGCGCGCCGCGGTGCCGAGAAGCTGTGGCGGCTCGTCAACGAGGAGCCGTTCGTCAACTCGCTCGGCGCGATGACCGGCAACCAGGCCATGCAGCAGGTGAAGGCGGGCCTTAAAGCGATCTACCTTTCCGGCTGGCAGGTCGCGGCGGACGCCAACGTGGCGGGCGAGATGTACCCGGACCAGTCGCTCTACCCGGTCAACTCGGTGCCGAACGTGGTGAAGCGGATCAACAACACGTTCCAGCGCGCCGATCAGATCCAGCACATGGAAGGCAGCGGCGACGTGGATTACTTCGCGCCGATCGTCGCCGACGCGGAAGCGGGCTTTGGTGGGGTGCTCAACGCCTTCGAGCTCATGAAGGCGATGATCGAGGCGGGCGCCGCCGGCGTGCATTTCGAGGACCAGTTGGCGTCGGTGAAGAAGTGCGGCCACATGGGCGGCAAGGTGCTCGTGCCGACGCGCGAGGCGGTGGATAAGCTGATCGCGGCGCGCCTCGCCGCCGACTGCATGGGCGTGCCAACGATCATCCTCGCCCGCACCGACGCCGAAGCGGCCGACCTCGTCACGTCGGATATCGACGAGAACGACAAGCCGTTCCTGACGGGCGAGCGCACGATCGAAGGCTTCTACAAGACGCGCAACGGCCTCGATCAGGCGGTCTCCCGCGGCCTAGCCTACGCGGCCTACGCCGACATGGTGTGGTGCGAGACCGGCAAGCCGGACCTCGGATTCGCTCGCGACTTCGCCGAGGCGATCCACGCCAAGTTCCCTGGCAAGATGCTCGCCTACAACTGCTCGCCGTCGTTCAACTGGAAGAAGAATCTCGACGACGCGACGGTCGCGAAGTTCCAGCGGGAGCTGGGCGCGATGGGCTACAAGTTCCAGTTCATCACGCTCGCGGGATTCCACAGCCTGAACTACTCGATGTTCAACCTCGCCCACGGCTACGCGCACGAGCACATGACTGCCTTCGTCGAGCTGCAGGAGGCCGAGTTCGCCGCGATGAGCAAGGGCTTTACCGCCATCAAGCATCAGCGCGAGGTGGGCACGAGCTACTTCGACGCGGTGACCACGACGATCCAGGGCAGCCAGGCATCCACTACCGCGCTCAAGAACTCGACCGAGGACGAGCAGTTCTTCGAAAAGCCGAAGACGGAGCTGGTGGCCAACGGGTAAAACTTCCGGTTGGAGATGCCGCCCGCGAGGGCGGCGCAAAGACGCCGCCGCTGCGCGGCGTCTTTTTTTGTGCGCGCGTGAATAATGTCGAGCGGGGCGTGTACGCATGTTCGATCCGAGTCAATTTGCGGGACAGGCGAACCGCGCGCCTCGCGCGTGGTCGGAAACGGATGGGCAACGACTCCAATACCAACCCCAGCTCCGACGATGCGCGGGAAACCCCGAACCGCATACGGATATTCTTCGCTCTGGTGCCCGAGGAGGCGGTGCGATTGCAGTTCCTGGCGCTCGCCCGCGACGTGGCGCGCCGCTCGCGAGGCCGCGCCATCTCCGGTGAGCACGTTCACCTGACGCTCGCGTTCCTCGGCGATGTTCCGGTGTCGAGCATCGTGGAACTGCGCGCGATCGGAGACCGCCTTCCGCCCACCGGCGCGCCGCTCGACTTCGATACCCTGGGCGCGTGGCGCGCCTCGGGCGTGGCATGGGCCGCGCCGTCGGTCGTCCCGGACGTGCTCGTCGATTTGCACGCGAGCCTGCACTCGGCACTGACCGGCGCCGGCTTCGCGATGGAGAGCCGCCCCTTCCGGCCTCACGTCACGCTGGCGCGCCGCTGCGTGCAGCCGCACCCACGCGCGGCCAGCGCGCCCATCCACTGGGCGGTGCGGCGCCTGTGCCTCATCGGCTCGGAACTGCGGCCGGACGGGCCGCGGCACACGACGATCGCGGAGTGGGGACTTACCTTCTAGAGCGCGAGGCTCAGGACCCGACTGCAACCGGCCGCTGCGGGTCGGAGCACCACTCGCTCCAGGAGCCGGGATACAGGCGAGTGCCGTGCATGCCGGCGATCTCCATCGCCAGGATGTTGTGACATGCGGTCACACCCGACCCACATTGGTGAACCACCACGTCGGGCGAGGCGTCGTCGAGAATCGCACCGAACTCGGCGCGCAAGAACGCGGCGTGCTTGAACGTGCCGTCGGCGTTGAGATTCTGGGTGTAAGGCCGGTTGCGCGCGCCGGGGATGTGGCCGGCGACCGGATCGAGCGGCTCGGTCTCGCCGCGAAAGCGCTCGGGCGCGCGGGCATCCAGCAGGAGCAGCGTGTGACGCGGGAGGCTCGCGGCCACGCCGGTCGCGTTCACGGTGGGCGTGACGCGCGAGATCCGAAAGCTTGCCGGCGAAGGCAGGGTCGGCTCGGCGGTCACGGCGCGCCCCTCCGACTTCCACTTCGCATAGCCGCCGTCGAGCACGGCGACGGACTCGAAGCCCAGCCAGCGGAGCATCCACCACAAGCGCGCGGCGTACGCGCCCTCGCCCTGGTCGTAGGCCACGACCTGCCTGCCGGACGCGATGCCGAGACGGCCGAACGTCGCGGAGGCTGCCTCCGGCGTCGGGAGCGGGTGGCGGCCGTTGCTTCCCGTCATCGGCGCGGACAGGTCGCGGTCGAGATGCACGAACACGGCGCCCGGGATGTGCCCGGCGTCGTACTGCGCCTTACCCCACCCGTCCGGATGCGCGAGGTTGTGCCGCACGTCGCACAGGACGAGGTCCGGCTTCCGGAGGCGCGCCTCGAGCTCCTCGGTGGTGATCAGCGTTTGAAGGATCTCCGGCATCGGGACGCTTACAGGTGCGCGATGTGCGCGTCCATCTGCGCACGGTAGAACTCGTGGAAGTGCTGCATGCCGTCTTCCATCGGCGATTGGTAGGGGCCGACCTCGTCGCGCCCGGCGGCGTACAGCGCCTTGCGCCCGGCATCCATGCGCTCCGCGATCTCGTCGTCCTCGGCCGCAGTCTCCATGTACGCAGCCTGCTCGGCCTCGACGAACTCGCGCTCGAAAAGGGCGATCTCCTCCGGATAGTAGAACTCGACGACGTTCAGCGTGCTGTCCACGGCCTCGGGGACGAGCGTGCTGATGACGAGCACGTGCGGGTACCACTCGAGCATGACGTTCGGGTAGTACGTGAGCCAGATCGCGCCGTGGCGCGGCATCTCGCCGCGGTAGAAGTCGAGCACCGCCTTGTGCCAGCGCTCGTACTTGCGCGTGCCGGGCTTGGCGAGATCGTTGTTGATGCCGACCGTCTGGACCGAGTACCAGTCGCCGAACTCCCAGCGCAGGTCGTCGCAGCTCACGAACTGCCCCAGTCCCGGATGGAACGGTCCGACGTGGTAGTCCTCGAGGTACACCTCGATGAACGACTTCCAGTTGTAGTTGACGCGGTGCATCTCGACGCGGTCGAACACGTAACCCGAGAAGTCGAAGTCCCGCACGCCCAGGTTGGCGAGGTCGCGCGCCACGTCGCGCGGGCCGTCGAACAGGAGGCCGTTCCAGTTTTGCAGCGGCGTGCGCTTGAGATTGAGGCACGGGTTGTCGGGGAAATGCGGCGCGCCGAGGAGCTCGCCCCTGAGGTCGTACGTCCAGCGGTGGATCGGGCAGACGATGTTCGACGCGGTGCCGCGGCCGCTCAGCATGAACGCCTGGCGGTGGCGGCAGATGTTGGACAGGAGCTCGATCCCGCCCGGGTTGCGGACGAGCACCTGCGAGTCGTTGCGCAGCGCCAGGACCTGGAAGTCGCCCGCGTTGGGGACCATGAGCTCGTGCCCGATGTAGCCGGGCGCGCGCGAAAGCAGGTGACGCTGCTCGGCTTCGAGCACGCTTGGTGCGCAATACCAGGATGCCGGGAACTGCGTCGTCGCCTGACGCAGATGACCGGCCGTGGCGAGGTCAGACATCGGCCCTTCCCTTTCGTAACATTCGGTTGCTGGCAACCAACCCAACCCAACAACCCGGGACGCTTACGGCAAGCCTTCGAAAAAGCTACTGCCGCCCCGGACCGCTTTGCTAAGTCGGCCGCACGAAGCTACGTGGAGAGGCCGCGTCGTCAAAAGCTGTTATGATATGAGGCTTTCCGCCGTTAAGTCAAGACGTTAGCCTCGACGTCGCACCGTGAGCGCAACCCCGCCGCCCAAAGATTTCGAAGCCGCTCTGGCCGAGCTCGAGCGCATCGTGGCGTCCATGGAAGGCGGCCAGCTTCCGCTCGCGGATTCGCTTGCCGCCTACAAGCGCGGCGCCGAGCTCGTCGCGTTCTGCCAGCTCGCGCTCAAGGACGCGCAGCAGCAGATCGAAATCCTGGAGAAGGGCGTGCTCAAGTCGTTCGCCCCCAACGGTGGGGACGATGGATCCTGACCTCGCGTTTCCCGTCTGGACCGGCGAGCGCCAGCGCCGCATCGAGGACGTGCTCGATCGTGCGCTGCGCGATGTCCCGCGCGCGCCGGCGAGCCTCGTCGAAGCGATGCGCTACGCCGTGCTGGGCGGCGGCAAGCGCATGCGGCCGCTGCTCGCTTACGCCGCCGGCGAGCTCGCCGCTGCCGACCCCGCGGCGGTCGACGGCCCGGCCGCGGCCGTCGAGATGATCCACGCTTACTCGCTCGCGCACGACGACCTGCCTTGCATGGACGATGATGTCCTGCGGCGCGGCAAACCGACCTGTCACGTCGCGTTCGGCGAAGCCATGGCGCTGCTCGCGGGCGACGCGCTGCAGGCGCAGGCGTTCCTGATGCTGCGCACGTCGGCGCAGTCGGCGATCCTCGCGGAGGCGGCCGGCGCCGCGGGCATGGCCGGCGGCCAGGCGATCGACCTGCTGAACGTCGGCATGGCGATGACGCTGCCGGACCTGACCGAGATGCACCGCATGAAGACCGGCGCGCTCATTCGCGCCTCCGTTCTCCTCGGCGCGTCCTGCGGCCGGGCGCTGTCTGCCCGCGAAGAGGAGGGGCTCGACCATTTCGCGCGCGCGGCGGGGCTCGCGTTCCAAGTGGTCGACGACGTGCTCGACGTCGAGTCGCCCTCCTCCGCACTCGGCAAGACAGCCGGGAAGGACGCCGCGCAGAACAAGCCGACGTACGTCTCGCTGCTCGGCCTCGCGGAAGCGAAGCGGCGGGCCGAAGCGCTGCGCGACGAGGCGCTCGCGGCGCTCGCGCCGTTCGGCGCGCGGGCGCGGCGGCTTACCGAGCTCGCCGCCTGGATCATCGACCGCAAGCATTGACGATGACCTATCCACTTCTCGAACGCATCGACAGCCCCGCCGACCTGCGCGCCCTCGACCGTGCGGACCTGCGCGACCTCGTGCGCGAGCTGCGCGCGTTCCTGCTGCACTCGGTCGCGCAGACAGGCGGCCACTTGTCGTCGAACCTCGGCACGGTCGAGCTCACCGTCGCGCTGCACTACGTCTTCGACACGCCGCGCGACCGCATCGTGTGGGACGTCGGCCACCAGACCTACGCGCACAAGATCCTGACCGGCCGGCGCGAGGCGATGGCGCGCCTGCGCATGTGGGAGGGACCTTCCGGCTTCCCTCGCCGCACCGAGTCGGAGTACGACACCTTCGGCACGGCGCACTCGTCGACGTCGATCTCCGCCGCGCTCGGCATGGCGACGGCGGCCCGGCTCAAGGGCGAGTCGCGGCACGTGGTGGCGGTGATCGGCGACGGCGCGATGAGCGCGGGCATGGCGTTCGAAGCGCTCAACAACGCGCGCGACGAGAACCTGCTCGTGATCCTCAACGACAACGAGATGTCGATCTCGGAGCCGGTCGGCGCGTTCAACAATTATCTTGCGAAGGTGCTCTCGAGCCGGCTGTACAACACGGTGCGCCGCGGCGGCAAGGAAGTGCTGTCCAGGGTGCCGCCCATGGCGGAGCTCGCGAAGGCGCTCGAAGAGCACGTCAAGGGCATGGTGCTGCCGGGCACGCTGTTCGAGGAGTTCGGCTTCAACTACATCGGCCCCATCGACGGCCACGACGTCGAGGCCCTCGTGCGCACGCTTTCGAACGTGCGCGCGCTCACGGGACCGCAGTTCCTGCACGTGATCACGCGCAAGGGCTATGGCTATCCCAAGGCGGAGGAGGACCCGATCCTCTATCACGGCGTGGGCAAGTTCGACCCGGCGGTCGGCATCGTCGCCAAGCCTGGCGGCAAGCCCACGTACGGGCAGGTGTTCGGCGACTGGCTGTGCGACATGGCGGTGCGCGACCCACTCGTCGTCGGCATCACGCCGGCCATGCGCGAAGGCTCGGGGCTCGTGCGCTTCTCGCAGGAATTCCCCGCTCGCTACTTCGACGTCGGCATCGCGGAGCAGCACGCGGTCACGTTCGCGGCGGGGCTCGCGTGCGAAGGCATGCGGCCCGTGGTCGCGATCTACTCGACGTTCCTGCAGCGTGCGTACGACCAGCTGATCCACGACGTGGTGCTGCAGAATCTCCCCGTCGTCTTCGCCATCGATCGAGCCGGCGTGGTCGGCGCCGACGGCGCGACGCACATCGGCGCGTTCGATCTCGTCTACCTGCGCTGCCTGCCCAACACGACGGTGATGACGCCGTCCGACGAGAACGAGTGCCGCCAGATGCTGTACACGGCCACCACGCTCGGCACGCCGGTGGCCGTCCGCTACCCGCGCGGCACGGGCCCGGGCGCGGCGATCGAGCCTGCGATGCGAGCTCTGCCGGTCGGCAAGGGCGAAGTGAGGCGCGTGAGCGCGCGCCGCACGCATCGCATCGCGCTTCTCGCGTTCGGCCCCATGCTGCATCCGGCGCTCGCCGCGGCCGACGAGCTCGACGCCACGGTCGCCAGCATGCGTTTCGTGAAGCCGATCGACGCCGACCTCGTGGCGAAGCTCGCCCGCGAGCACGACGCGCTCGTGACGATCGAGGAGGGCGTCGTGGCGGGTGGCGCGGGCAGCGCGGTGGCGGAGTCGCTCGCGGCCGCCGGCCTCGCCGTGCCCATCCTGCATCTCGGGTTGCCGGACCGGTTCATCGACCACGGCGATCCCGCGCTCCTGCTTTCGCACGTCGGCCTCGACGCCAAGGGCATCGCGGCGGCGGTGCGCGAGCGCTTCGACGCGCGCCGCGGCGAGCAGCGCGCGAAGCCGGCGGCCTAGGTTCTCGCCTCGGATTGCTACAATCGCCGCCATGAACCGCCCGGAGCAGCCCAGCCGCCTCATGCAGATCCCTGACGTGCAGTCGGCGCGCGACGAACGCCGCCTCGCGATCGACCGGGTCGGCATCCGCGGCTTGCGCTATCCGCTCGCCTTCGCCGATCACGACGGCGCCGCGCAGCCGACCATCGCCACCGCGAACGTCTACGTCGCGCTGGCCGAGGACCGCAAGGGCACGCACATGTCGCGCCTGGTCATGATGCTCGAGGAGCGCGCCGCGCCGGGGGCCGCGCCGCTGACCGTGGCCGGGCTCGACGCGATGCTGCGCGAGCTCGTGGCGCGGCTCGACGCCCCCGCCGGCAGGATCGAGCTCGCGTTTCCGTTCTTCGTGCGCAAGACCGCGCCCGTGTCGGGCGTGGCGAGTCTGCTCGACTACGAAGTGCGGCTCGCGGGCGAGCTCGTCGACGGCCGCATCACGAAGACCATCGCGGTCGCCGTGCCGGTGCAGTCGCTGTGCCCGTGCTCCAAGGAGATCGCCGATTATGGCGCGCACAACCAGCGCTCGACGATCACGATCACCGTGCGCACGGAGGAGTCGGTCGAGCTGGCCGAGCTCCTGCGCATCGCCGAGGACGAGGCTTCCAGCGAGCTCTACGGAATCCTGAAGCGCGCCGACGAGAAGTACGTGACCGAGCGCGCGTACGACAACCCGCGCTTCGTCGAGGACCTCGTGCGCGGCGTGGCCGGCAAGCTCGCCGCCGACTCCCGCTTCGCCGCCTACAGCGTCGAGGCGGAGAACTTCGAATCGATCCACAACCACTCGGCGTACGCGCGGATCGCGCGGGGAATCTAGGGACGAGGGGCGAGGGGCGCCGGCGCCCGTCACGCCTCTGCGCAGGTGGCACCCCGGGAATCGTCGCCCGTCGCGGCCGTCCTCCGTTCCAGCCCCGCAGTACCCAGAATCCGTACAACGGATGCTCGCCGCCCTCAAGACCCGCTACGACGCGCTCGCGCAGCGCGTGCTCTCGTCGCTGTCCGAGATAGAGCGGCGCGACGTGCGCGCTTTCGACCGCTGGTTCTACGCCAACGGCGGCTGGCGCTGGCTGATCGGTGTGGTCGTGATCACCACGCTCGTCGCGTGGATCGCGTCGCGCTTCCCGTGGAACATGACCTTCGCCGAGGCGGCGATCCTCTTCAACCTCGTCGTGCTGACGCTGCTCTGGTCCGGATTGTCGGCCTGGTTCGGGTATCGCCGCTTCCAGGGCCGCATCTTCCGCTACATCGTGGCGGCGCCCATCCTCGCCCTCTTCGGCGCGCTGGTCGGCGCGAGCATCGCCGGGCTGGTCAAGGGCGTGGATCCCTTCGTCTTCTTCCAGGACAGCGCGAAGCTGCGCCACGTCGTCACCGCGGGTCTCGTGTTCGGCGTGCTGTTCGCGCTCGTCACCGCGCTCATCGCGCACCTGCGCAACCGCGAGTACCGCGCGATGACCGCGCACCTGGAGGCCGAAGCGCGGCAGAGCGAGACCTCGCGCCAGCTCGCCGAGTCGAAGCTGAAGCTCCTGCAGCTGCAGATCGAGCCGCACTTCCTGTTCAACACGCTCGGCAGCGCGCAGCAGCTCGCCGAAAAAGGCGCCCCGGATGCCGCCCGCCTCATCGGCGAGCTGATCCGCTTCCTGCGCGCCGCGGCGCCGGCGCTGCGCGACGAGATGACCACGGTGCGGCAGGAGGCGGCGATGATCCGCGCGTACCTCGGCATCATGCAGACGCGCCTCGGCCGCAGGCTCGCGTGGACGGTGGCGGTCGCCGACGACGTCGCCGACTGCGCGATCCCGCCCGGGATGGTCATCACGCTCACCGAGAACGCGATCAAGCACGGCATCGAGCCGAGTCCCCGCGGCGGACGCGTCGACGTGAGCGTCACGCGCGACGGCCCCAACGTGGCGCTCGCGGTTGCCGACACCGGGGTGGGGCTCGCGTCGGGCCTCTCCGCGGGCGGCATCGGGCTCGCCAACATCCGCGAGCGCCTCACGCTCCTGTACGCGGAGCGGGCGAGCCTCACGCTCGAGGAGAACGAGCCCGCGGGCTTCCGCGCCCGCATCGTGCTGCCCGCGTCGCGCGGCGGACAGCCCGCCTCCGTCGACGTGCGAAGCCGCGAGGTCGAATCGTGACAATGCGCCCCACCGCGCTCATCGCCGAGGACGAGCCGCTCATGCGCGAGCGGCTCAAGGACAAGCTCGAAGAGGTCTGGCCGGAGCTTGCGATCGTCGCCGAAGCCGAGGACGGCGACCAGGCGCTCGAGCTGTTCGCGCAGCACCGGCCCCAGATCGCGTTCCTCGACGTGCGCATGCCCGGCCGCACCGGCCTCGACGTGGCCAGCGAGATCGGCGCGCGCTGCCACGTGGTGTTCATCACCGCGCACGACGAGTACGCGCTCAGGGCCTTCGAGGCCGGCGCCGCCGACTATCTCCTGAAGCCCGTCGAGACGGATCGGCTCGTGGCGATGAAAGAGCGCATGGAGCGCAAGCTCGCGACGCCACCGATCGATCTTTCGGACCTGCTTGCGCAGCTGCGCTCGACCGCGCACGGCGACGCCGGGCGCATGAAGTGGGTGAAGGCGGCGATCGGCAAGCAGGTGAAGCTCATTCCCGTCGGCGACGTGCTCTATTTCCAGTCCGACACCAAGTACACGCGTGTCGTGCTGGCGACGGGCGAGGCGCTGATCCGCACGCCGCTCAAGGACCTGCTGGCCGAGCTCGACCCGGAGAAATTCTGGCAGGTGCATCGCGGCACCATCGTCAACCTCGACGCGGTCTCGGGCGTGCTGCGCGAGGACGCCGAGCGCCAGTTCATCCTGCTCAAGAACCGGCAGGAGAAGCTGCCCATCTCGCGGCAGTTCACGCATCTGTTCAAGCAGATGTAGCAGAGGCCCTAACGCGATAAAATCGGCGGGCCATGCAGCCCGTCGCCATCTTCCGCTTCTCGCCGACCGAAACACCCGGCCGGTTCGGAACCTGGCTCACGAGCCAGGGCATCCCGTGGCAGCTGATCGCCCTCGACGAGGGCGCGGCGGTCCCGCGAAGCCCGTCGGAGTTCTCCGGCATCGGGATGATGGGCGGCCCGATGAGCGTCAACGACACGCTGCCGTGGGTCGCACCGCTTTGCGCGCTGCTGCGCGACGCGATCGGCGACGGCACGCCGGTGATCGGTCATTGCCTCGGCGGGCAGCTCATGGCGAAGGCGCTCGGCGCGCGCGTGGCGCGCATGCCGCAGCCCGAGATCGGCTGGCTGCATGTCGACGTCTGCGACCGCGGCGCACGACGCGAATGGTTCGGCGGACTGCCGCGCTTCGCCGCCTTCCAGTGGCATTACGACGCCTTCGACCTGCCGCCGATGGCCACCCGCATCCTCACCAACGACGTCGCGGTCAACCAGGGCTTCGTGATCGACGACCGCCACGTCGGCTTCCAATGCCATATCGAGATGACGCGCGAGCTCGTGCAGACCTGGTGCCGCGCCGGCGCGGACGAGCTGCCCGCGCGCTCGAGCGCGCATCGCCAGAGCGCCGCCGACCTGCAAAGCGACCTCGACGGCCGGCTCGCCGCGCTGGGCGAGGTGGCCGACGGCATCTACGCGCGCTGGGCGCAGAAGCTCCCGGCCTGATCTCATGGCGTCGATCCAGACGCTGCCCGATCTTCTCGTCAGCCAGATCGCCGCCGGCGAGGTCGTGGAGCGTCCGGCGGCGGCGCTCAAGGAGCTTCTGGAGAACGCGATCGACGCCGGCGCGACACAGATCGAAGTCGACCTCGCGGGCGGCGGCGTGAAGCGCATTCGCGTCGTCGACAACGGCGCCGGCATCGCGCGCGAGGACCTGGCGCTCGCCGTCGCGCGCCACGCGACGTCGAAGATCCGCGCGCCGTCGGACCTCGAGGCGATCGCGTCGCTCGGCTTTCGCGGCGAGGCGCTGGCGTCCATCGCGTCGGTGTCGAGGCTGGCGCTCGCCTCGCGCGCCGCCGGCATGCCGCACGCGTGGCGCATCGAAGTGGAAGGCGGCACGGTCGCGCCGGTGGCGCCGGCCGCGCTCGCGGCAGGCACCAGCGTGACGGTGGAGGAGCTCTTCTTCAACACGCCGGCACGCCGCAAGTTCCTGCGCGCCGAAGCCACGGAGTGGGGCCACTGCGAGGAAGCGTTCCGCCGCATCGCGCTCGCGCATCCCGCGGTCGCGTTCACGCTGGCGCACAACGGCCGCGCCATCCGCAGGCTGGCGGTGGCGGGGCGGCAGGGGCGCGTGGAGCAACTTGCGGGCGACGCCTTCGTCGCGCACGCCGCGCGCGTGGACGCCGAGGCCGCAGGCGTGGGTCTGTCCGGCTTCGCCGTGCGGCCCGCGTACGCCGCGCAAGGAGGATCTCAATACGTCTTCGTCAACGGCCGCTTCGTGCGCGACCGCGTGCTGGCGCACGCGCTGCGCGAGGCGTATCGCGACGTGCTCCACCACGAGCGGCAGCCGGCGTTCGCGCTGTGGCTCACGGTCGACCCGCGTCGGGTGGACGTCAACGTGCACCCGCAGAAGATCGAGGTGCGCTTCCGCGACTCCGGCGCGATCCACGAATTCGTGCGCCGAGCGGTCGAGCGCGCGCTCGCCGCGACGGCGGCGGAGCAGCCCGCGGTATCGGCGGCGGAGAAGCTCGGCGCGGCTGCGGCGCACTTGCCGCCGTCGGTGCGCAGCTATGAAGGCGAGCGCGCGCAGTCGCCGCTGTCGTTTCCCGCAGCGGAGCCGTCGTCCTTTTACGCGAAGCTCTTCGGCGCCCGTGAGCCTGCGCCGTTGCCGGCCTGGGCCGACGACGAACCGCACCCGCTCGGCTTCGCGCTCGCCCAGCTGCACGGCGTCTACATCCTCGCGCAGAACCGCGAAGGCCTCGTGCTGGTCGACATGCACGCGGCGCACGAGCGCATCACCTACGAGCGCCTGAAGGCGGCGCACGACGCGCGCCTTCCCGTGCAGCCGCTGCTCGTGCCGGCGACGTTCGCCGCCGAGCCGCTCGAGGTCGCCACCGTCGAGGAGAACGGCGAAACGCTCGCCACGCTCGGCTTCGCGATGTCGGCGCTCGGACCGGGGACCCTCGCCGTGCGCGGCGTGCCGGCACCGTTGACCGACGCCGATCCCACCGCGCTCGCACGCGCGGTGCTGCACGACATCCGCGAATTCGGCGCGACGCAGGCGCTCGCGTCGCGTCGCGACGAGCTCCTCTCGACGATGGCATGCCACGGCTCCGTGCGCGCGAACCGCGCGCTCACCCTCGCCGAGATGAACGCGCTCCTGCGCCAGATGGAGGCGACCGAGCGAGGCGGCCAGTGCAACCACGGCCGGCCGACGTGGTACCAGCTTTCCATGTCCGACCTCGACCGCCTTTTCATGCGCGGGCGCTAGTCCCGATGCAGCCGGTGGTCCTCGTGATGGGCCCCACGGCGTCGGGCAAGAGCGCGCTTGCGATGCGGCTCGCGCAGGAGCTCGGCGGCGAGATCGTGAGTGTGGATTCCGCGCAGGTGTATCGCGGCATGGATATCGGCACCGCGAAGCCTGCGCGCGAAGAGCGCGCTCGCGTGGCGCATCACCTGATCGACATCGTGGAGCCGACCGAGGCGTATTCGGCGGCGCGGTTCGCCGCGGATGCGCTCGCGGCGATCGGCCACATCCGCGCGCGCGGGCGGCTTCCGATCCTGGCCGGCGGCACCATGCTCTACTTCAAGGCGCTGACCGAAGGCCTGTCCGCGCTGCCGCGCGCCGACCCGGCGGTGCGCGCCGAGCTCGATGCGCATGCCGCGCGCGAAGGGTGG
>DATJXV010000226.1:0-4484 GCA_035499955.1 Casimicrobiaceae bacterium
GCGCGGGCGCGCTCGCCGCGGGCGCGCCGAGCAGGCCGGAAGCGACGATAGCCGCCGCCGGGCTTGCCGGCGCTGCGGGAGCGATGTGCACGGGCGCCGGCCCGAACGCCTGCCAACCCCACCGCGCCGCGACGGCGGCCAGGACGGCGGCGGCGGCGAGCGCTGCGGCGGCCGCGGCGATGCGAATCGCGGCGCCGCTATAATTCTCGTCTGTTCGCACCGGTGGTCCGCGTGAATCCCCGCCTCGATCTCTTGCAGCCGTACCCGTTCGAGAAGCTGCGCGCGCTCTATGCGGGCGTGACGCCGGACCCCGCCAAGCGCGCGATAAGCCTGTCGCTGGGCGAGCCGCGTCATCCGACGCCGCCTTTGATTCTCGACGCGCTTGTGAAGGCGGCCGGCGCCTTCGCAAATTATCCCACGACGCTCGGGCCGCCCGCATTGCGCGAGGCGGTCGCCGCATGGCTCGTGCGCCGCCACGGTCTCCCGGGTCTCGACGCGGGGAGCCAGGTGCTTCCGGTGCTCGGAAGCCGCGAGGCGCTGTTCTCCTTCGGCCAGACCGTGCTCGACGGCACAAGGCCCGGCGCGACCGTCGTCGTGCCGAACCCCTTCTACCAGATCTACGAAGGGGCCGCGATCCTGGCCGGCGCGCGCATCCATTGCGTCAACGCGCTGCCGGAGCGCGGCTTCGCGCACGACTTCGCGGGGGTGGCGGCGGACGTGTGGGCGCGCACGCAGCTCCTGTACGTCTGCTCGCCCGACAACCCGACGGGCCGTGTCCTGGACCGCGCGGCGTGGCGCGAGCTCTTCGCGCTGTCGGACCGCCACGGCTTCGTGATCGCGTCCGACGAATGCTACTCGGAGATCTATTTCGACGAGGCGAAGCCGCCGCTCGGCGCCCTTGCCGCGGCGCACGCCGAAGGACGCGACGGATTTCCGCGCCTGGTGGTGTTCGGGAGCCTATCGAAGCGCTCCAACGCGCCGGGCCTGCGCTCGGGTTACGTCGCGGGCGACGCCGCGCTTCTCGAAGCTTTCCTGGTCTACCGCACGTATCACGGCAGCGCGATGTCGGGCCCCGTGGCGGCCGCGAGCACCGCCGCCTGGAACGACGAGGCGCACGTGCGCGCCAACCGCGCCGAGTACGCCGCCAAGTTCCGCCGGTTGCATCCCGAGGTCGATGCGGTCCTGCCGTGCGCGATGCCCGAAGCGGCGTTCTATCTGTGGGCGCAGACGCCGATCGACGACGCCGAGTTCGCGCGCAGGCTTTTTGCCGAGGAGAACGTCGCAGTGCTGCCGGGCAGCTTCGTCGCGCGGGACGCCAACGGCTTCAACCCGGGCCGGCGCCGCATCCGCCTGGCACTCGTCGCCACGCAAGCCGAGTGCGAGGAAGCCGTCGCGCGCCTGGTCGCGTTCACGCGGCGGCTGAGCGAGGTCCCCGCGGCCGCCTAGGGCCGATAGGCGCGGCCGGCAGCGTCCCGTCCGCGCCGGCGACGTTCCGTCGCGGTTGCGGCACCCGTGCGCCGCGCCGGCCTAGAATTTGCGCATGTCCCGTCTCACGATCAAACAGACGCTCGCGCGGGGCTTTGATTTCAAGTGGAGCACCGTGCTGCTGCTCGCCGCGATCAACGCCGGCATCGCGGCGGTGCTCTGGGTGGACGATTCGAGGCCCTACTGGCAGCCGCTGCTCACGGTGCAGCTGTACGGCTTCGCCATCGCGTATTGCGTCAACGCCGCCTCGCCGTGGTCGATGCCGCGGCCGATCCCGCGCCTCATGCTCGCGGTGGCCGTCGGCACGCTCCTGGGGCTCGCCCTCACCGCGGTGGTCAAGGGCTACTCGCTCGACTACATGGCGACGCGCGCAGACATGTTCGGCTGGAACGTCTTCACGGGATTCGCCAACGGCCTCTTCGTGAGCCTCTTCTTCTACGTCAAGATGCGCGAGTCGCGAGCCGCAGAGGCACTTCACAAGGCGGAGGTCGAGCGTCACCTGCTGAGCAAGCAGGCGATCGAGGCCGAGCTGAAGCTCATGCAGGCGCAGGTCGAGCCGCATTTTCTGTTCAACACGCTCGCCTCGGTGCAGTACCTGACCGAAACCGACCCGCACGAGGCGAGCCGCCTGCTCGGCCACCTCATCGAGTACCTGCGCGCGGCGCTGCCGCACCTGCGCGCGGCGTCGACCACGCTCGGCAAGGAGGTGGGCCTCGCCGAGGCGTACCTCAACATCCTGCGCATGCGAATGGGATGGCGGCTCGGCTTCACGATCGACGTGCCGTCCGAGCTCGCGATGCATCCCTTCCCGCCGAACCTCCTGATCTCGCTCGTCGAGAACGCGATCAAGCACGGCGTCGAGCCCGCCGCCGACGGCGGGACGGTCACCGTGCGCGCGCGCCGCGAAGGAAGGATGCTGATCCTGACCGTCGAGGACACCGGCCGCGGGCTGGCCGCGTCGCGCCGGCCCGGCCACGGCGTGGGTATCGCCAACATCCGCGACCGCCTCGCGGCGCTGTACGGCACGCAGGGCCAGTTCTCGCTCGAGCGCGGCGCACCCTCGGGCGCCCGCGCCACACTGGCGATTCCCTACGAGCCGGAGGCCGAGCTCGTCGTGCCCGAGGCGCGCACGGTGTCGCCCGCGGCCGCCCCCCGCTGATGCCTACGGCCATCCTCGCGGAGGACGAGCCGATCCTTCGCGCGCAGCTTCGCAAGCGCCTCGCCGAGGCATGGCCGGACTTGCGCATCGTCGCCGAAGCGGGCAACGGCGCCGAGGCGATCGCCCTTTGCGGCGTGCACCAGCCGGACGTCGTGTTCCTCGACATCCGCATGCCGGAGACGTCCGGGCTCGACGTGGCCCGCGCCCTGGCCGGGCGCTGCCACGCGGTGTTCGTCACCGCCTACGACGAATATGCGGTGGCCGCGTTCGAGGAAGGTGCGATCGACTACGTCTTGAAGCCCGTGAGCGCCGAGCGTCTCGCCAAGGTGGTCGAGCGCGTTCGAAAGCGCCTCGCGGGGCCGCCGCCGGATCTCGCCGCGCTCGTGGCGCGCCTCGCCGCGCTCGACGGCGGCGGCACGCTCAAGTGGATCCGGGCATCGCTCGGCAACGCGATGAAGCTGATCGCCATCGACGACGTGCTGTATTTCCAGGCGGAGGACAAGTACACGAAGGTCGTCACCGCCGACGGCGACGCGCTCATCAAGAAGCCGATCAAGGAGCTCTTCGAGGAGCTCGACCCCGAGCGCTTCTGGCAGATCCACCGGGCGACGATCGTTAACCTGCGCGCGATCGCTCGCGTCGAGCGCGACTTGCGCGACCAGCCGCTGATCGTGCTCAAGCAGCGCCCGGAGAGGCTGACCGTATCGCGCACGTTCGCGTCGCGGTTCAAGAGCATGTAGACACGACGGGGCGCGCGCGTCGGGCGGCTATAATCACGGCTTTTCGGCAAGTCCCATGGCCCAGCTGCCCGCCGTCATCGATTCCGCGTGGGAAGCGCGCACGTCGCTCTCGCCCTCGACCGCGCCTGCGGAGGTGCGCGACGCCGTCGCGCACGTCATCGCCGAGCTCGATTCGGGACGCCTGCGCGTGGCCGAGAAGCAGGCCGGACAGTGGGTCACGCACCAGTGGATCAAGAAGGCGGTGCTGCTGTCGTTCCGCCTGTCCGACAACGCGGGGATCGGCCTGTCCGGCCCGAACGTGCCGTTTCGCTTCTACGACAAGGTTAAGACCAAGTTCGCCCAGTTCACCGACGACGACTTCGCCAGGGCGGGCGTGCGCGTCGTGCCGCCGGCGGTCGCGCGCCGCGGCGCCTACGTGGCCCCCAACGTCGTGCTGATGCCCTGCTACGTCAATATCGGCGCCTACGTCGACGAGGGCACGATGGTCGACACCTGGGCCACGGTAGGCTCGTGCGCACAGATCGGGCGCAATGTGCACCTGTCGGGCGGTGTCGGCATCGGCGGCGTGCTCGAACCGCTGCAGGCGAACCCCACCATCATCGAGGACAACTGCTTCATCGGCGCCCGCTCGGAAGTGGTCGAGGGCGTGATCGTCGAGGAGAATTCGGTGCTCGGCATGGGTGTGTTCATCGGGCAGAGCACCAGGATCTACGACCGCGCCACCGGCGGCATCACTTACGGCCGGGTTCCCGCGGGGTCCGTGATCGTCGCCGGCAGCCTGCCGTCGGAGGGCTGCAGTCTTTACTGCGCCGTGATCGTGAAACAGGTCGACGCGAGGACGCGCGCCAAGACCAGCATCAACGAGCTGCTCCGTGCTTGATACCACGCGAATGTCCGTCAACATCAAGACGCCCGAGGAGATCGAGGGCATGCGCGTGGCGGGACGGCTCGCCTCGGAGCTTCTCGACTACCTCACGCCGCACATCAAGACGGGCACCACCACGCGAGAAATCGACCACCTCGCGCACCGCTACATGCTCGACGTGCAGCACACCGTGCCGGCCACGCTCAACTACGCACCGCCCGGCCATTCGCCGTAC
>DATJXV010000227.1:0-5580 GCA_035499955.1 Casimicrobiaceae bacterium
CACGACGCGAATGGAACGGCCGCGCCAGCCGCGCCGCACGAAGGGCAAGGGCTGGGCCTTCCTGTTCGCCCTCGCGGTGCAGGTGGGCTTCCTGGCTGTCCTCGTCTTCTCGGTGCAGTGGCAGAACCGCAAGCCGGAGCCCGTGACCGCCGAGCTCTACGCCCCGCCGGTCAAGACGCCGGTCGTCGTCGAGCCGCCGCCGCCCGCCCCCGAGCCGCAGCCCGCGCCTCCGCCCAAGCCCGAGCCCGTGGTCGAAAAGCCCGACACGCGCGCCGCCGACATCGCGCTCAAGGCGAAGCAGGAGCAGGAGCGCAAGCTGCGCGAGGAGAACGAGCGGCGCGCGCGCGAGGCAAAGGAGGCCGAGGACAAGCGCAAGCTCGAGGAGAAGCAGAAGGCCGAGCGCCAGCAGAAGGATATGGCCGCGATGCGCTTGCAAGCCGAGCGCGAGCAGCAGCTGCGCGCGCAAGCCGAGCGCGAGATCCAGGCTCGCCAGGCGCAGCAGGTCGCGGACGCTACGGCGCGGTCGCGATCCGAGGCCGACTGGATCCGGCGCATCCAGGCCAAGGTGAAGGGGAACGTGATCGTGCCCTCGGAGCTTTCCGGCAATCCCGAGGCCATCTTCGAGGTCGTGCAGCTGCCCACCGGTGAGATCATCGAGGCGACGCTCGTGAAGTCGAGCGGGAACCGCGCGTACGACGACGCAGTGCAGCGGGCGATCATCAAGTCGTCGCCCTTGCCGCGGCCGGATCGAAGCGAGTTGTTCCAGCGCGCCCTGACCCTCAAGTTCCGGCCGCAGGATTAGACCGCCATGTAAGCGGCCAGCCGCCTGCGCCGACCAACGCGGCATGAGCGCGAAGGGCCGCTCCCGAGCGCGAATTGCCCCGAAGCGAGAAGCGCGGAGGTGTTCCTGTGCAGGTGTTCGTCGTCTACGCCCATCACGAGCCGACCAGCTTCTCGGCGGCGCTGCGCAACGTGGCCGTCGACGCCTTCGCGAGCGGCGGCCACCGCGTCGTCGTCTCCGACTTGCACGCGATGCGGTTCGACCCCGTTTCGGACCGGCGCAACTTCGCCATCGTGTTCGACGAATGGCGCCTCGACCAGCAACGCGAGGAGAAGCACGCGAGCGCCCGCGGCGGCTTCGCGCCCGACATCGCCGCGGAAATGGAAAAGCTCGCGCGCTGCGAGCTGCTGCTGCTGCACTTTCCGATCTGGTGGCTGGGCATGCCCGCGATCTTGAAAGGGTGGGTCGACCGCGTGTTCGCCGCGGGGGTGGCGTACGGCGGCGGCCGCTACTTCGGCACGGGCGTGATGCGAGGCAAGCGTGCGATGTGCGTCGTGACCACCGGCGGGCCGGCGAGCGATTACGACGGCTCCGGCAAGTACGACACGATCGAGCGCGTGCTATACCCCATCCACCGCGGCATTCTCGAGTTCACGGGCTTCACCCTGCTTCCGCCGCTCGTCGCTTACGCCCCGCAACGGATGAGCGAAGCGGAGAAGGCGCAGACCCTTCGCCGGATGCGCGCGCGCGTAGGAGCGATCGCGAAGACGGAGACCGAAGGCTCTCTGGCCGCATGCGAGCGCCACTGAGCGGGGAGCGAAGCGACCTGCGATTTACAGACGGCTCTTCTTTTCGACGATCTGGATCGCCGCCCAGCTCCAGTCGGCACGCTGCTCGACCAGGTGGCGCAGGGCGACCGTATAGACCGAGCGGCCGGTGGTCAGAATCACGCTGCGACCTTCCGAATACTCCTGCGTGGGCACGATCAGCGTCTTGACCGCGAGCGGCTTGTCGGGACGCGACGGCGGCGGCAGGTAAAGACCGTGGAAGCGCGCGCCCATGGTCGACACGTCGATCCCGTCGACCACGAAGCCCATGTCGTCCTTCGCCTGGCGCACCGCGTGCAGCCGCACGGGCACGACGCGGTCGGCGATGATCGACATGCCCGCCTCGACCTCGTCGTTGCTGACCTTGTTCATGCGCCGCACGACCCCGAGCACCCAGTCGGACAGGTCGGATTGGCGCACCGCGACCAGCGCACCGAGCGACAGCGCCTGCCCGATGCCGCCCGACGCGGCGATGCGAAGCCCGGCGACGCTGCGGTCCTTCACCTGCCACATAGGATCGGAGAACGACGACAGGCTCGCCGCGAGCGAATCGTGCTCGTCCGGGATACGCCGCTTCGGGCCACCCTGCACCGCATAGACTTCGATCTGCTCGGAGCCGGCCATCGGCTCGTTCGCCGCCTCCGCGGAATCGCGCTGCATGAGCTCCTGGCACACCCGCGACAGCCCGATGCGCACCTTCGCCGCCACCGCGCATGCGATGCGAGGATCGCGCCGCAGCTCCGAGTTGATGTTGGGCGCGATCGACGGGCTCACCTTCTCGAGGATCGAGATGCGAAGCTGGTTGATCGGCGCGGCCGGCCCCTGGTCCGTAGCCTCCGCTTGGCGCAACGCGGCGATGGCGCGCTCCAGCGCTTCGGCGAGCGGCGTGGTGTCGAGGTAGCGCATCATCGAGCCCGAGTCGTTGCCGGTGCGCCTGCCGAGGCCCGTCTTGCCCGCGATGTCGACGAAGAAGCCTTCCGGCGAGCGCGGCACGGCGTCGAGCTGCAGGCGCCGGCTCCATGCGCGCAGCTGCGACATCGCCCAGTCGAGCTGCGGCGGCGACATGTTGCCCGTGTTGAGCTGGTGCACGAGCAGGACGTTCAGGTATTCCTGCTCGACCGTCCATTGCGTGGCGTTCGGCCCGGCGCTCGCGAGCACGGCCGGCACGCGCTCGATGCCGAGCTCCGAGGCGCGAAGGTACGTGCGGTGCAGTTCCATCCACTTCGCGGGAATCCAGCGCTCGAAGCGGAACACGCGAAGCTTGGCGTCGGTGCCGTAGTAGTGGATGAGGCGCCCGAACAGGAGCGCCGGGAGCGGCTTCCAGCGCGCGTTCTGCGCCTGCCGCATCGCCTCCTCGAGCGCGGTCTGGTAGGCGTACATGAAGCCCTGCGACAGGTCGTAGATGGCCTGCCAGAGGCGCTCGGCGAGCTTCGGATTGGTGTCGTAGTTCTCGACGTACTGCTTGATGAGCTGGCGGCGGTCCGCGCCGAGCGCGGCGTCGAGGAATTCGACCGCCTGCACGCGCGAGAGATCGACAGGCTTGCGCGACTGGCGCATCGCGTCGAACGCGCGCATCACGTGCTGCTGGCGGCCGATGACGTCGAGCGCGGGCAGCTGGCGCAGCCAGGCCGACACGGATTTCGCCGTAACCAGCGGATCCGCGACCTCCTTCGCACCGGATGTCAAAAACCCGAACATGACGCCTCGCAATGGTCCGCCGGACGACACGCACGCCGCACGCGCGCTCTCGAGGAGCGCGTCGCACGGAAGAAACGAGCGTGCCGCGGAGGAATCTTCATTTATAGACCAATTCGACCTCAGGCGCAAAACGTTCCCGCCGTCAGCTACAATTCGTCACGGACTCCCGCGTTGCGCAACGCACGCGACAAGCGCCGTTTATATTCCCGTCCAAACGCCCTTCTACGCCATGCCGAGAACCCTCAATTCCCTGTTCAGCGCCGAATCGGCCGCCCCGTCGAAAAAAGCGATCGTTTTGGCCTCCGTCCTGGGCGTGCTGCTGTTGACCACAGGACACGACGCGGCGGCTCAAACACCTGCTGCCGCACCTACGCCACCATCATCAAGCAAGTTGGATGCCATGCCTACCGATCTGCAAAAAATAGATGTAAAACAAGGCACTGGAGCTGAAGCCGTAAGCGGCAAACCCGTTCTGGTGCATTACACGGGATGGCTCTACGATCCCGCCAAGCCCGACCACAAGGGCGCCAAGTTCGACAGCTCGCGCGATCGGCAGATTCCCTTCGGCTTCATCATCGGCGCAGGGCGCGTGATCAAGGGTTGGGACGAGGGGGTGCCCGGCATGAAGGTGGGCGGCCAGCGCACGCTCGTCATTCCGCCGGCGATGGCTTACGGGGAACGAGGCGCCGGCGGCGTCATCCCGCCCAATGCCACGCTCATCTTCGACGTCGAGCTCGTCGACGTGAAATAAGCCGTTTGGCTTAGGGACTGCTCGATGCTGCCTCGCGACAGCACCATCGCGCTCAAGCGGCGGCTGGACTACCGCCCGCCGCCTTTCCTGGTCGATGCGCTCGATCTGACGCTCGACCTGTCGCCGTACGACACCGCGGTCACCTCGGTGCTCTCGTTTCGCCGCAATCCCTACGCGGCGCCCGGCGACCGCGACGCGCCGCTGCTGCTCGACGGCGAGCAGCAGGAAGCCGTCGAGGTCGAGCTCGATGCCAAGCCCGTACTGTCGAGCCGGCTGCGCTTCGGCGCCGGAACGCTGCTGCTTGCCGACCCGCCGGACGAGGGCACGCTCACGGTGCGCTCGCGCATCGCGCCAGCGCGCAACGCGGCGCTCGAAGGGCTGTACGTGTCCTCGGGTGTGTTCTGCACGCAGTGCGAGCCCGAAGGCTTTCGCCGCATCACGTATTTCCCCGACCGGCCCGACGTGCTCGCGCGCTATACCGTGACGCTGCGCGCCGACCGCGCGACGTTCCCGGTGCTGCTGTCCAACGGCAATCTCATCGCGCAGGGCATGCTGCCCGGCGGCCGTCATTTCGCGACCTGGCACGATCCGTTTCCCAAGCCGTCGTACCTGTTCGCCGCCGTCGCGGGCGATCTCGCCGCGCTCGAGGACGGCATCGTCACGAAGTCCGGACGCACGGTCGCGCTTCGCATCTACTCCACGGCCGCCAACCTCGCACGCTGCCACCACGCGATGGCCGCGATCAAGAAGGCTTTCCGCTGGGACGAGGAGCGCTTCGGCCGCGAGTACGACCTCGACTTCTTCATGATCTTCTGCGCCGACGACTTCAACATGGGCGCGATGGAGAACAAGGGCCTCAACATCTTCAACAGCCGCCTCGTGCTCGCCGATCCGGCGACGGCCACCGACGACGACTACAACGCGATCGAGGGCGTGATCGCGCACGAGTACTTCCACAACTGGACCGGCAACCGCGTCACCTGCCGCGACTGGTTCCAGCTCTCGCTCAAGGAGGGCCTCACCGTCTTTCGCGACCAGGAGTTCTCGAGCGACCTCACGGCGCGCTCGGTGGAGCGCATCGGAGCCGTCGAATTCCTGCGCCGCGAGCAATTCCCCGAGGACGCGGGCCCCATGGCGCACAGCGTGCGGCCGGACGAGTACCTCGAGATCAACAATTTCTACACGAGCACGGTGTACGAGAAGGGGGCCGAGCTGATCCGGATGCAGCACGCGCTGCTCGGGCACGAGCGCTTCCGCCGCGGCATGGATCTGTATTTCGAGCGCCACGACGGCATGGCCGTGACCTGCGACGACTTCGTGCAGGCGATGCAGGATGCGTCCGGTGTGGACCTCGCGCAGTTCCGCCGCTGGTACGCGCAAGCCGGAACGCCCGAGGTCACGGTGCGCGGCACGCACGACGCAGCGGCACAGACGTACAGCCTCGACATCGAGCAGCGCACGCCGGCCACTCCGGGTCAGGCCGAGAAGCTTCCGCTGCACATCCCGTTCGCCGTGGGTCTCGT
>DATJXV010000228.1:0-5432 GCA_035499955.1 Casimicrobiaceae bacterium
CGAAGGCCACCATGCCGGTGTCGATCGCAGCCGACGCGGGGGCGAGATCGATGATCTGCGCAGCTTGCGCGTTGTCGGTGGTTGGACCTCCGGCGAAGAAATTGGAGCCGTGCGCCCCCTGCACCACGTCCTTGCCTACCACCGGAAAGCCTCCTGGCGCGCCGTAGGAAACCACCGTCATGGCACCGGTCCGCACGGTCCAGTTCGGAATGCCGACGGTTGCGCCCGTTGGCGCACCGGCGCTTTGCTCGGCGTCGCCGTTGCGGATCAGATTCACGTCGAACATCGGAGTGGGCAGCGCGCCTTCGAATGCGCCGATGTCGCAAACCGCAGCGCTGCGTGGCGAGCCGCGCTGATCCGTCGCGAGCGGCGCGCCGAGCTGGTCCGTGCAGCGCGCGGACGGAATGGCGCCGATCGCAGGGCTGCCCGCGAGCAGGGCGCGCGTGAGCGTCGGGCCGCCGTTGAGGCGCAGCACGTCGAGCATCGGATCGCCGCCCACCTGGTTGTGCGTGGTTGCGCCGGAGAGTGTGCAGCCGGCGGTGGTCTGCAGCCAGTTGTAATCCAGCGACACGATCGCACCCACGCAATCGCTCGCGTTAGTGCCGATGAAGTTGTTCGCGAGCAGGGTGTTCTGCAACCGCACGGTACCGCCGAGATTTTCAACCCCGCCGCCCGCGGTCGGGCTGCCCGCCGTCACGAGGTTTCCTGCGATCGTCGAATTGAAGACCTCAATTGTCGAGACCGATGCGAGCGGGGCCATGCCCACGCCGCCGCCGTGGCTCGTCGCAACGTTGTTGCTGATCGTGCTGTTGACGAGCGCGACATGGCCCTGAACAACATAGATTCCCCCGCCTGCTCCGGCTGCGTTATTGGCCACGAGCGAATTGGTGACTGTCATCGCGCCTTGTTGGCTGAAGACTCCACCGCCGGCACTACCGGCGGCATTACGCAGGATGCTGCTGTTCCTGACGACCAGCGTGCCGGCGTTCACAATGCCGCTGTTCTTGCCGTCGACAATCTGGCTATCGGCAATCGTGGTCATACCCAAGTTGTTAAGACCCGCCCCCACCCCGGTCTTGGTTGGCGCTGCGTTGCGGATCGTGATTCCGTTGATCGTCGCGACGATCCCGAGCTGAATGGTCAATCCGCCGTCGAGCCCTGCGGCGTCGAGGGTCGTAGAGGCCAGGCCCGCGCCTTGAAGGGTCAGCGGAGCAACAACATCCGGATACGGGCTTCCTCGCACATAGGTCCCGGCGGGAACGACGATGACGGCGCCCACACCCGGGAGCGCGTTCGCCTTCTGCAACGCCGCGCGTAGCGTGCACACGCCATTCCCCGGCGCGGTCTCGCACACGCCATTGGGGAGGTTGTCGGCTGCCGGCACATCGGCGACGCTGTTGACGGTGAACGTGACTGCACTTGCGGCCCACGAAGCGAGAAGGCCGAGGGCCACGATCGTCAGCTTCACAATCCGCATCGGCGATTCCTCTCGTCGGGTCACGCTGCGACTCTAGGGGCGAACGCCCGCGCCCGGCGCAGCCGCGTCTTACGGATGGCTTACGGATCGCGGAAAATCAGCCGGGAATGCGCGCGGCGAGATCGCGGGTCGCGGCGGCCGGCGCGATGCCGAGCACGACGGACAGGATCTCCCGGCAGCGGCGGAAGGCGAGCATTGCGGCCGCCGGCTCGTTGCGCGCGAGGTGGCAGCGGATCAGGCCGCGATAGAACTCCTCGGCGAGCTGGTCTTGCGCGAGGCCGCGCTCGTACACCGCGGTGGCGCGTGCCCAGTCCTTGTGCACCTCGTGGAATCGGCCGAGGCCGACCACGAGCCGGAGAAATCCCTGATGCAGGCGCTCGCGCGGCCCAATCGACCAGGGCGCCGCTTCATCGTCGCCGAACAGCGGGCCGCGGTAGTCGCGGAACAGGCGCTCGGCGAGAAGGTCTGCGGCGGGCGTGGCCGGCTGCGAATCGAGCTCGCGCTGTGCCTCGGGGAGCCACACCTCGAACGCGCTCGCGTCGACCCATACGTGCTCCGCCGCAAGCGAAACCTTGCCCGCGGAGACGCGCAACGCGTCGTCGCAATTCATCAGTTTGCGCAGCCGATGCACGGCGACGTCGAGCGCCGCCCGGGCTGCATCGCCGGTCGCCTCGGGCCAAAGCCACGAATGGATCTGCTGCACGTCGGCACGCTCCTGCGGCATTGCGACAAGCACCTTCAGCAGCTCGAGCGGCTTCATCTGCGCCTTGGCACCGAAGCGCACGGGAGCTTCGTCGCATTCGATCTCGATCGGTCCGAGCGCGCGAACTCGCACGCGCCACGGCCACGCCGGCGCGTAACGTGCCGGCGGCTGGAGCCCGCGCCGCCGGATCGCGGGGACGATGAAGGCGCACTCGATGCCGTGATCGAGCGCGTCCGCCCAAAGCTGCGCGACGACGGACGGTATCTCCGTCATGTAGTTCGCCCAGCCCATGTCGCGCGCGTCGGCCAGGAGGTTGCGCAATCGCTCGACGTAGTCCGCGGCGCCGCTTTCCTTGGCGGCCAGCGCGTCCGCGCTCGCGGCGACAATGAGTAGCGCCCGCAGGAAGACGCCGGAGAAAGGTTGCGCCTTTTCACGCGCGTACGCCGCCGCTTCCTCGTAGCGGCGAAGCGCAATGAGGACTTGGGCGCGCCCCATCCAGCTGCTCCAGAGCTGGCCCGAGGGCTCCTGCGCCCTGCTCGCGGCCTCGAGCGACGCATCGGCCGCCGCGAGGGCTTCGGCATATCGCCGGTCGCGCAGGAAAGACGTGCGCTTGTGATCGAGCGTCAGCTGGACCTGGCGAGGGTGCGCGGCGTTGCATTCGGATTCCAGACGGGCGACGAGCTCGTCGTAGTGATCGCGGTCGCTCGTCGCGTCGGTGACATTGAGCATCGCGTTCGTCGCCGCGAACTGGAGGCTGCGCAGCTCCTCGCGGCGGGCCGTCTCCCAAGCCTCTTGAAGCGCGTCCTGCGCACTCGCATAGGGAAAGCCCGCCTTCGCGTAGGTGAAGCGGCGGGCGCTCACGGCGCCGAAGGCGATGAGCCAGTGGCACTTCGCCCAGGACGTCACGTTGCGATCGCAGAGCAACGGCGTGACCGCGGCGACGGCGCGCTCGAAGAGCAGCCGATCGTTCCGCTCGATCGATCGCTCCTGCAGGGCGTCGGCCGCGAGCAGGCGTGCGTTCGGGTCGATCTCGGGCGGGGCGCGCTCCAGGACGGCGATGATGCGCTGGGCCTCCGCGATGGAAGCGGCGTCGTCGGCACGGTAGGTCTCGTCCATCGACGCGCCGCGGATCATCGCCGTCGACACGGTCAGGCGCTCGCCTTCCGGAAGCGCATCCGCCTGCGGCAAAAGGGCGAGAAGACGCCTGACCCACGCCACGCCGTCGATGCTGCTGTTCCAGCTCAAGTGGATCGCGAGTACCGCCTGCGCCGTTGCGAGGCATGCAGAAGCCTCGTCGCCGCGCGCGACGAATCCCGCGTGCGCCCGCTCGAAGTGCGCGAGCGCCCGGCGCTCGTCGTCGATCATGCTGGCGACGCCGAGCAGATAGTCGATCCGCGGCGCGTCATGCCTTGTTGCCTCCGGCAGGCGATCGGCGAACGCCCGGAGGGTTTCGCGCCGGCCTTGACGCAGGAGCGCGCCGCCATGCGCCTCCACGAGCCCGGTGGCGCGCTCCCAGGCTTGCGCGTCGAGCAGCAGGCCGATCGCCGCTTCGGCGTGACCTTCACCGACGGCCGCGTCTGCGGCACGGACGCGAGCTGCACGCAATTGCGCCGGCGCCAAGCGCTCGGACAGGCGACCGAGCAGGAAGGCGCGAAAGAGATCGTGATACAGGTATCGGGTGCCGGCTCGCGTGACGAAGAGCTGGCGGCGGAACAGATCGTCGAGCACGGCCGCGGCGTCGTCGCGCTCGGTCGCCGCCCCGGCCGCATGCGCGGTAAACTCGGGCAGCAACGACGTGAGTTCCATGAAGCGGCGGTCGTCTTCGTCCAGGCGCTCGTAGACTTCGCGCGCGAAGTAATCGAACAGCGGCTGTCCCGGCGCAATGGCCGCGGGTGCTGCGGACGCGACGCTGTTCGTCGCCTGCTCCGATAGCAGGACGAGGCCCGCGGCCCAGCCGCGGGCGGCTCGCTGCACACGGAGCTTCGCTTCGGCGTTCGCGGCGTCGCCGACGCGATCGCCGATCAGCGCGGACGCTTCCTCGTCGTCGAAGCGCAGCGTCGACGCATCGAGCACGGCGAGCCGGTCGGTCGCGCGAAATCCCGCGAACGCCGCCGGAGCTTCCTCGCGGCTCACCAGGAACAGGCGCAGTTCCGGCGGCAGCTCCTCGATCGCCACGGCAAGGATCGTCGGCAAGAGCGTCCGCGAAGCCGCGTGCACGTCGTCGAGGACGATGGTCGAGCGGGTTGCCAGGCGCGAATAGAAGTCGCGAAAGAAGCGTCGTGCGAAGGCCACCGGCTGGTCGGCGAACTCGGGGCCGAAAGTCGGGAGCGCCTTGCGCCTGCGCGAAGCCGGCGCGAGCGCGCTCAGGTAGAAGAAGAAGGATGCGAGATCGACGTCGCCGCTATCGACGCGATACCAGCGCAGGGAAGGCTTTCGCTCGGCGAGGTAGGCGGCGACCATCGTAGTCTTGCCCGCGCCTGCTGTCGCGCCGACCCACACGACCGGTGCGCGCGCGTCGTCCAGCCAGCGCGACAATCGCGCGCGCCGCACGAAGCGCGCGAGGTGGGGGGGCGAGAGCTTTGCCAGCGTCGCGGGCATCGCTGCGCTTCCAGGGCCTAATTGCCGGCCGCAGCAACCTTGGAGACGAGATCGCGGGTGGCGGCGGCCGGCGCAATCCCGAGCACGACGGACAGAATTTCCCGGCAGCGGCGGAACACCGACATGGCCGCCGCCGGCTCGTTGCGCGCGAGGTGGCAGCGGATCAGGCCTCGGTAGAGCTCTTCCGCGAGCTGGTCTTGCGCGATGCCGCGCTCGTACACGGTCGCGGCGCGCGACCAGTCCTTATGCACTTCGTGGAACCGGCCGAGACCCGCCGCCAGCCTCAGGAATCCCTGATGCAGCCGCTCGCGCGGCCCGATCGACCATGGCGCGGCGTCGTCGTCGCCGAACAGCGGGCCACCATAGTCCCGGAAGAGCCGCTGCGCGAGGATGTCGGCGGCCGGTGCTGCCGGCTGCCCGTCGAGCTCGCGCTGCGCCTCGGGAAGCCACGCCTCGAACGCGCTCGCGTCGACCCACACATGCTCCGGCGACAGGGAAAGCTTGCCCGCGGACATGCGCACCGCGTCGTCGCAATTGAGAAGCTTGCGCAGCCGGTGCACCGCGACCTCGAGCGCGGCCTTGGCGGCGTCCTCCGTCGCCTCCGGCCACAGCCATGACTGCAACTGCTGCGCATCGGCGCGGTGCTGTTGCATC
>DATJXV010000229.1:0-10185 GCA_035499955.1 Casimicrobiaceae bacterium
GACGCCGTGTTGACGCGCTCCGACCATGCGACCGGCACCGACCGTCTCGCCGAGGCCGCGGCGCAGCTCAAGCTCGAGGAAGGCGCTATCGTCGTGAACGTGCAGGGCGACGAGCCGCTGCTCGAGCCTGCGTTGATCCGCGAGGTGGCGCAAGAGTTGCGCGTGCACGCCGACGCATCGATCGCCACCGCCTGTCACCTGATCGACGACCCGCAGGAGGCGTTCAATCCCAACGTGGTCAAGGTCGTGCTCGATGGCGCCGGCTACGCGCTCTACTTCAGCCGCGCGACGATCCCCTGGGCGCGCGACGCCTTTGCCGCCGCTCGCGACAAGCTTCCACTCGACCTTCCGTTGTATCGCCACTACGGGCTTTACGCGTATCGGGTCGGTTTCCTGCGCCACTACCCGTCGCTCGCGCCGGCGCCGATCGAGCGCTTCGAGGCGCTCGAGCAGCTGCGCGCGCTGTGGCACGGCTACCGCATCGCGGTGAAGATCACAACGGGCACGCCGGCGCCCGGCGTGGACACCGAAGAGGACCTCGCACGCGTGCGCGCGCTCTACGCCGCGGGCAAGGTTTGACCACGGCTCGCATTGCCGCGAGAATTCCACGACAACAAGCACAAGGTCGAACATGCGATTGATCCTGCTCGGACCGCCCGGCGCGGGGAAGGGGACGCAAGCCGGGTTCATCCGCGATGCGTATTCGATCCCACAGATCTCCACCGGCGACATGCTGCGCGCGGCCGTGAAGGCCGGCACGCCGCTCGGGCTTGCCGCGAAGAAAGTCATGGACTCCGGCGCGCTCGTCTCCGACGAGATCATCATCGGGCTGGTCAAGGATCGCCTGCGGCAGCCCGATTGCGCGAACGGCTACCTCTTCGACGGCTTCCCGCGGACGATTCCGCAGGCCGATGCGATGAAGGATGCCGGTGTGGCCATCGATTGCGTGCTCGAGATCGACGTGCCCGACGCGGCGATCGTCGAGCGCATGAGCGGTCGCCGCGTGCATCCCGCCTCCGGGCGGACCTATCACGTCAAGTACAACCCGCCGAAGGTTCCGGACCGCGACGACGTGACCGGCGAGCTGCTGATCCAGCGCGATGACGACCGCGAAGAGACCGTGAAGAAGCGCCTCGCCGTCTACCACGAGCAGACTGAGCCGCTCATCGCTTACTATGCGAAGTGGGCGGCGAGCGGCGACACGCGCGCGCCGAAGCTGCGCCGGGTCGACGGCTCCGGGCCGGTCGAGGCGACGCGCGCTGCATGTCTCGCCGCGCTGAAGGACTGAAGCTGATGCCGAAACGCAACGCTTTCTACGCGCAATCGGGCGGCGTCACCGCAGTGGTCAACGCGACCGCGTGCGCGGTGATCCAGACGGCGCGGGCGCATCGCGACCGCATCGGCAAGCTCTACGCGGGGCGCAACGGCATCATCGGCGCACTTACCGAGGGGTTGATCGACACGAGCAAGGAATCCGCGCAGGCGATCGCCGCGCTCAAGCACACGCCGGGCGGCGCGTTCGGCTCGGCCCGCTACAAGCTCGCGAGCCTCGACAAGGATCGCGCGCAGTATGAGCGACTGCTCGAGGTGTTCCGCGCCCACGACATCGGCTACTTCCTCTACAACGGAGGCAACGATTCGGCGGATACCTGCCTCAAGGTGTCGCAGTTCTCGCAGCACCTCGGGTATCCGCTCGTCGCGGTGCACGTTCCCAAGACCGTGGACAACGATCTCGCGGTGACCGACTGCTGTCCTGGCTTCGGATCGGTCGCGAAGTACGTCGCTACTTCGATGCGCGAAGCCGCGTTCGACGTCGCATCGATGGCGAAGACCTCCACGCGCGTGTTCGTGCTCGAGGTCATGGGGCGCCACGCCGGCTGGATCACGGCGGCGGTGGGGCTCGCGGAGGACGCCGACACCCCGATTCCGCTCTTGCTGCTGTTTCCGGAGATCGCCTTCGACGAGGCGAAGTTCCTGACGGAGGTCGATGCGCGCGTGAAGCGCTTCGGCTATTGCTGCGTCGGCGTCTCCGAAGGCTTGCAGGATGCGAGCGGGAAGCTCCTCGCCGAGGCCGGAACGAAGGACGCTTTCGGGCACGCGCAGCTCGGCGGCGTGGGGCCGCTCATCGCCTCGCTGGTCAAGGACAAGCTCAAGCAGAAGTATCATTGGGCGGTGGCCGATTACCTGCAGCGCGCGGCACGGCACATCGCCTCGAAGACCGATCTCGACCAGGCCTACGCCGTGGGCAAGGCCGCGGTGGAGCTGGCGCTCGCAGGGAAGAACGCGGTGATGCCGGCGATCGTGCGCGTATCCGACCGGCCGTATCGGTGGAAGATCGGCGTCGCGCCCCTCGAGAAGGTTGCCAACGTGGAGAAGAAGCTTCCACGCGACTACATCACGGCGGACGGATTCGGCATCACGGCGAAGGCGCGGACCTATCTCTCGCCCCTCGTACGTGGAGAGAATGCTCCGCCGTTTCGCGACGGGCTGCCGCGTTACGTCCGGTTGAAGAACGTCGCCGTCCCGCGCAGGCTGACCACCGAGTTCAAGCTGTGACCGCGGTCTGTCCCGTGAAGTCCTCGCTCATCATCGTCGCTGCCCTCGCGAGCTCGCTCGCATTCGGCGCGTCGGTCGAGGACCTGCCGAAGCGCAAGCCGGGGCTTTGGGAGATGACGATCATCCCGGCCGAAGGACAGCGGGCCCCGCCGGCGAGCAAGGTCTGCATCGACCCTGCGACCGACAGGGAGCTCATGCGCTTCGGCTTGGGCATGACGGAGCAGCTTTGCTCCAAACGTGAGCTCAGCATCAGCGGCAACGTGGCGACCATCGACGCGGTGTGCAAGATCGGCAATTCGCAGCAGACCAGCCGGTCGACGATACGCTACACGGGCGACAGCGGCTATCGCACCGAAATCAAGGCGAAGTTCGACCCGCCGTTCCTCGGCAAGAGCGAATCGACGACGATCCAGGAAGCGAAGTGGACCGGACCGTGCCCGGCCGACATGAAGCCGGGCGATCTCGTCACCGGCCCGGGAATGAAGATCAACATCAAGGACGTGGCGGGGACCAGGAAGTAGCATCCGTCGAGGCGCCGAGGAACGGCTCGACTAACCGGACCCGGCGCTGGCAAAATAGCGCGTTTGTTCTGAGGGGGAGCCATGTCCTACGCCGTCTACTTCGCGCTCGTCTGCGCGATCGCCGCATTGGTCTACGGGTTCTGGTCGATCAGCTGGATTCTCGCCAAACCTGCGGGCAACGAGAGGATGCAGGAGATCGCGGCCGCGGTACAGCAGGGCGCCAAGGCGTATCTCAATCGACAGTACACGACGATCGCCATCGTCGGCGTGATACTTTTCATCATCATCTGGATCGCGCTGGGTCCCGCGACTGCCGGCGGATTCGCGATCGGCGCAATCCTTTCCGGGGCGGCCGGCTACATCGGCATGAACGTGTCGGTGCGCTCCAACGTGCGCACGGCGGAGGCGGCGCGGACGGGATTGAACGAAGCGCTCGCCATCGCCTTTCGCGGCGGGGCGATCACGGGCTTGCTCGTCGTCGGCCTGGGGCTTCTCGGCGTGGCGGGGTTCTACCTCTTCCTCACCCAGGCTTCGACGTATGTGCCCAACCCGACGAAGGAAGGCCTGCACGGCGTGATCCAGCCGCTCGTGGGACTCGCCTTCGGCGGCTCGCTGATCTCGATCTTTGCGCGGCTCGGCGGCGGCATTTTCACCAAGGGCGCGGACGTCGGTGCGGACCTGGTCGGCAAGGTGGAGGCGGGCATCCCGGAGGACGATCCGCGCAATCCTGCCGTGATCGCGGACAACGTCGGCGACAACGTCGGCGATTGCGCCGGCATGGCGGCGGACCTCTTCGAAACCTACGCGGTGACGATCATCGCCACGATGCTGCTCGGCGCGCTGCTGCTGCCCGACAACGCGGTGGCGGCGGTCACCTATCCGCTCGCACTAGGCGGCTTCTCGATCGTGGCTTCGATCGTGGGCACTTTCTTCGTCAACGCGCGCACGGGCGGCAAGATCATGAACGCGCTCTACCGCGGCCTGATCGTCGCCGGCGTCATATCCGCGATCGGATTTCTCGCCATCACCTACTTGATGATGAGCGGGATGGCGGCCACCCATCCCGAGCTCACGGTGTGGAAGCTGTGGGGCGCGGGATTGATCGGCCTCGTGCTCACCGCCGCGATGGTGGTCATTACCGAGTACTACACGGCCACCGAGTTCAAGCCGGTGCGCCACGTCGCGCAGGCCTCGACCACGGGGCACGCGACCAACATCATCGCGGGACTGGGCGTGTCGATGAAAGCCACCGCGCTGCCGGTCGTCGCGGTGTGCGCCTCGATCTTCGGCTCGTACTGGCTCGCCGGTTTGTACGGCATTGCCATCGCCGCCACAGCGATGCTGTCGATGACCGGGATCATCGTCGCGCTCGACGCCTACGGTCCGATCACCGACAACGCCGGCGGCATCGCCGAAATGGCGAAACTACCCGACTCGGTGCGCGCCATCACCGATCCGCTCGACGCGGTCGGCAATACCACCAAGGCGGTGACCAAGGGCTACGCCATCGGCTCGGCGGGGCTCGCGGCGCTGGTGCTCTTCGCCGACTACACGCACGCGCTCGACACCTCCGGCATCAGGGTTTCCTTCGATCTGTCGGATCGCATGGTGATCATCGGATTGTTCCTCGGCGGATTGATCCCCTATCTCTTCGGCGCGATGGCTATGGAAGCGGTCGGCCGCGCCGCCGGGGCGGTGGTGCTCGAAGTGCGCCGCCAGTTCAAGGAGATCAAGGGCATCATGGAAGGCACTGCGAAGCCGGAATACGGCACCGCGGTCGACATGCTGACCAAGGCGGCGATCAAGGAGATGATCGTGCCGTCGCTGCTGCCGGTGCTGGTCCCGGTCGTAGTCGGCGTGATCCTGGGGCCGAAGGCGCTCGGCGGGTTGCTCATGGGCACCATCGTCACCGGGCTTTTCGTCGCCATCTCGATGACCACCGGCGGCGGCGCGTGGGACAACGCGAAGAAGTACATCGAGGATGGCAACTACGGCGGCAAGGGCTCGGACGCGCACAAGGCGGCCGTCACCGGCGATACGGTCGGTGACCCCTACAAGGACACGGCCGGCCCGGCGGTGAACCCGCTCATCAAGATCATCAACATCGTCGCGCTGATGATCGTGCCGCTGCTGGCGAAGATGGCGTAACGCATCAAGCGCGCCGCGTGCGGGCCAGCTACTTGCTGAGCTCGAACTCCAGGACGCGCCTCCTGCTCCCGGGGCGAGCTGGTACGCCGTAATATTTGTCGCCGATCTTGTATATATGTCGGCACCATTGCTCCTCGACTCGGCGCCACTGCATTTTCACGCAGTAGGCCCCGTGCTCGATGCGCCAGGATCCTTCGGCGGACTGCAGCCGCTGGCCGCCGGAATTGGTTCCACCGCGTGCGTCGGTGGAAGCGACGAGCGTGCCGTCAAGCTTATTCGTCCACACCCGCGTGTCCCCGTTTGGAGCGTGGTTTACCACTTTGGCGCCGGGTATGACTTTTTGAAGCTCATCGGCCGACAAGGCAACTCCATTGCGCGCCTCGATTTCGGCCAGCGACGACACGTCAGCCTGCGCGAGGCCAGCAACGCCCAGGGCAGTAAGCAAGAGTGCAAGCAAATGGGACGACATGCAATCTCCCTGGAAATTGACGGAATAGTCTAACGCTTGCGCGCCAGCATCACGCCATCCCCCACGGTGAGAAGGCACGAGTCGACGCGCTCGTCGTCGCGAATCTTAGCGTTGAGTGCGCGCAGCGCCTTGGTGTCCGCGTCACGCACCGTGCGCTTCGCAACGTCGCCGCTCCACAGCATGTTGTCGAGCGCGATCAGGCCGCCGGCGCGCAGCAGGCCGAGACACGCCTCGTAGTAGGCGTCGTAGGAGGTCTTGTCGGCGTCGATGAAGGCGAAGTCGAACGAGCCGGGGCCGTATTCACTCGCGAGCGCTGCGAGCGTCCCGAGCGCGGGGCCGAGTCTCAACTCGATGCGATCGGAGAGCCCGGCTTCCTTCCAGTAGCGTCGCGCGATCGCCGTCCATTTCTCGCTCTTGTCGCAGCAGACGAGCTTGCCGTCGGCGGCCAGCGCGGCGGCGACCGCGAGCGCGCTGTAGCCCGTAAAAGTGCCGATCTCGATGGCGCGCCGAGCCTCGATCGTGCGCGCGAGTAGCGCGAGCAGGGCGCCCTGGTCGGGACCGATCTGCATCCCGGCCTGCGGCAGCAGCGCGGTCTCGGCGCGCAAGCGCTTCTGCACGTCGCTTTCGCGGGTCACGTCGAGGGCGACGTAGCGTTCGACGGCTTCGGGAAGGAGAGATCGGCTCATCGGTGCAAGCATGACGCCTGATCGCGGGACGCGCAACCGACGGGACCGCTCTCGCCGGACGGTAGAATAGATGCATGTTCGGCGAAGGCACAGCGAAAGGCGAGTGAACATCCCTGTTCCCCGGCTCGGCGAATCGTCGCGACTCGAACTCGCGCGTCACTTCCTTTCGCTCGACGCCGAGGACGCGCGGCTTCGCTTCGGCAGCATGCTCGCCGCGCCCGCGATCGAGGAGTATGTTGCGCGCATCGATTTCGAGCGCGACGCGGTGTTCGGCGTGCACGACGAAGAGCTTTTGCTGATCGGCGCGGCACACGTCGCGTTCACCGGCGATGTAGCCGAGCTGGGCATCTCTGTGCTCGACGGGCACCGCGAGTGCGGCGTCGGTGGAGCGCTCCTCGTCCGGGCGTCCGAGCACGCGCGCAACCGGTTCGTGAACCGCCTCTACGTGCATTGCCTCGCGGAAAACACGGCGATGATGCGGCTCGCGCGCAAGCTGGGGATGAAGATTTGTGTGGACGCCGGCGAAGCCGATGCCTTCCTCGGGCTTCCGCCGGCGGATCCCGCCTCGGTTGCCGGCGAGTTCGTCGAGCAGCGCCTTGCGCTCTTCGACTATGCGCTCAAGGCCAACGCCGCATCGCTTCGAAACCTCGCCGCATCGCTCCGCGAAGGAGAGAAGGGATGAACGCAGGCGCAGTCCCGCATCGCATCGTCATCGTCGGTGGTGGCGCCGGAGGGCTGCCGCTCGCCTCGCGCCTCGGCGACAAGCTCGGGCGGCGCGGACGCGCGGAGATCACGCTCGTCGACCGCAACGGTACGCACTTGTGGAAGCCGCTGCTGCACGAAGTGGCGGCCGGGCGCATGGACGCCGACGTCCACGGCGTGGACTATCTCGCGCTCGCCTACTGGCACTACTTTCGATTCCGGCAGGGCACCGTGGCCGCGCTCGATCGCGCGCGGCACGAGCTGGTGCTCGATGCCGTGCACGACGACGACGGCGCGGAGATGCTGCCGCGCCGCGTCCTGCGCTACGAAACGCTCGTCTTCTGCGTCGGCAGCATCAGCAACGACTTCGGCGTCGCAGGCGTCGCGCAGCACGCCATCTCGCTCGAAACGCAGGAGGAGGCCGAGCGCTTTCATCGCCGTCTTCTCGCGGCCTGCGTCCGCGCCGACGGCGCTGCCGCGTCGGGGAATCCGACCGGCGTCGACATCGTGATCATCGGCGCCGGCGCCACCGGCGTGGAGCTGGCCGCCGAGATCCGTCAGACTACGCACGTGCATGCGAGCTACGGGCTCGAGCATCTCGATCCGCGCAAAGACGTCCGGCTCACGGTGATTGAAGCGGCGCCGCACATTCTGCCGCTGCTCTCCGAGCATGTCGCCAAGGCGGCGACGGGGCTCCTCGAAAAGCTCAACGTCCAGGTGCGCACCGGCGAGCGCGTGACGGCCGTCGAAGAAAACGGGGTGCGCACCGCCAGCGGCGCCTTCCATCATGCAGACCTCGTGGTCTGGGCGGCGGGGATCAAGGCGCCGGATTGGCTCCGCAACCTCGACGGCCTCGAGACGGGGCGCGGCAATCAGCTCGTGGTCACGCTGACCTTGCAGACGACGCGCGATCCCGACGTGTTCGCCTTCGGCGATTGCGCCGCGTGCCCCTGGCCCGAGGCGGGGCGCGCGGGCGCGCTCGTGCCGCCGCGCGCGCAGGCGGCGCGCCAGCAGGCGATGCTGCTCGCGAAGTCGATGCGCGCGCGCCTAGACGGCAGGCCGCTGCCCGAGTTCCACTTCCACGACCTGGGCTCGCTCGTCTCGCTGGGCGAACTGTCCGCGGTCGGAACGCTGATGGGCAGGCTCATCGGCGGAAGCCTTCTGATTCAGGGATTGATCGCGCGCTGGATGTACGCTTCGCTCTACAAGCTGCACCAGGCGGCGATCCTCGGCTACATGGGCGTGGCGCTCGACACGGTGGGGCGCTTCCTGCGCCGGCGCACCGAGCCGCGCGTGAAGCTGCATTGAGATGAAAAAGCGACCTCGCGTTGTCGTGACGCGGAAGCTCCCGGCGGCAGTTGAGGCGCGCCTCGCGCGAGACTACGACGCGGTGCTGAACGCCGATGATTGCGCGATTGGCCCGGACGATCTCGTGTCGCTCGCGCGAAACGCCGATGCGCTCCTTGTCGCCCCGACCGAGCGCATCGACGCAAGCGTGATCGCCCGGCTGCCGGCATCGGTCAGGATCGTCGCCTGCTATTCGGTCGGCTTCGATCACGTCGACGCTGCCGCGGCAGCCGGACGCGGCGTCGCGGTGACCAACACGCCCGACGTGCTTACCGAAGCCACCGCCGACATCGCGATGCTGTGTCTGCTCGGAGCGGCGAGGCGCGCGCACGAAGGCGACGCGCTCATCCGCAGCGGCCGGTGGGGACGGTGGACGCCGACCGAGCTGCTCGGCGCGGGGCTGACGGGCAAGCGGCTGGGGATCTTCGGCATGGGACGCATCGGGCAGGCGGTGGCGCGGCGCGCCCGCGGCTTCGGGATGGAACTCGTGTATTGCGATCAACGGAAGCTTCCCGCGAAGCTCGTGCACGGCGCGCGCTTCGTCCCCGCCGTCGACGAATTCCTCGCGCAAAGCGACTTTATGAGCCTGCACGCGCCGGCCACGAAGGAAACGCACCACTTCCTCGATGCGGCGCGCATCGAGCGCCTGCCGGACGGCGCCATCGTGGTCAACACCGCGCGCGGGATGCTCGTCGACGACGAGGCGCTGATCGCGGCGCTAAAGCGGCGGCGCGTGGCCGCCGCGGGGCTCGATGTGTTCGAGAACGAGCCCAACCTCCATCCCGGCTATCTCGAGCTGCCGAATGTCTTCCTCCTACCGCACCTCGGCAGCGCCACCGTCGAGACTCGCGATGCGATGGGCTTTCGCGCGCTCGACAATCTCGACGCATTCTTCGCCGGGCAGACGCCGCGCGACCTTGTCATTCCGAGCGCAGCGAGGAATCCGTTGGTACGCGAGAAGCAGATTCCTCGTCGCCAAGGCTCCTCGGAATGACAGTTGTCTACGGCTGGAAGCCCTTCACGCCGAACTGCCAGAACAGAAACGCGAAGGTATCGGCGCGCTCTTCGTACTGCGATTTCTTGGTCGAGCCGTAGCCGTGACCCGCATCGTAGTCGATCCGCAAAAGGATCGGCCTGTCGCCGCCCTGCGCAGCCTGCAATCGCGCCGCCATCTTGCCCGCCTCCCACGAGTCCACCCGCGGGTCGTTGTAGCCGGTGATGAGCAGGACCGCGGGGTACTTCGTGCCGTCCTTGACGTGATGGTATGAGCTCATCGCGAGCAGACCCTTGAACCCTTCCTCCGTCTTGACGGTGCCGAACTCGGGAATGTTGGGCACGCCGTTCGCCGAGAATTCCATCCGCAGCGAGTCTGAGACCGGGACCTCATCGATGGCCGCCGCGAATAGCTCCGGCCGATCGGTGATCGAGCGACCGACGAAGATGCCGCCGGCGCTGCCGCCCCAGATGCCGAGCTTCGACGGAGAGGTGTACTTGTTGGCGACCAGCCACTCCGCGCAGGCGATCGCGTCCTTCCAGGTGTTCGGTTTCGTGAGCTTGTAGCCCGCCTTGTACCAGTCTTGGCCGTTCTCGCCCCCGCCGCGAACGTGCGCGACCGCGAATACGCCGCCACGCTCGAACCACGGCAGGAAGGTTGGCCGGTAGAACGGCGTCGTCGAGATGCCGTACGCCCCGTAACCGTACAGTATCGTCGGATTGTTGCCGTCGAGCTTGATGCCTTTCTTGTGCACGATCGAAA
>DATJXV010000230.1:0-11482 GCA_035499955.1 Casimicrobiaceae bacterium
GAGTGCGATGGACACCGAGACGACGCCCGCCAGGAGCGAAGCACGCGTGCCGAAGATCACGCGGGAGAGCACGTCGCGGCCGATCTCGTCGGTGCCGAACCAGTGCGCCGCCGACGGCGCCTTGCGGATCGCGGACCAGCTCGTCGCGAGCGGATCGTACGGCGCGAGCCACGGCGCGAGCACGGCCACCGCGATGAAGAAGAGGACGACGAACAGGCCGGCGAGCGACGCGCGGCGCCTGGCGAGACGGCGCGCGGCACGCCGCCCCGGGCTCTCCTCCCGCGGCAGGGCGTCGATGGCGAGGGTGGCCACGGGTCAGTCGCGCAGGGCCGCCACAAGCGACTGACTGCGCCCCCTCGGGGGGCAGAGAGCGAAGCGAGCGTGGGGGTCCATACCTATCGGTCTCGCAAGCGCGGGTTGACCAGGAAGTACGCGATGTCCGCGAGCAGGTTGAGCGCGATGTACGCGGTGGCCGTGAACAGCACGACACCCTGCACCACCGCGTAGTCGCGATTGAACACCGCGTCGACGATGAGCTTGCCGAAGCCGGGAATCGTGAACACCTGCTCGGTGAGCACCGCGCCCGACAGCAGCGTGCCGAGCTCGAGCGCGCCGAGCGTGATGATCGGCATCAGCGCGTTGCGCAGGCCGTGCTTGAGGATCACGACGCGCTCGTCCAAGCCCTTGGCGCGCGCCGTGCGCACGTAGTCGGACGACATGACCTGAAGCATGGCGCTTCGCGTGTGCCGCATGAGGACCGCGGCGATCGCGTTGCCGAGCACGAACGCGGGCATGATCATTGCCGCGAGGTTCGCCCGCAAGTCCTCGAACGGGCTCACGTAGCCGGACGCGGGCAGCCAGCCCAGTTGCACCGAGAAGAGCAGGATCAGCATGATGCCGAGCCAGAAGTTCGGCGTGGACAAGCCCCAAAGCGCGACGGCGTTGGCGGCGTAGTCCCACCACGTGCCCTTGGCGATCGCCGAGACGATCCCCGCGGGAATGCCGATCGCAAGCGCGATGACGATGGCGATGAGGGCGAGCTCGATCGTGACGGGCAGCTTCTCGGCGATGAGCGCCGTCACCGGCTTTTGCATGCGCAGCGATTCGCCGAGGTCGCCGCGGACCACGCCGCCGAGCCAGTACAGATAGCGGACCGGCAGCGGGTCGTCGAGATGCATCTTCTTGTGCAGGTAAGCGACCACGCTGGGGTCGCGCTCCTCGCCGGCCAGCACCAAGGCGGGATCCCCGGGCAGCAGCTGCTGCAGCCCGAAGATGAGGATCGTCACGAACAGCAGCGTGGGGACGATCGTGGCGAGCCGGCTCGTGAGGAACGCGTTCACGGCGAGGCCGCGCTACCGGGTCATTGCAGCTTGAGCCCCTGCACGCGCACGAGGCCGTCGGGCATCGGCTTGAAGCCGACGACCTTGTTGGAAAGCGCCCACAGCCAGTGGCGATGGTACAGATAGATGATGGGGCGGTCTTTGAGCACGATCGCCGCAATCTGCTCGTACGTCTTCTTGCGCTCGGCGACGTCGGACGCGGTGCGCGACTTGTTGAGCAGGTCGTCCACCTCCTGCTTGCAGTAGCCCGCGTAGTTGAGCGGCTGCTTGCAGGCGTCGAAGCTGTAGACGTTGCCGTCGGGGTCGGCTCGGCCGCTCCACGCGAGCACGTAGGCGTCGAAGTCGCCCTTGTCGGCCATGTTGAGCGAGGTCGCGAACTCGGTCGACTGGATCTTGAGGTCGAAGCCCGCTTCCTTGACCATCGCCTGCACGACCTGGGCGATCTTCTGCTGGTCCGTGTTTGTCGGCGTCATCAGCGTGACGGTGGGATTGGGCATGCCGGCCGCCGCGAGCAGCGCCTTCGCCTTGGCGACATCGCGCTTCGGAATCGGCACGTTCTTCGCGTAGAACGGGTTGCTCGGCGCGACCCACTGGTTGCCGACGGTCGCCTCGCCGTCCATCGCCACTTGCACGATGCCGTCGCGGTCGAGCGTCAGCTCGAAGGCCTCGCGCACCCGCGGGTCCTTGCCGATCGGGTTCGTCTTCGCCTGCTCGCTCTTGCCGACGTTCAGCGTGATGCCCTGGTAGCCGATCTCCGTGATCCTCGCGATCTTGTACCGGCTGTCGCTCGCAAGTCCGGGGACGTCGGACGGCGCCATGCGCTCGATCATGTCGAGCTGGCCCGACTTCAGGTTGGCGAGCCGCACGGTGGCGTCGACGATCGGCAGGTAGGTGATCTTGTCGAGGAAGATCTGGCCCTTGTTCCAGTAGTTGGGGTACTTCTCGAGCACGATGCGGTCCTGCGCGACACGCTCGACGAACTTGAAGGGTCCCGAGCACACCGGGTTGGCGCCGAACTTGTCGCCGGCCGCCGCAGCCGCCTTCGGCGACACCATCATGCCGGCGCGGTCCGCGAGCTGCGCGAGCAGCGGCGAGAACGGCGCCGACAGGTTGATCCGGGCGGTCATGGGATCGACCACGTCGACCGTCGTGACGAGCGCGAGCTCGCCGCGGCGGTTGCTGCCCGGCATGGTCTTGTGCCGCTCGATGTTGAACTTCACCGCGGCGGCGTCGAGCTTCTCGCCGTCGTGGAACGTCACCCCCGGCCGCACCTTGATCGTGAGCGCCTTGCCGTCCGCCGACCACGCGTAGCTCTCGGCAAGCTGCGGCACGATGGAAAGCTTGTCGTCGATGTCGAACAGCTTGTCGCACAGCGCGGCGAACACGATGCGCCCGACGAACGTGCGCGCAAGCGTGGGGTCGAGGACGTCGGGATCCTCGGCGAGGCCGAAGCGCAGCGATTGCGCGCAAAGAGGCGCGGCGAAGAGCACTGACGCGAGCACCAGCGCAGCGGCGCCAAAGCGGGCGGGACGGACCATGGTCGACTCCGGAAACGAGGCCGTTTGCAGAATAGCATCACGCGGGATTCGACCGGAATGCGGCCTGGAGCGCCTCGAGGCGAGGATTGCGGGGCGCCGCAGCCGTCCCCGGCAGGATCGCCGGAGGCGCGATGTCGCGCCAGAAGTGGCAAGCCACCGCGTGGCCGCCGGAATCCTCCGCCAGCGCGGGCGACTCCTCGGCACAGCGCGGCCGCGCGTGCGGGCACCGCGTCCTGAAGCGGCAACCCGAGGGCGGGTCGGCAGGATTCGGCACGTCGCCTTCGAGCAGCAGACGGCGGCGCCTGCGCGCTGGGTCGGGCACCGGAATCGCGGACAGGAGCGCCTGCGTGTATGGGTGTCGCGGCTCGCTGAACAGCGACGCCTTGTCCGCGAACTCGACGATGCGCCCGAGATACATCACCGCCACGCGCGTTGCGATGAACTTCACGACCGCGAGGTCGTGCGCGATGAAGATGTACGACAGCCCGAGCCGCGCCTGCAGGTCGCGCAAGAGGTTCACGACCTGCGCCTGGATCGACACGTCGAGTGCCGATACGGGCTCGTCGCACACGATGAGGCGGGGCTCGACCGCGAGGGCGCGCGCAATGCCGATGCGCTGGCGCTGGCCGCCCGAGAACTCGTGCGGATATCGGCGCGCGTGCTCCGGCGCGAGGCCGACCAGGCGCAGGATCTCCGCCACGCGCTCGCGCCGCCGCCCTTGCGCAAGGCCGTGCAGCGCGAGCGGCTCGGCCAGCGTCTGCGCCACCGTCATGCGCGGGTTGAGCGACGCGAACGGGTCCTGGAAGATGATCTGCAGAGCGCCGCGCAAGTCGCGCATCTCGCCTTCGGCCAGCTTGAACAGATCGTGTCCCTCGAACTCCACGCGTCCGGACGTCGGCGCGAGCAGCCGCAGCACGAGGCGTCCGGTGGTCGACTTGCCGCAGCCCGACTCGCCGACGAGGGCGAGCGTTTCGCCGGCGGCCAGGTCGAAGCTCACGCCGTCGACCGCGCGCACCGAACCGCTCGTGCGGCCGAAGAGCCCGCGCCGTATCGGGAAGTGCTTGACGAGCGAATCGACGCGAAGCAGCGGCGCGCTCATAGCGGCGCGCGCCAGCATGCCGCATCATGGCCGGGCACCACCGCGGCGAGCGACGGCTCCTCCTCCCGGCACCGCTCGACCGCGAACGGGCAGCGCGGGTGGAAGCGGCAACCCCTCACCGGCGTGCGCGCGGTCGGGACCTGGCCCTCGATCGCGGCAAGGCGATCCTGCGCCAGATGCAGCTGCGGGATCGAGCCCAGCAGCCCTATCGTGTACGGATGCTGCGGCTGCGCGAACAGCGCCGCCACGGGCGCGCGCTCGACGATCCTTCCCGCGTACATCACCGCGACCTCGTCGGCGACTTCGGCGATGACCCCCAGGTCGTGCGTGATGAGAACGATCGCCGTCCCGGTCTCCTCGCGCAAGGCGCGCATGAGCTCGAGGATCTGCGCCTGAATGGTCACGTCGAGCGCGGTCGTAGGCTCGTCGGCGATGAGCAGCCTGGGCGAGAGCGCGAGCGCCATCGCGATCATCACGCGCTGGCGCATGCCGCCCGACAGCCTGTGCGGGTAATCGTGATAGCGCTGCTCGGGCGAGGGAATGCGCACGCGGCGAAGCATGGCGAGCGTCCGCTCCGTGGCCTCGGCGCGCGACACGTTGCGATGGCGCAGGATCGCCTCGGCGATCTGCTCGCCGACCGGGAAGGCCGGGTTGAGCGACGTCATCGGCTCCTGGAAGATCATCGAGATGCGGTTGCCGCGCAGCTCGCGCAGCCCGGAAGGCGTCATGCGCAGGACGTCCTCGCCCTCGAACAGGATCCGCCCGCCGGCGATGCGTCCCGGCGGTTGCGGGACGAGGCCCATGATGGACAATGCCGTGACGCTCTTGCCGCAGCCCGACTCGCCCACGAGCCCGAGCGTGCGTCCCGCGTCGAGCGTGAAGCTCACGCCGTCGACGGCCGCGAATTCGCCTTCGTCGGTGCGGAAGTGCGTGCGCAGGTCACGCACCTCCAACAGCGCCGTCATCTGCGAGTGAGCTGGAACCGTGCGATCTCCTCCTCGATCACGGCGCGATCCGTGATGCCCGAAGGACGCGTCCGGCTCGGCACGCACGACAGGAACGGCTGGAAGCGGTCGAGGCTCGCCGCGTACAGCCTGCGCAATTCGGCGATCGGCTCGGCATGGTCGTCGACGCGGAGGTCGAGAAACGGGTAGTCCTCGCTCGTGTAGACGAGGAGCGCCGCGGCCTGCTTGCCGCGCTTGTCGCCGCCCGCCGCTTCGCCCGCCGCCAGGGCCGCAAGCAGGCGCTCGGCGAACGGAAGCTGCGCCGATTTCTCGTACGCTTCGCCCGTGTCCGCAATGACCTGCGGGCCGGCGAGCATGTTGCCGGCGACCGAATAATGCGTGCCCCAACGATGCCCGCACCAGTCGATGCACGCGCGGCCGGTGTGCGCCGCCGTGCGGCCCTGGCGGTCGACGACGTGGAGCTGGCGCACGTCGCGGCCGTCGTCGCCGCTCGTGAGCACGCGCACGACCTCGGCCGCCGGCACACCCTCGGCGAGCAGGTCGAGCGCCGGACGCGCATACATGGGATTGACCAGCGCTTGCGTTGACAGCGCCCCGGCGCTGCTGCGTGCATGCGGGCAAAGCGCGCCGACGGCGAAAAAGCGGCTCGCCACGGCGACGCCGAAGGCGCCGGACGCATCGCGGGCGACGATGGACCAGGTCATCGCCCCGCATGTTAGCAGCCGGATGCAGGATGCAGTTGCCGCCGCTCGCGGATGGTCGCTATAGTCACCGCGATGCATCGTCTCCGCACCGTGCTCGGCTTCCTGTGGCTCGCGGCCGCCGCGAGCGCCGCCGCGCAAGCGCCCGTCCCGGCCGTCTACCCCGTGGGCGTGAGGGAAGTCGAATACGTCGAGACGACGTACGGTCCGCGTACGCTCACCATGAACGTGTTCTATCCGGGCGCGCTTCCCGAGCCCGCGCCGCCGCCTTTCGCGATGGAGCTCTTCGCGAATTTCCGCGTCTATCGCGACGTCGAGATCGCAACCGCGCCTCGCAAGTTCCCGCTCGTGATGCTGTCGCACGGGCGCGGCGGCAGCGGCCTCGTCTACGCCTGGCTCGCGGAGTACCTCGCCGCGCGCGGCTACGTCGTCGCCGCGATTGATCACTATCGGGCCAACGCCAACGACCGCTCGATCGTCTACCTCGCGAACAAGCTCTGGCAGCGGCCGGTCGACGTGTCGCTCGACATCACGTACCTCACGACGCACGAGCCGTGGGCGCGCGCGATCGACGAGACCCGCATCGGCATCGCCGGCCACTCGCAGGGCGGCTTCACGGCGCTGTGGATCGGCGGGGCGCGCGTGAACGCCGAGCGCTTCGCGGCGTTCCAGCAGCATTGGAAGAGCGATCTTTCCGTGCCGGCGCACATCCGCGACCAGATGCCGGTCGACGCGACGCCGGCGCTCGAGGTCGCCGACCCGCGCGTGCGCGCCGCGTTCGCCATGGCTCCGGGCGTGATCCAGGCCTTCGGCATGGATGCGCAGAGCATCGCGCACATGGCGATCCCGGCCTACATCATCGTGGGCGCCGGCGACACCGTCACGCCGCCCGGCGACAATGCCGTGTTCGCGGCGGAGCACATCCGCAACGTCGACCTCGCGATCTTGCGCGGACCCGTCGGCCACGAGATCTTCGTCAACGAGTGCTCGGCCGAGGGCAAGCTCGAGCTGCCCGAGACCTGTGTCGACGCGCCCGGCGTCGACCGCGCGAAGCTGCATGCCGACATCGGTGCCGCGGCCGTCGCCTTCTTCGACGACCGGCTGGGCGTGGCAAGACCCTGGGAAGCCAAATGACGACCGACAAGCTCGAGCCCTGGCAGTGGCCCGAGGCGCAGTGGCGGGGCATCGTCGACCGCGTGCGCGCCGGGCGGCCGCTCCGGCCGGCGCAGTGGAAGGACGGCGCGCGCTGCGCGGTGGCGCTGTCGTTCGACTCCGATCACGAGACGACCGATTTGCGCGAGGGCGGTGAGTCCATCGGCAGGCTCTCGCAGGGCCAATACGGCAATCGGCAGGGGGTGCCGCGCATTCTCGACATCCTGGCGCGCCACGGCGTGCCCGCGAGCTTCTACGTTCCGGCGGTCGTCGCGCTGCTCCACCCCGACGAGCAGCGCCGCGTGATCGCCGAAGGTCACGAGATCGGCATCCACGGCTGGATCCACGAGCGCAACTCGCTCCTGCCGCCCGAGGCCGAGCGCGAGCTGCAGATGCGCTGCGCGGACACGCTCGAGAAGGTCTGCGGCGTGCGGCCGCTCGGCATCCGCACGCCGTCATGGGACTTCAGCCCGCACACGCTCGCCATCACGCGCGACATGGGACTGCTCTACGACTCCTCGCTCATGGCCGACGTCGACTGCCACGAGCTCCTGCTCGACGGGCAGCCCACCGGCGTGACCGAGCTGCCGGTGGAGTGGATTCGCGACGACGCCGTCTACTTCGCCATGAACCGCTACACCGCCCTGCGGCCGTACACGCCGCCGGCGGACGTGTTCGACATCTTCAAGCTCGAATTCGACGGCGCGTACGAGGAAGGCGGGATCTTACAGCTCACCATGCACCCGCACATCACCGGCTACCGCTCGCGGGTGTGGATCGTCGAGGAGTTGATCCGCTACGCCAAGTCGCACACCGGCGTGTGGTTCGCCACGCACGCCGACATCGTGCGCTACGCGAAGGCGCACGCGGCATGATCGACAACTTCAGCAACTCGCAGGTGGTCCGCAAGGCGGTCGTCGCCACGCGCGGCGGCGTAGTCGCCGCCCAGCATCGGCGTGCCGCCGAGGCAGGCGCCGCCGTGCTCGAGGCCGGCGGCGACGCCATCGACGCCGCGGTGGCCACTTCGTTCGCGATCGGCGTCGTCGAGCCGTGGATGAGCGGCCCCGCGGCGGGCGGCGCAATGGTGGCGTGGCGCGCGGACGAGGGCAAGGCGTACGCGATCGACTACGGCATGCGCTCGCCCGCCTCGCTCGATCCTTGCGACTATCCGCTGTCCGGCGCGGGCCGCAACGCCGATCTGTTTCCGTGGCCGGCCGTGGTCGACGAGCGCAACGCGCGCGGCGCGACCGCCACGGCCGTGCCTGGCGCGGTCGCGGGCATGGCGCTCGCGCACGAGCGCTTCGGCCGCCGGCCGTGGCGCGACCTCCTCGCCCCCGCGATCGGCCTGGCCGAGCAAGGACTGCTGCTCGATTGGTACTCGGGACTGCTCGTGGCCTCGGCCGCGCGCGAGCTCGCCATGGACGGCGACGCCGCCGCGATGTTCCTCGAGGACGGGCAGTGGCCACCGCTCGGCCAATGGACCGCCCTCACCGAGCGAAGGCTCGACCAGCGCCGGCACGCCAAGACGCTGCGCGCGATCGCCGAGCACGGCGCGCAGGCGTTCTACAAGGGCGACGTCGCACGCGCACTCGTCGAGGACGTTCGGGCGAAGGGCGGCTGTCTTTCCGAAGACGATCTGTCGAGCTACCACGCGAGCATCGGCGAGGCGCTCGCCGTGCCGTACCGCGGCGGGACCGTGTTCGCCGCGCCGGGGATGACGGGTGGGCCGACGCTTGAGGCATGCCTGCGCTCCCTCGCCGCGTCCGACTTGGCCGAGTCGGCGCCCGGGCCGAAGAGCTACGTCGCGTACGCCACCGCCCTCGACGCGGCGTACCGCAGCCGCCTCGACGAGATGGGCGACCGCGAGTCACCCTTCGCGCCGTCGTGCACGACGCATTTCAGCATCGTCGACCGCCGTGGCAACCTGTGCGCGGCGACGCAGACCCTGCTGTCGATGTTCGGCGCGCGCGTCGTGTCGCCGTCGACGGGCATCCTGCTCAACAACGGCCTCATGTGGTTCGATCCCGAGCCGGGCAAGCCGAACTCGCTTCGCCCAGGAAAGCGTTGCCTCGGCAACTACTGTCCGGTCGTCGGCGCAGTCGCCGACGGGCGCCGCTTCGCGCTCGGCGCATCCGGCGGGCGCAAGATCATCGGCACGGTGCTGCAGATCGCGTCGTTCATGATGGACCACGGCCAGTCCCTGGAGGAAGCCTTCCACCAGCCGCGCATCGACCAGAGCGGCGGCGCGCAGGTGATCGCCGACTCGACGCTCGAGCGCGCCGTGATCGACGCGCTGTCTGCGCACTTTCCCACGGTGACGGCGCGCCGGACCTGCTTTCCGTATGCCTTCGCGGTGCCCGCGGCCGTCGTGCGCGACGGCGAGCTCAACGCGGGCTGCACCGAGATCATGTCGCCGTGGGGCGATGCGGTGGCCGAGCGCGCAGGATGAGCAGCGATCCCGCAGCGCTCCTGCTCGAGGCCGTCGCCTTCGCCGCCGAGAAGCATCGCCACCAGCGGCGCAAGGACGCGCAGGCGTCGCCCTACATCAACCACCCCATCGCACTCGCGAGCCTGCTCAAGCGACAGGGCATCGACGACGTCGCGGTGCTGTGCGCGGCGCTGCTGCACGACACGCTCGAGGATACCGAGACGACGTTCGAGGAGCTGCGCACGCTTTTCGGCGAGCCGATCGCGATGATCGTCGCCGAGGTGTCCGACGACAAGACGCTGCCCAAGGCCGAGCGCAAGCGCCTGCAGGTCGCGCACGCGGGCGCCTCGTCGCACCGGGCGAGACTCGTGAAGCTCGCAGACAAGATCTGCAACGTCGTCGACATGGTGAGCGCTCCGCCGGCCCAATGGTCGGTCGATCGCAAGCGCGAGTACCTGCGTTGGGCCAAGGACGTCGTCGACCAGATCCGCGGGACGCATCCGGCGCTCGAGGCGATCTTCGACGACGTTTACGCCGAGGGCGTGCAGGCGCTGCGCTGACGCGGTAAGCTACGCACCTTTTTTTCGTGACGTGAACCCGCGTGCTCGCGTATTTCGAACGCCTGGTCGATCCGTATCCCGATGCGCCGCCGTCGCCGCCGCCGCGCGGCTTCTTCGCGTTCATGTGGGCGTGCTCGCGCGGGCTTCGCGTGTATCTCCTCGCGACGATCGTGCTCACCGGCGCCATCGGCGCGTTCGAGGCGCTGCTCTTCAGCTTCCTCGGCAGCATCGTCGACTGGCTCGCCAAGGTCGAGCCGTCGCAGCTTTTCGCACAGGAGAAGCCGAGGCTGCTCCTGCTCGGCGTCGTTCTCGCCGCGAGCGTCATCGTCGTCGCGCTGCAGTCGGCGATCAAGCAGCAGGCGCTCTTCGGCAACTTTCCGATGCTCCTGCGCTGGAACTTCCACCGACTCATGCTCGGGCAGAGCATGCACTTCTACCAGGACGAGTTCGCCGGCCGCATCGCAACGAAGGTGATGCAGACCGCGCTCGCGGTGCGCGACACCTGGCTCATCGTCTGCGAGCTCGTCGTGTTCATCGTCATCTACTTCGTGACGCTGCTCGCGGTGCTGGGCGGGTTCGATTCCAAGCTGCTGGTCCCGTTTCTCGCGTGGCTCGTGTTGTACGTCGCGGCGCTGCGCTACTTCGTGCCGCGGCTGGCTCGCGTAGGCAAGCAGCAGGCCGACGCGCGCTCGCTCATGACCGGCCGCATCACGGATGCCTACACCAACATCGCCACCGTCAAGCTTTTCTCGCACGCGAGGCGCGAGGCTGGCTACGCGAAGGGCGCGATGACGGAGTTCATGACCACCGTCCATGCGCAGATGCGGCTCGTCACCGGATTCGAGATCGTCAACCACGTGCTTTCGATGGGGCTCATCGCGGCGTCGGCGGGCGCCACGCTGTGGCTGTGGTCGCAGGGCCAGGTCGGCGTCGGCGCAGTCGCCGCCACCACCGCGATGGCGCTTCGCCTGAACGGCATCTCGCACTGGGTCATGTGGGAGATGGCGGCGCTGTTCGAGCACATCGGCACCGTGCAGGACGGCATCACGACGCTGTCGCGCCCGCATGCGGTCGTCGACGTGCCGGACGCCAAGCCGCTCGTCGTCACCCGCGGCGACATCCGCTTCGAGCACGTGAGCTTCGGCTACGGCGGCGCGGCGAGCGTCATCGACGATCTCGATCTCCACATCCGGCCCGGCGAGAAGATCGGCCTCGTCGGCCGCTCCGGCGCCGGCAAGTCGACCATCGTCAACCTGCTCCTGCGCTTCTACGACGTCGAGCGCGGCCGCATCCTGATCGACGGGCAGGACATTGCGCATGCGACGCAGGAAAGCCTGCGGGCGCAGATCGGCATGGTCACGCAGGACACTTCGCTCCTGCATCGCTCGGTGCGCGACAACATCGTGTACGGGCGGCCGGACGCGGGCGAAGCCGACCTGGTCGCCGCCGCCGAGCGCGCCGAGGCGCACGACTTCATCGCGACCCTCGCCGACCCGAAGGGCCGCAAGGGCTACGACGCGCACGTAGGCGAGCGCGGGGTGAAGCTTTCCGGCGGGCAACGCCAGCGCGTCGCCATCGCGCGCGTGATGCTGAAGGACGCGCCGATCCTGCTGCTCGACGAGGCGACGAGCGCGCTCGATTCGGAAGTCGAAGCTGCGATCCAGCATAGCCTGAATCGGCTGATGGAAGGCAAGACGGT